>JAKFWZ010000031.1 GCA_021731695.1 Candidatus Daviesbacteria bacterium | reverse complement strand
AGATTCTGACCAAAAACAATTCTCCTTAACTGTTTCTTGATTTGTGCCTCAGAAGGTATTTGATTTAGTCGATACATAATTTAATTTAACAACTATTTGCCGTTAATTTGTACCAACTGCTTTAGATTACCCGCGAGCCGTGTATTTACATTTTATCTATAAGTTATATAATGGGATTCTGATCTAAAAGATGAGTACTTCAAAAATCCCTCTACGAGTAACCCACGCACAGTCTGTTTATGATGATAAGGAATTAAAAAGAGTTGTTTCTGTGATTAAAGAACACAGAACTTTAATGGGTAAAGAACTTAATGAATTTGAAATCCGTGTTGCAAAACTTTTCGGAAAAAAATATGGAATTATGGTTAACTCAGGGTCTTCGGCAAATTTAATTGCAATTGAACTTTTGGATTTACCAGCGGGAGCTGAAATAATTACACCTGTTTTATCTTTTTCCACAGTTGTTGCACCAATTTTAAAAAGAGGCTTGGTTCCGGTTTTTGTTGACGTAAAACAGGGAACTTATGTTATCGATGAAGATAAAGTTGAAGCTGCAATTTCCAAAAAAACAAAAGCTTTAATGATTCCAATTATGTTTGGCAATGTTCCAAATATGGAAAAACTGGCAAAAATTGCAAAAAAATATAATCTCAAGTTTATTGATGATTCATGTGATGCGCTAGTTTCTTATTATAAAGATAAACCAACTGGCGCTTACACTGATATTTCGACATGTAGTTTTTACGGATCTCACGTTATCACTGCTGGAGGTGGGGGAGGAATTGTAGTTGTAAATTCTGATGAAGATCGAGACAACGCAAAAATGTTAAGAGGATGGGGCAGGTCCTCGTCACTGTTTAATGAATCCGAAAGTATTGAGCAAAGATTCTCCAGAAAAATAGACGGAATTCCTTATGATGGAAAATTTATTTTCGATTCTGTTGGCTACAATTTTTTACCACTCGAAATTAGCGCAGCTTTCGGAAATGCCCAACTCGATAAATTAAAATCTTTTGTAAAAATTAGAGAAAGAAATTTTAAATTTTTGAAAAAGTTTTTTGATAAATATTCTGATTATTTTATAACTCCAATTTTTCTTAAAGATGCTAAACCACAATGGCAGATTTTTGCTGTGACAATAAAGAAAAATGATTTGTTTGATAGATTAGAATTTGTTAAATTTTTAGAGGCCAATAATGTTCAGACCAGACCCTTGGCAACTGGAAATATATTGAGGCAACCTGGCTTTAAATCAATTCCTCATAGAGATACTGCAAAATCATATCCTAATACCGATGAAGTAATGGAAGGTGGCTTCATGATTGGTGTTCATCAGGGTTTAACAGAAAAACATCTTGCAAGGCTTAAAGAAGTAGTTGAATCATTCTTTGCGTCCAAAAGCTAACTCCTGCTTTTTTACCTGTGCTTTGAATATAATGTAAAAATGGAAAAAAGACATTTTGCAATTTCTGATATTAAGATATCCTCAAGAGCTAAAAAGTATGTAAACGAAGCCTTAAGTAATAATAGGCTTTCGTACGGTCCCTTCACGAAAAAATTTGAGAGACAACTAGCAGATTCTCATGAGCGAAAATATGCAATGGTAGTAAATAGCGGAACATCAGGTCTTCAGGTTGCATTACATGCATTAAAAGAAATGGGTGGTTGGAAAGATGGTGATGAAATTTTAGTTCCGGCTATTACTTTTATAGCAACATCAAATGTTATTTTGCATAATAATTTAACACCGGTATTTGTTGATGTAGAAAGCGATAATTATTGTATTGATCCTGAAAAAATCGAAGAAAAAATAACTTCAAAAACCCGCGCAATTATGCCGGTACATTTATTTGGTCAAAGCGCGGATATGGAAAAAATATGCAAAATTGCAAAAAAATACAAACTAAAAATTCTAGAGGATGCCTGTGAAACGATGTTTGTTCCATATAAAGGAAAACCAGTTGGATCGATGGGTGATGTTTCAGTTTTTTCAACCTACATTGCACACATTGTAGTAACAGGAGTTGGAGGGGTTGTTATGACTGATGATTTGAAGCTCGCGACGATGATTAAAAGTTTAATGTTTCACGGAAGAGATAATATTTATTTGAATATGGAAGATGATGATACAAATAATAAATCTAAGCTTAAAAGCTTGATCGAACGCAGATTTCAGTTTATTCATGTTGGGTATTCTTACCGGATTACTGAAATGGAATCAGCATTAGGTCTTGCAGAAATTGAAAATAAAGATGAGCTTATTAAAAAAAGACAAAAGGTCGGAAGAAAAATGACAAAAATGTTATCTGAATATTCTGAATTTTTTCAACTGCCAATAGAAAGAGAAGGAGGGGAGCATATTTACATGCTTTACCCCGTTGTTATAAAAGACAAAAGAATTAAGCGCGATGATTTACTTTTGTTTCTTGAAGAAAAAGGAATTGAAACCAGATTATTTTTCCCGCTCTTATCCCAACCAATTTATAAAAAAATATTTGGTCCAATAGAGAAAAATTATCCAATATCAAAGAGACTTGTTGAAAGAGGATTCATTATCGGCTGTCATCCCTTTTTGAAAGATGAAGATTTAAAATTCTTAAAAGATACATTTACTGATTATTTAAAAAACAGAGGATTGATTTAATGGCTTCATTTTGGAAAGGTAAAAAAGTTTTGGTTGCCGGAGGAAGCGGTTTTATCGGATCTTTTGTCAGTGAACAACTGTTGGGTTTAGGTGCTAATATTTCAATTACTTCAAAATCCGGAGATCTGCGAAATGTTAGTAAAATTAAAAAAGAAATAAAAGTTTTTAAAACTGATTTAATTTCTCCGGAATCAGCAAAAAAAATAACAAAAAATCAGGATGTTGTTTTAAATTTGGCATCAAGAGTTGCCGGTATCCAATTTAATTTAAATCATCCTGCAACAATGTTTATGGATAATATTCAAATTGCCAAAAATTTAATCGACACATCTTTAAAAAATAATGTTGAAAGATATTTAATTGTTTCTTCCGCTTGTGTTTATCCAAGATATTGCGAAATACCGACTCCGGAAACAGAGGGTTTTAAGGACGATCCAGAGCCTACTAATTTAGGCTATGGGTGGGCAAAAAGGGTCATGGAACTTATGGGAAGGTTCTACGCGACTGAGTATGGCATGAAGGTTGGAATCGCCCGTCCTTATAACGCTTATGGGCCAAGAGATGATTTTGATCCGGCAACGTCTCACGTCATCCCCGGAATTATAAAAAGAGTATTTGATGGTGAAAATCCTTTAGAGGTTTGGGGTTCCGGAAAACAATCCCGTTCTTTTTTATATGTTGAAGATTTTGCGCGGGGATTAATTGAGACAATTGAAAAGTACCCAAAAGCAGATCCGGTAAATATTGGGACTGATGAAGAAATAACAATTGGTGAACTTGCAAAATTAATCGTAGAGCTTTCCGGTAAAGATATAAAAATAAAATTTGATAAAACAAAACCGGACGGTCAGCCGAGAAGAAATTGTGATACTAAAAAAGCTGAGAAATTAGTCGGGTTTAGAGCGAGAATAAAATTAGAACAAGGACTAAAAGAGACAATTGATTGGTATGAAGAACATTATAAAGTTTGACCTTTTAATATTTTCTCATAATACTTTAAATTACTAACTTGTTCCTCAATAGTACAAAGATTTTCTCTCTTTCCAGAAAATGATTCAACTTCTTTATATATTCCAGCTTTAAAATCAGTATCAATTTTGTCATTCAGATTGACGTCATTTACCTGAAAGCTTCCCCAGTCTTGAATTCGTAATTTCTCAAGTGGAATGAAAAATAATTTATGTTTAGGAGTCATTATTTCTACAGCCCAACGTCCAGCAGACTTCCAATCTGAGTGATATGAAAATAAAACTCCTTTCTCAGTGATTCCTGAGCCGGTAAAAATAGCTGGTTTATGCCAATCAAGTTTGTCTTTTGTAAAACAAACCATTTTCTTCGGATTTCCTGCCAGGAAAAAAGCCATATCAATAACATGAGTTGAATTTTGTAAAAACCAATTCTCTTTAACGCCTTTTGCTCTAACTAGTGGAATAATTCTGCTCACAGCTTCTGTAAAATCAAAATGCATTGATAAAATTCCGCCGTCTTTTTTAATTATCTCATTTGCTTTTTCAACAGAAGCATAAAACCTGCGGTTATAACCGACGAAAACTTTAGCTTTATTTAATTTTGCTAATTTCGCTACTTTTTTTACGTCCTCAAAATCCAAACCGGCTGGCTTTTCAACTAAAATATTTTTAACACCGGCATTTAATAATTTAATTGTTGCGCTGCCTAATTGTTCTTCGCTTATTGCGACTATTGCAGTGTCGCTAGTATTCGGATTTTGGCTAAGATACGAGTCCAAACCCCCAGTAATGACTGGATGATCAGTTTGTTTTATGAACTCATCAGCTGATTTTTCGCCTCTGCCTATTGCTATAAAGTTTCGCTTCTGAGCTTTTAAGACTTTAGCAAACTCAATGCCCATATAGCCCACGCCTATTAAAAGTACTGGTTCAGACTTTGTCATATTTTAAGTAAAAGGATAATAATCGTATTTTTTTTCTGAATTAGAATTTAGAAACTTTAACAATTCTTCTAATAATTTTAAATGAACCTGAGCAGACTCTGAATAAGTAGGTAAGTTGCATTTACCGGTTTTTAATATTTCTTCAGTTACAGAATTTGTCATATCGCTTTGGAATAGTAAGGGATCTTTTGAGGGTTGCATATTCCAGTCAGGAGATTTTGAAATAAAAACTTCCCGAGTCGTTTCATTTGCCGTAGCGATTGTTTCATCAGAAATAATTTGCGCAATAATTGGTGCGTCTCCAGATTGAAAATCAGAAAACACACCAGTACTGCCATTTTTAAATTTAATATTCATAGTTCCTGTAAGTTCTTTAAATCCCTGACGTTTACTGTCGAGTATTTTTTTATCTAAATCAGAAGTATCAATTTCGAAATTATAATCATTTAAAAGATAAGCCATATGGTCAATAAAATGAATTGCCTGAGTTGCAATACCAAACTTTGTTCCGGTTAAAAGATAAACAATTCTTTTGTTTTTAAATATTGGTTTTAGGTTTTGGTAGAAAGGAGTAACTCTCATACTGCAATTGACCCATGTTTTAATTTTATTTTTATGTAGAAGTTTTTCAATGAATTGAAAATCTGATTTTTTTTGAAACAGTAACTTTTCAAGAATGATATTTTTAACTTTTGAATTTTTGATTAACTCTTCTGTGACGCTTCTTCTAATGTTTGAACTAGTTGCGATTATCGCTAAATCTGTTTGGTCAGGAACATTTTTAATATCCAGATTGAAATTTATAGAATGCTTAGCCGTAGGCTTAATTTGATTAAATCTCTCTTCGGCCACTTTAAGGGATTGTTCAAAAGGATCGATGACGGTGATATTTAAAGGGAACTTAACTTTAGCTAAACCCTGCAAATGTCTGCTGCCAATATTGCCGGCCCCTATTAAAACTACATTATAATTATTCATTGCATCCAAACCCCATGTCTCAAAGACCATTCATCATTTTCGAATTTCCAAAGATGAGACGATCTGCCTTTATTAATTAAAGTCCAAAAATCTTCTTCTGTTAAATCCATATATTCTAAAATTTGTTTAAAATATTTAGCCGGAAATTCTCCGTCGAATCTTTTAACTAAACCTACTCCTTCTTCTCTGGTAATTTTTTTATTTCTAACTTCCTGAGATGCATCATAAGTTGCTCTCCCTATCCCAAATTTAATCAAAGTTGTGTAGTAATGGAAGGGGTCTATTCTGTCATCAATTGATGAATATTTTGAATATGATCCTTCAGTTCTTTCTGTATTAGGTTTAAAACCAGTATTTTCAGAAGCATAATAAAAAGCTTCCTGAGGATCCCATTTTAAGTAATAACCTAAATAATGAACAGTTGTACCGACTTTTTTAACAAGTTTTTTATCAGCGGGGATATAAGGCAAAAGCTCATTTTCAGTAAGGTTATATTTTTTAATTAATTCTTTAGCGCTAACTCCACCTAAAATTACTTTTTTTAAATCAGGAGTTTCTTCATAAAATTTTGGATTCATTGTAGGAATATAATTTTCTTTAATGTTGTTTCCATATTCTGCTGGATTTTCGCCGTAAAAAACCAATGGAATGTTGTATAAAACTGAGGATTTAGGTGCAATATGTCGCTGACCAACTATAAAAGGCTGAAAAGGGTGTAATAAATTTTGAAAGGCAAGTTTTGTTAATAGTCTGTGCAATTTGCCATTTGGAGAAAAAAGGACATTATCAAAACCCGATTGAATCCAGCTTTGAAAATTTCCAAATCCAACATCCGTATAAACATGAGGTGCCCAAGTTACAGTAAGAGGATTCATTTTGAATTTATATTTCAAAATATGAGCAGCAAAAGCACTGTCTTTTCCTCCCGAGCCCGGAACAATGCAGTCATAATTGCCTTTTTTGCTGCGGTAAAAATTGCAAAGTTTAATTAATTCCTTTTCGCGTTTATGCCAATCAATTTCGTTATCTTTAATCTCGGCATAAAGGCATGCTGAACAAACACCATTCTTATCAAAAATTATTGTTTCCTTTTTAATCTGTTTATTTTTAAATTCTACAGTTGAGTTAGGACGTTGATTTGAAATAACACATCTGGTGCAAAATTTTACTTCTGTTGGTAGTCCGTATAAGATTTTATAATTAGTTTTTTTTGTTGGAGCAAATTGGGCTAAATCTGATTTTTTTAAACCTGTTGTTGCAAATTGATTCATGTTCTATTTAAATTTCTCAATGAAATTTTTATATAGGAGAGGTCCTTTATTTCCGCTTTTTTCCGGATGAAATTGGACGGCAAAAATATTTTCCTTCGAAACTGCTGAAACAAACTCAACTCCTTCGTAATCTGTGACTGTTGCGATAATATCAGATTCTTTTGGAATTACAAAGTAGGAATGAACGAAATACATAAAACTTTGATTTTTAATTCCTTTAAACAATTCAAGTTTTTTTATTTCGATTTTATCCCAACCAATATGAGGAATTCGAATAAGTTGATTATTATTTTTTTCAGGAAGTTTTTTAACGCTTCCTTTTAAAATTCCTAAACCTTTATGATTGCCAAATTCCTCACTTTCTTCGAATAATAACTGAAGTCCTAAGCATACACCCATAAAAGGTTTTTTCTGATTTATATGAGCGAGTATCGGATCAAGTATCTTTAGTGTTTTTAAATTTTGCATGGCATCTGCATAAGCTCCGACACCGGGGAGTATTAAGTATTGAGCTTGTGCGATTTCTTTAGGGTCACTAGTTATTCTTGCTTCGACTCCGATATATTCTAGCGCATGAGCAACTGAAAAAAGATTACTCAATTTATAGTCAGCAATAACAATTTTTAAGTCCGACATTTGATATTTTCCTTTATTAAATATTTTTTAATCTCATTAATTCCTATTGCTGTTATGTTTTTATTTGAAAAAGTTGAAGAAGTTTTTTGTTTTTTCAAAAAATCATAATGTAAAACTGATGCAATTGAAACGCCACTAACTTGACCATTTTTTATAACACCTGCAATATCTTCTTTTTTTCCGGCTCCACCATGAGCGATGACAGGAATTTTAACCGCCTTGGTTACTAATTGTATTAATTCGAGATCAAATCCTTTTCCAGTGCCTTCCTGGTCAACGGAAGTTAGAATTATCTCTCCGGCTCCAAGTTTTTCAACTTGTTTCGCCCAAGAAACTACCTCAAGGCCCGTTTGCTCACGCCCGTTGTCGGTAAATGCATAATATTGTGCGTCAAGGCTTTTTATCGCTTCAATGGCCACAACAAAATTGGCACTTCCAAAAAGATTTGCAGCCTGAGAAATCAATTTTGGATTTCTGACTGCAGCTGTATTGATCGCAACCTTATCAGCTCCGGCTCTAAAAACATTCTGCATATCTTCGATAGTTCTAATACCTCCGCCAACCGTTAAGGGTATGAAAATTTCCTTTGCGGTTCTTGAGATAATGTCCTGAAGGCTATTTCTTTCGTATAACGAGGCTACAACATCCATATATAAAAGCTCATCAGCGCCCTGTTCGTAATAATATTTTGCAAACTCTTCAGGTTTTCCTAAAACGCGCAAACCCTCAAGATGGATGCCCTTTACTAAATTTTCGCCTTTTATATCGAGCCGCGGAATAATTCTTATATACATTTAGTTTTGATAATTTGAAATTGCTTTATTTAAGCCCTCCTCAAAGGAGAAAGCCGGTTTATATCCGGTTGTTTTAATTATTTTACTATTGTTTCCGATTACACAAAGTTTTTCTGGGGTTACCTCACCTTTTACTACATCTAGTTTTTTTCCTGTAATTTTTTCAACTTCTGAAATTAATTGTTTTGCGCTATGACCCGTGCCACTACAGATATTAAATATTTCTACTGAATTTTTTTGGTGGTCAAGAATTAAAAGTTCAAGATATTTTGCAGCATCTTCAACAAAAAGAAAATCTCTGATTTGCTTGCCATCATTATTTAGCTTAAAGGTTTTATTATTAATTAAAGCGTCTAAAACAAAATGTACCAGTCCACGATTTTTAACGTCTCCGAAAATATTTGTAAATCTGGCAATGCAAATTTTTATAGCACTGTTTTTGGAAAATTCAATTAAAATTTTCTCTTCATCTATTTTCCCTTGTTCATAAGGATTTGCTGCAATTAATTTAGACGACTCATCCTGTGGCTTTCTTGAATCCGGATAAATTAAAATTGTTGAAGCAAAAATTATTTTCTCAATCTTTGAGTTGGAGGTCGTAATGTTTTTAATAATTTTTTCGTCAGGTCTTGAGAGGATTACTAAATGTGTTACGTTTTGCAAAATCTTCCTGAATTTTTCTGTTTCTTTAGAAGCATCAAGTTTTTTGTAAGTAATATTTTTGAGTTTTTGTGTGGGCTCTGTTTCTCTGTAAAGAACTGTTGTTCGAGAAGTGAGTAAGCTCAGGTTATGGATTAAATAGTCACCAATAAAACCTGTGCCTCCAATAACTAAAATATTCTTAGTCATAACGTTAGTATGTTATCACTTTTTGGATAGGAGGCAGCTCTATTGTTTCAAGAATTTGGATAACTTTTTCTGCAGTGTTTCCGGAGTCATAAGGGTTTTTTGATCTGGCGACTAAAGCTCTGAATTTTTTATCAAACATTGATTTCTCTATTGCTTTAACAATCTCTGCTTTTTTATGAGGAACATCTATTATATTTTTACCTCTTTCCCTAAACTGTTCCCTCGTTCCGATATTTACTGTAGGTAATTTTAATGAAGGGGCCTCGTGAATGCCGGCTGAAGAATTTCCAACTAAAACTGATGCTACATTCATGAGCCTCAAAAAATCTTCATATGGAATATGAGCAAAAGACGTAATTCCTGATTTTTCAATTAAATTCACAATTCTTTTTCCGCCGGCATCATTATTTGAATAAACCGCGATAGCCTGAGTATTAAATTTTTCGTTAACTTCATGAACAGCATCGATTGTTTCTTTGATTTGTGAAACTACTTCTTCCACTTCTGTAGTGACAGGGTGCTGTAAAACTATAATTAAAGGTTTCTTCGGATCAAAATCATACTTTTTTGACATTATCTCTTTGCTTGGATAATCGATGTTGTGAATCGTATCTAAACTTGGACTTCCAACATTAAAAACATATTTTGGATCTTCGCCTAATTTAATAATTCTTTTTTTGCTTTGCTCAGTTGCGGCAAAGTGAATATGAGAAAATTTAGTCATAGCGTGGCGAATTACTTCATCAACAGTTCCTGAAACTTCACCGCCCTGAATATGAGAAACAACGATATTTAAATGCATTCCCGTAATTCCGGCTGCAAAGTTAGCACCAATATCAAATCCTGAAAAAATAATATCTGGTTTGAGTTTTTTAAAAGTTTTTGAAAAAGCAATTAAAGCTTTACCCATTCCCGCAACCATACTTGCTCCATCATCATGATCAGACTCTCCAAACATTGGCACGACAGCATCGATTTTAAAACCATCCTTAACAATGACATTTTTAGTTTTACCGAAGCGTTTCAATAAATGCATACCCGTAACCACGAGTTGCATCTCTAATTTGTCGGACTTCTTAACAGCATTCATGATCGGTTTTAGGCGGCTATAATCTGCACGTCTTTCGGTAATAAACAGAATTTTTCTTTTCATAATAGGAGTTATCTTTTTTCGAGGACAAACGCAATTGACCGATTCCCGAATCCACCAACAGCAAAATCAACAAAAACTTCGCAAAGTTCGTTATCATTTTTAATCATTCTATTTTCAGGGTCATCAGTTTTAATTATAATTTCAGTTATTATTTTAAAACCGGATTTTTTGATGAATTTTTCCCATTCAAAAAACCTATATTCATGTTCACCATTTTCTCTTCTGGTTAAATTAATTCCCGCCGGTCTGAAATTCTTCTTTAAAAAATCCTCACTGTAGACTATATTTAACATTCTTTCAATTTCACTGTCAGGAACATTGTTGTTATGGAACTTATCAGCAAAAATAAATCTGCCGCCTTTTTTTAGGACTCGGTTTGCTTCTTTAAATGTTTTAACCGGATCTAAAGAGTGATGCATAGAAAACCAGGAAACTGCAAAATTAATTGAGTTATCTTTTAACTTTAAATTATCAAAGTCTCCAATAACCGAAATAACTTTGTTTCTATCTTTTGGGTTTAAAATCTTTTTAATAATAATTGGCTGACAAAGCTTAACAACACTTTCTACTAATTCAACGCTATAAATTTGTTTAACATTTTCTTTTGTGGCGATTGTTGCAGAAATACAGCCAACTCCTGAACCCAAATCAACGCCATTTCCTTTAAATGATTCCCATGCGTCTGGAATAAATTTGAAATACCTTTTTACATCATCAGGGGATATATAAACATAATCTTTAATTAAAGCATTGAAACCTTTTTTAGAGAGTTTTTTAGCGAGAAGTTCATTGCCCTTATATTCCTGATTATCAATATCAATTGAAAGCGGCCAGCTTAAAAATTTTTGCATTTACTTAAAATCACTCCATTTAATTGGATTATCATTTGAGATATTTTTTAATGCCTTTTTTCCTAAAACTTTTTTAAAATCAATGGCTTTAATTTGTCCCGTTCCGGGTCGCTTCACCCAAATATTTTCCATAGTAAAGACTTCGCCTTTTTTGATATCAGTAATCGAAACGACAGATGCATATGCAAAATCTATTGTTGGTTGCTCTTCTTTAAGTATGGCTTTTTTACCGCCGGAAGCCCTCCAAATTGCATCAGAACCAATAATTAAATCTTTTAACTCCGTAGGGTCAATTGAAACTGCGATATCAGGCCCGAACCATTTTTTACTTGAGGTGAAATGTTTTTCTAAAATTGAAGCTCCCAGCGCAACAGAACCAAAACAAGTGTAATTGCCGATAGAATGATCAGATAGACCAACAACCGCATCAGGAAACGCCTTTTGTAGCTCCTGAACTCCACCTAATCTAACTTTTTCATAAGGAGTAGGGTAGAGCGAAGTGCAATGTAAAAGCGCAAATGGAATTTTGTATTTCCGCAAAATTTTAACTGCAATTTTTATAGAAGGAATATCATTCATTCCGGTTGATAAAATAATTGGTTTACCAAATTTTGCGATATGTTCAATAAGAGGATAGTTATTACATTCTCCGGAGCCAATTTTATAAGCAGTAACTCCCATTTTTTCTAACCTGTCCGCTGCAGCTCTGGAAAAAGGGGTGCACATATAAATCATTTTCTTTTTTTCAACATATTTTTTTAATTCAATTTCTTCTTTTTCACTCAATGCACATCTTTCAATAATTTCATAAATAGATTCTTTTGTGTGACCGGGGATGACACTTTTGGCAACATGAGTCATTTCATCTTCAACGACGTGTGATTGAAATTTAATGCATTCGCATCCAGCAGCTTTTGCATCATCAACCATTTTGATAGCTTTTTTAAAACTGCCTTCATGGTTAATACCAACTTCTGCGATAACAAAGGGAGCAAAATCAATGCCGATTTTTCTGCCGGAAATTTCCATAAAAGGATTTTTAGATTTCATTCTATAAACTCACCCGATTGTATTAGCAGACTGATAATAAATCAATATTTAAATTAAGCCGCTCTTTGTGCAGCAAAAGATATAAAAGTCTCGCGATATTGCATATCATCATCAGGAATAGTCTTTAAAGTTATGTCCATTACATCGCTTACAATCCTATCTCTTTCTTGATCTGGAAGTTCATTTAATCCTTTATGCCTAAAGTGATGCATTCTTGCTGTATCCAAAATTGAAGCGGCAATTCTGCGAGCGGGGAATTCCATATAAGTTATCAAATGATTATTGCCATTTAATCCATTGACCAGCTCGAAACCTGATGTGCTTAAAACGCCTTGAATTTTATCTATATTAAACAAAAATCTTAATCTATCAGGAGTTTTCTCTTCTGTTTCTTCTATTTTATAACCTTCCTTTGTGACAAACTCATTAAAGTTATTATCAAATGCCTGGTAAAGAGGATGATTAACATAATGCCTTTTGTTGACTGCTTCTCCATCCGGTAATCCTTCGTAATTAAAAATATGTCCGTTGGAGTCGAAAAGTAGTTTGCCGTTAGGCTTTAAAATATCTGCCACACCCCGCAGTCCTCTTGCAAGGTAATCAAAGTCTGCAGGTGAGGATTCATCAGGAAAGGCCAGCCAGTGAATAACCTGACACATATATGCTCTATCAAAAGTTCCACTTCCAAATGGAATTTCCGGTACCCGCCCCTGCACCAAATCAATTTTAGAACTTAATTTCTCTCCATGCTTTTTTTGTTCTTCAATATATTCCACCGCTGATTCAAATCCCAGTTGCGGGTCGGAAAAGGGATTAGGTCCTCTGCCGAGTTTATAATTTGCCAGCCTTATCATTCCTGAGGGTTCCAAACCAACAATTCTTTGAGCGAGCGGAGCAGATCTAGCTAAATAAATTGTTGAATTTAAAGTGCCACTGCCAATATCAACAACACTTTCGTTAGGTCTAATACCACCATCAACTATCAAGAGGGCATCAATGGCTGTTTGATAAGGTCTGATGAGTCTGGCTGAATGTCTTTCGTAGGAACGAGCATATTGATCATTAAAACTTTCCGGCATATTAGCTTTGTATTATACATAAAATGCTATAATCCAAAAAATGAAACTCGAGCATTTGGCATTAAATTTAAAAGATCCTGTTTCTGCAGCAAAGTGGTATTGCGAAAACTTGGGCTTTTCAATTATTAAAGAAATGGATTCTTCACCATTTCACCATTTTATTGTTGATTCGACAGGTTCTGTGATGTTGGAGATTTTTAGATTGCCAGATAAAAAAGTGCCAAATTATAAAGCCACTGACCCGGCAATTATGCATTTAGGATTTACAGTTCCTAATATAAATAAAGCTTTTGAAAAATTACAGAACAGTGGCGCAGAAGTTGTTGATGAAATTTCAGTTATAGCTACAGGAGACAAAGTGGCAATGTTTCGAGATCCTTGGGGTTTTCCGATTCAAATAATTCAAAGAAAGAAGAAGATGGTTTAAAAATGAAAACTGTTTTTTTTGGGATGGGATCGATTGGACAACGCCATGCAGAGTTAATTCATAAAAAATTTAAACATGATTTATATGCATTTAGATCCGGAAAAAGTAATGTAAAACTTCCAGATTATGTTACAGAATTAAAATCATGGAATGAAGTTAAAAAACTAAAACCAGATGTAGCCTTCATTACGAATCCGACATCTTTGCATATAGATACTGCTATAAAATGCGCAGAAATTGATTGCAATCTTTTTATAGAAAAACCAATTGACAGCAAATTAAAAAATCTGGATAAACTTCTGAGAATTGTCAAAAGAAAAAAGCTCGTAACGTACCTTGCTTATAACCGTAGATTTCATCCGGTAATTACTGAACTGAAAAAATACTTTACTAAAAATGAGCAAGGTCTTTCCTATGGAAATAAATTTTTACATTTAAGATCCGTAAATACATCATACTATCCTGATTGGAGAGCGGGTGATTATAAAAAAAGATATACGGCTATTAAAAAAATGGGTGGGGGAATTGTTCTGGATTTATCTCATGAAATAGATTACACAAGTTATTTATTAGGAAATATTAAAAACATGTCAGGGATATATGGGAAAAGGGGGAGTGTAACAGTTGACAGTGAAGATTATGCAGATATCCTGGTTCAGACTAAATCAGGTCCGGGAAATATTCATTTAGATTTTTTTAGTCATAAAGTTGAAAATAAAATAGAAATTAATTTTGAAAATTTAACTGTTATTGGAGATTTAAGCAATTCAGAAATTTCAGAAGTAAGAAATGGAAATTTAATAGCAAAAAAACAGTTTCCAACAGAAAGGAATATTTCATTTGAGAATCAGCTTGATTATTTCTTTGCGAATATTGATAATCCGAAAATGATGAACAATCTTATTGACGCTGCGATACTTTTCAAACAAATTATTAAATTCAAAAAAACTTATGTCTAAAATTTTACTGACTATTTGTGCCAGAGGTGGATCAAAAGGCGTTAAAGGAAAAAATATTAAAGATCTTAATGGTAAGCCTTTAATTTATTACACAATAAAACAGGCCTTAAAGTGGGATAAAGCGAAAAGAGTTATTGTTACGACTGATTCGGAGGAAATTGCAAAAATTGCAAAAAAATATGGAGCACAAGTTCCGTTTAAAAGACCGGCAGAGCTCGCAACTGATACTGCAGGAACAATTTCAGTTTTACGTCATGCAATTCAAGAATGTGAAAGTATTTATAAAGAAAAATATGACTATTTAATTGATTTACCGGTTACTGCACCAATTCGTACTTCAAAAGATATAGATGAGGCACTTAAATTATTTAAAAAGAAAAAACCGGAAACCTTAGTTAGTGTAACTCCTGCAGCGAGGAATCCTTACTTTAATATGCTGGAGGATTCAGGCAACGGAAAAGTTTGGTACAGCAAACCTAATGATGGTTTTTTAAGAAGACAGGATGCACCAAGTGTATATGATATGAACAATTCAATTTATATCTATGACATTAATTATCTTAAGGATGAAAAGAATACAAAAGCTGTGTCAAAAAATACTGTCCCCTTTATCATGGATCCGATTTCTGCTATAGATATCGATACTGAAATTGACTTTAAAATTTTAGAAAGTTTGGTAAAAGAAAGAATTGTAAAACTATGACTAAGTATTTGGAAAAGTTTTCTTTAAAGGGAAAAACTGCATTTGTAAATGGGGGGGCGGGGTTAATTGGAACTCAGGTGGTAATTGCTTTAGCGGAAGCTGGAGCAAAAGTTGTAATTCTTGATATTAATTCCATTAAAGGTGAAAAAATAGTAGCTGATTTAAAGAAGAAAAAACTAACTGCTTTTTTTGAAGAATTCGACAGCGCAAATTTTTATGAAACTGATAAGAAAATTGACGGGCTTTTAAAAAAATATAAAAAGATTGATATTTGGGTAAACACTTCATTTCCCCGGACCGCAGATTGGGGTAAAAAAATTGAGGATATACCAGTAGAGTCGTTAGATAAAAATGTTTCAGACCACCTAAATAGCTACATCTGGATTAGTCGGAAAGTTTGCATAATTATGAAAAAACAAAAAGGCGGAAGTTTAATTAACTTTGGTTCGATTTACGGAATGGTTGGAGCAAACTTTAACATTTATGAAGGAACCGAAATGACAAGTGCCTTTGCTTATTCTGCTATAAAAGGTGGAATAGCAAACTTAAGTCGTTATTTAGCTTCATATTTTGGTTCTGCTGGAGTCAGAGTTAATACCGTTTGCCCCGGAGGGATTTTTGATAATCAGAATAAAACTTTTGTAAAGAATTATTCTAAACAAACTCCTCTAAAGAGAATGGGAAATCCTGAAGAAATTGCATCGGCTGTTTTATTTTTGGCATCAGATGGTGCGTCATATATAACGGGGGCAACAATTATGGTTGATGGAGGATGGACTGCAATTTAGAATGAATTTTACAAAATTATTTAAAGGCAAAAGAATATTAGTTACCGGAGGAACAGGATCGATTGGCAGCGAAATTGTGAGACAACTTTTAAAGTACTTTCCAAAACAGCTTCGGGTTTTTTCAAGAGATGAATTTAAGCAACATCAGTTATCCCATGAATTGAGAGTGAATAAGAATTTCTCAAATATTCGTTTTCTTTTAGGTGATGTTCGTGATAGACAACGGCTTGACCGGGCTTTTAATGATATTGATATTGTTTTTCATGCAGCCGCGCTAAAGCATGTTTCGTTTTGTGAAACAAATCCTTTTGAAGCAATAAAAACAAATGTTTCAGGAACTCAAAATGTTGTTGAGATGGCGATAGATCACCATGTTGAAAAAATGGTTTCAATTTCTACAGACAAGGCGGTTAACCCCTCCACTTTTATGGGAATTACAAAATTAATGTCAGAACGTGTAGTGATTGCAGCGCCAAATTATTCAGGTCATCCGGAAATAAAATTTGGTGTTGTTAGATTTGGAAATGTTTTTAATTCCCGCGGTTCCGTAGTGCCTTTATGGATAGAGCAAATTAAAAAAGGCGGACCGGTTCTTATTACTGATAAAAATATGGAAAGATTTTTTATGACAATTCCGGATGCAGTAAATTTAGTTTTTTCAGCAGCTTCGCAAATGTTAGGAAGTGAAATTTTTGTTTTAAAAATGAACAAATATAAAATTTATCAAATTGCAGAAGAGTTAATTAAACGTTACGGAAACGGGAAAGTAAAAATAAAAGAAATTGGAGCGAGGGAAAGAGAAAAAAGTGATGAAAGGCTTTTTACTGTTGAGGAAGAAGAATTAATGATTGATTCTGGTCCGTTTCACATAATTTTACCTAGTAAAGAGCTTTTTCTAAAAAGGAATAAAAAATACAAAAATACTGCAAAAAAGAATATTTCTGTAAAAGATATATTTAGTGTGTTATCCGTTTGAACTATTGATTCTTAGTAAAATATCAAGTAAAGTCCGATTTTGTTATGAAAGAGCTTAGATATACACCTGAAAGTATTGGCAGAGATGACCCTGGGTTTGCCCGCTCAACTGAGCTTTACCTAAATAGCACACCACCAAAAGGAGGTGGGCGTATAGGGGTAGGGATGACTGATACTGGTGCTGCGAACGCAATAATGCCTGCTTTAAAATTACTTGATCCAGTGGTCAGTATAAGAGTTCTAGCCAGAGAGGTTGCAGCGAATGTTGTAAGCTCTGACCCACATTTAAGGATCGCCGCCAGACATTGGCATCCTAGCCATAGAATTGAGAATATAAGAGCGGATGTTATTTTAACAGGTATGGCAAGTAACCCAACATTGGAACTTTTGATAAACGCAGCTGCTTATGAAAAAGGTATTCCCTCAGTTGCGATTGAGGATTATCCCGGAGCTTATGGTTCTGAGCTGAGGAATTGTCTTGAAGATCCATTTTTAAGACCCGATAGGATAATGGTTATGAATGTATGGGCAAAAGATGCTAACCTTGAGGCTTTGCGTTGGCTTAAACCAGAGCAAGTTTTAGTTACAGGTCAACCAGCCTTTGATTACATAGCTCAAGAGGATCCGGATGGCAAGAAAAAAGAGATTTATCCAGAGCTAGGCTTAGACGAAGGAGAAGAGTTAGTTGTTTTTATGGGTCAAAAACGAGGGACTCCACGAGCATTTGAGATGGTTGTGGATGGTTTACCCAGAGATTTGGATTATCGTTTAGCGATAAGAAGACATCCGAGAGATGTAGTTCCTATGGAAGTATATGAGGATATGGCAGGCCCCTTAAGATCCAGGCTAGTAAATACAGATAATTTCCCAACGAGTGTCATAGGAGCTATTGCAGATAGAGTGATAACTATTTTTTCAACTGAAGGAATGTCTTCGGTGATGAGAGGCAAACCAACTCTTCATATTCTGAACAGGGAAGTATTAGCTGAAACAGAAGTTCCGAATATTGTAGTGCCTGTTACTCGGGCGAGCCATGTGATTAATCAGATTTCTGAAAGTAGATCATTAATAGCCCGATTGTTTAACCCTGATGCGAATGCTGGCTTGCAGGAAGAAATGGCATTATGGAAACCTGATGGAAAAGCGGGGGAGAGAGTAGCACGAAGTTTAATTGAAATTGCACAAGGCAACCTTTAATTCTTATCTACTTGTTGTGGACCTAAAGCCATTTGAAAATCCAATGCACTGCCAATGTGAACCTTTTCTACTGTCGCTTTGATCGGATCATTCCTGAGTGCTTCACCAATCTGATCACAAACGTCACCCCTGAATCTTAGAAGGTTGTTAGGATCTGCAGGTCCGTTAATTCTGAATACTGATACATGAGAAATATTGTAATAGGAATATGGCGGAGGGAATCTTTGCCAACCATCTTCCAAAACCTGTCTTACGGCTGCAGTTACAAGGGCTTGTCCCGCTATTCTGGTCTTGAAAATGATATCCTGAGGTTCTGTGAACCCCGAGGCAATGTAACCTGCAGGAGCGACAACCAAATCCCTATAATTAATATCCTTACCCACCAAGGCATTCGTCATTTCCCGCGCGTTTGGAAAAAAGGGCAGTGTTCGCAGATCAGATGAAGTGATAATCCGTTGGACGTTGTTAACTGCCTCACTATCTAAGTTATTTATTTTCCAAGCGGCGACAACACTGTGAGGTGCAAGGTCGCTGGCCTGATCCTCGCCCGTTACTAATATTGGTACATTATGAATTTCTGCAAGTCTTTTTATAGGATCTGCTACTCGCACGATGATGCCGGTTCTGCTTTCGGGCGTAAATAGAAGTCCTATGTTTATGATTAGTCTAGAGTTAGCAGCAGTATACCCAGGAAACGCCGAGGTTTTGCCCTCTTGAAAACTACCTAAACCGATTTGATCGTTGTCCCTGGTTTTTTGTGCATATTCATTCCTCATGAAATCCGTAAGATTGCCGTCAAATGGAATTCTATCTCTCTCAAAATAAGCCATATTGGATCAAATTATATCATTGAACCTTTTTAAGTCAATTTAAAAAGTATACAAGTTCTTGATTGTTGATTATACTTTGAAAAATTCAATATGAGTTCTGATATCCCCCTTTCAAAAAAAATTCTAACCGGAAGTTTAACAGCAGTTACTTTTACACTTTTTGGTTCAATTCTCGCATACTTAATCCGAGTAATATATTCAAGAACTTTATCAATTGAAGATTATGGATTGTTTTACGCAGTCTTTGGACTTTTTGCAATGTTATCAACTTATGCAGATTTAGGATTTGGGGAAGCGATTGCCTATTTTATCCCAAAATATTTTAAACAAAAAAATTATGGAAAATTATGGAATACTTTTTTATATGGTCAATTTGTACAACTTAATGTTTCAATATTTTTAGCTTTGGTTTTAGTTTATTTGGCACCATTCCTGGCTAACAATTATTTTAAAGTCGCGGGCTCTGAAAGTATTATTTACATCTTCTGCATATTCTTAATTCTCAACGGATTTTTAAATGGTGTAAACCAAATTTTTACAGGTCTGCAAAGTGCAAAATATTTTTCATCGATAAATACCATTAAAAACTTTTTTGTTTTTTCTTTTTCTTTAGGTTTAGTTTTTATGGGATTAAATAGCATAAACAATTATGGTTTTGTTTGGTTGGGATCATATGTTCTAACTCTCGTTATTTATCTCTTCCTGCTTTTAAAAAAACATTCTTTTTTAACTGACAATAAATTTGTTAAGAGTTCTGATTTTTTAAATTCGTTAATTAAATATGCGATTCCGGCTTTTATTACGACATTTATTTACAGTTTAATGACAGCTAGCGATATATTTTTCCTGACACTTTTTATGGGAGTTACTGATGTAGGAATATACAATATTATTGTTCCAATCGCTTCAATTGGAATTATTTTTCTGGCTCCAATACACAATATTTTACTGCCCTTAACTTCATACCTAATGGAGGGAGAAAAAGAAAAGCTAGGTTTCATATTAAATAAGCTCTATACAATTATTCCATTTGTTGGTGTATATTTTGCGCTTTTTATAGTGCTTTATCCTGAAAATATAATCAGTATTATTTTTGGAGATAAATGGGTCCCGTATTCTGCGTTTCCTTTAACTGTTTTAAGCGTTGGATACGTTTTTTTGCTTTTGGGAAATTTATTAGGAACCATTGCTTTAGGCTTAGGAAAAATGAAAGAGCGATTGAATATCCTGCTCTTTGTGGGAGTTATAAATGTAGGTTTAGATGCGTTTTTTATAAATCAGCTTGGATTAATTGGCTCAGTTTTTATGGATAGTTTTATAGCGTTAATGTTAGTTTTAATTTTTACAATAATGATAAAGAAGTATATAAAATTTTCTCTGGATTTGTTTTTCTATTCAAAACTTTTAATTTTTTCACTTATAATTTTTATAACTGTAAAATCCATCAATGTAGTTCCGGAAAACCTTTTTCAACTCGTAATTGCAGGAGTTACTTATTCTTTGATATTTTTTGGATTTG
>JAKFWZ010000032.1 GCA_021731695.1 Candidatus Daviesbacteria bacterium | reverse complement strand
ATATTTTGCATTCGTTTTTTACTTCCGTTTTTCTTGCCTGAAAAAGGAGAGTTGATCTTCGATTTTGGAAGCTTTATAAGATTTCTGGGTGAAGCCATTTGTGGGCAAGTATAGCAAACAAACCCTGAATTTGCTACAGGCATTGTATGCGCCCGCTTTTTCCGGAGGAAGAGGAAACCGCGGACTTAAATTCGCGGAGGACTCATTTTTTCAGAAAGGCTATTCAACTCTTCAGCCAGGGCTTCATCCTGCTTTAAATAATTACTTTCATCACCTGTTAACCACTGATTTGTACTTATTTTTTGAACAATGGGTTTAAGTTTTTCAATTCTGAAATCAATAATTTCAATAATCCTGTTGATGTCGTCCTTATTCTCTAAATAAAAGCTGGCGTACTTTTCTTCCCTTAAAGATTTCCATTTTGGTGAAATATTTTCAAGCGATTCCAATCCTTTTTTAAAAGATTCAATTTGATCTTTTGGGTAATTGGGCGGAATATAACCTGCAAAGTGGGTGATAATTACCTGAGTTGGACAACCGTTAATCTCACCTTCGACTTCCGCAATGCCTATTTCTTCAATATCTTTATCAACTATCATACTTGAGGGCTTTTTAAATTGGGACAACCCTTCAATTAACTCCTCCGCCGTGTAGTACCCGGATAACAAGCTTTCACCTTTGACCGGGTTCCAGTAGCCTGCATCATTAAAGGATTTATCAATCGTATAGCCTGATTTTGTTGCTTCAAATGAAAAATCATTTGCTGCCAGTATATTTTGGCCCCGAAGCATGGCTGATTTTTCTAAACCGGAAACATATTTTAAAGATTCAAGACCTGCCTCTTTTCTTAAAGAATTTAAATAATCTACGAACTCTTGTTTATTTAAGGTTATTTTCGAGGACAGCTCATTATCTTTTGAGGTATTCCTAAAGTTTTTATCCCAAACTCCCTTTTGTTTCTCGTAGGGCAGGATAAAACCGATATCCTTTTCATCAATCAGTTCAACGTCATATCTTGAGTCATTACTCGCCTTCCGGTTATCCCCCATAACAAAATATTTTCCATCGGGTATTTTTAACTTGGTACAATCTGCCAGGAAAGTACCACCAAATGTGGATCTGGCAAGCGCTGTATAAGGCTCGGTCTGTACTTCCCCATTTATATAAATCTGACCGCCTCTTATTTCAAATGTATCGCCGGATAGACCTATCACTCTCTTAACAAATCCGGAAATCTCATCCGAGCCATAGTCCCTAGATTCGATCTCGTCTGTTTTTGCATTTCTAAATTCAACGATATCCCCTCTTCCGATCTTATACCTGGCGTTTGGATAAGCATACATCCCCACAACTGCTACGAGTTCTTCTGATAATTCCTGCGAAGTTTTACCAATGCCCTTCGGAAAGGTCGGATACATAGAACCGGTACCGGAAATAGGAATGTTAATTGTTGTAAGAGCAGTATATTGAGACGCAGCTTTTTTAAACTGAGTGTTTACCGGACCAAATGTTAAAAAACCAATTGAGGCAATAATTATCCCAAGATAAACGAGTTTGAGCATTAAACATATTCTAGCGGATTTTGCTGCCGTTTGGGACTTCTTCTTGTGGAATCAGGGGGACTGGTTTTTCTCCATCTGCCGCCATAATCATAGCCTGAGATTCAAGCCCCATCATTTTTCTTGGTTCTAAATTGGAAACAAAAACGAATTGTTTATTGAGTAAATCTTCAGGTGCATACCACTGCTTAATCCCGGAAAGAACTTGTCTCGGGGCTTCCTCGCCTAAATCAACGACTAATTTTAAAAGCCTGTCAGAGCCTTCAATCTCCGATGCTTCAGTTACAGTCCCTATTTTAAATTCCAATTTTACAAAGTCATCAATTGAAATCATAATATTTTAAGCAGATTGGTGTAGTTTTTCTAAAATCCACATTCTGGCTAAAGTAGATGGCCCCACACCCTTTTTCTTACTCTGTTCCTCCAGCTCAGTAATTGTTTCAGGATCAAGCCTTACTCCTAAAATGTGCTGTAAATTTTTAGCAAATCCAACCTTTGCAGGTTTATCCCCCTCCCAATCATCAGTAATACTATGAGTATCCCAAAACTTAGCTTCTTCATCTATAGTTTTAAATTCAGGGACTTTTTTCGATTTCATAAATATATCTCCTTTCTTTTTTACTTGCATCTCTCGCTGTAACTACGTAATAAACATGCGCTTTATCCTGCGGATTTAATATTACACTTAAGATTCTCTTTCCAGCCCGACCAACAATTCTGACCCTGTTATTATAAGCTTGAACAGAGAAAATAATTGCCTTTCCAGCGCCTTCGACTTCTTCCTTAGTTACACCATGCTTCTTAATATGCTCCAAATTCCACTTGTCCCAAAGTAATTTCTTAACCTTAATCATTGTAGAACAATGTTAAACAAAAAACAACAATCTAACTTAACCCCATTTTTTCTCTTACTTCCTTTAAGGTTTCCTGCGCAGCCATGCGTGCCTTTTCTGCCCCTTCTTTAATAACTTTATCAACATATTCAGGATTATTTTCCAATTCTTTCCTTTTTTCCTGCAAAGGTTTTAATTCCTCATAAATTGAATTTGATAATTCCTGCTTTAAATCTCCATATCTAATTCCCTCACCTGTATACATTTTTTTATATTGCTCAGCCTTACTTTTACCTAAAAATAATTCAACAAAACTTAAAACAGTCCCAATCGCACTTCCTCTTTCAGGCTTTCCTTCAGGCATAACCCCTTTTCCTGAATCAGTAGGTAATTTTGCAACTTTGCTTTTTATCGTTTCTAAATCATCGGTTAAATTAATGTAGCTTCCCTCAACAGTTTTACTCATTTTTCCCTCTCCAGTGAGCGATGGCACATATTCACCTTTTGTTGCAAAACGAATAGGTTCAGGAAAATCAGTCCCGAATTTTGAATTCATATTGTTTGCTATCACTCTGGCCACTTCCAAATGAGGCTCCTGATCAATCCCAACAGGCACTAACCCAGCTTTATAAATTAAGATATCCGAAGCCATTAAAACCGGATAATTAAGTAGAGCCATCGTGGCATTATCCGGGTGCTGAGTAACCTTTTCTTTAAACGTCGGCAGATGCTGCATTCTTGCAATTGTTATAACCGAGGAGAAGTAAAATGCGAGTTCAAGGTGCTCCGGTACTTCGGATTGCTGAAAAATAATCGACTTTTTAGGATCAAGACCAGCTGCCAGATAATCAATGATCACTTCCCTGCGGTTTTTACGCAGCTCCTCAATATTATAAGGTGTAGTGATTGTGTGCACATCCGCCACCATATAAAAGGTCTCATATTCCTGTCCGCCGGCAGGCGGATCCTGCAGCTCGAGCATGCCTTTAACCGCACCAAGATAGTTGCCTAAATGTAATCTGCCCGTAGCTCTAATTCCCGATAAAACTCTTTTCATGATTTTAATTGTAACAAATATTTCTCCACTTCTTTTAAGTATCTAGAAGAGGAGTTCACGTTTTCAGCTTTAGCTGAAAAGGCAAAGTTCTTCGAGGACGAGGTAAAATTTTCATCACCGAAGTCCGAGAAGGTTTTTATTATATCCAAAAATGCGCTTCCTACAACTGCTATATCGGCAAACCCCTCCATTTGCTTAATATGCTCTCTTTTGGAAACTCCAAATCCTAAAGCAATCGGAATATCAAAATGCTTCTTAACAGTTTTCAAATACGCAATAACATTTTGATCAAAACCTTTATCGGTGCCCGTTATACCCTGTCTGGCTGTGCAATATATAAAACCAGTTCCAACTTTTGCGTTTAATTTAATCCGCTCTTCTGTTGAAGCAGGAGATAAAACTTTAATATTTAATAGTCCGTGTTTTTCTAAGATTTCATTAAAATGATCTGATAGCTCTTCCTCTATCGGAAAATCAGGCACAATTAAACCGACTATTCCGGCTTTTTTTGAATAGGTGCAGAATTTTTCTATTCCATAATTAAAAACCGTATTAAAATAGGCCATGAATAAAAGAGGAGTTTTTATTTTCCCCGATAATTTTTTAGCCAAATCAAACGCATCTTTCACTTTTGTTCCATTTCTTAACGATTCTTCACAAGCTTTCATAATCGCTGGTCCGTCAGCTAAGGGATCGGAAAAAGGAATCTGCAGCTCAATAAAATCCACTCCAATTTTATCCATCAATAAAACCAGATCCTCAGTTGCCTGAAGCGATGGATAACCCACAATTACATGAGTCATCAATTTAGTCATTGTTAAAGCCTTTCAGATATTTCTTTAAAAATTCTTCAAATTTTTTATCTTTAAAAGCTTTAGCAACGATAAATAAATCCTTATCTCCTCTGCCGGATAAATTTACAACAATAACTTTATCCTTGGGTAAAGTTGGCGCAAGCTTTATAACTTGAGCCACAGCATGTGCCGATTCCAAAGCTGGAATTATACCTTCAAGTAAGGCTAATGTTTTAAATGCATCTTTGGCTTCGTTATCCGTGACACTCTCAAACTCTACTCTCCCCTGGTCTTTAAAATAGGCAAGCTCAGGGCCAACTCCGGGGTAATCAAGTCCTGCTGAAATTGAATAAGTGTCTGACAGCTGCCCGTCTTCGTCCTGAAGGAAATACGATTTATAGCCCTCTACCACCCCAACCCTTCCGGCACCTCCAAACCGTACTGCATTATCTCCAATCTTTTTTCCTCGTCCTCCGGCTTCAACTCCGATAAGTTTTACCTGTGTTTTTTGCAAAAAATTATTAAAAGCACCCATGGCATTGCTCCCACCTCCAACACAAGCGATAACGTAGTCCGGTAATTTCTTCTCCGCCTCTTTAATTTGTTTTTCAATTTCTTCCCCAACAATTTTTTGAAAATCACGGACCATTGTGGGGTATGGGTGCGGACCCAAAGCCGAGCCAAGTAAGTAATAGGAATTTTCAACATTTTCAATCCAATCTTTTAAGGAAGCATCCACTGCATCTTTCAAAGTTTTATTTCCAAATTCAACTGGTATCACTTTTGCACCTAGCTGTTCCATCCAAAATACGTTTGGCCGCTGGCGCGCAATATCCACCGACCCCATATAAATAACACACTCCATCCCAAACTTTGCCGCCACTGTGGCAGTCGCCAAACCGTGCTGCCCGGCTCCGGTTTCAGCAATTATTCTATTTTTGCCCATTCTTTTTGCCAGTAAAATTTGACCAATGCAATGAGTTATTTTATGTGCGCCTGTATGATTTAATCCTTCGTTTTTAAGGTAGATTTTTGCGCCTCCCAATTTTTGAGTCAGGTTTTTTGCAAAAATTAGAGGCGTTGGCCTGCCGCAAAAGTTTTGCAATAAATCCAAAAATTCTTTCTTAAACACCGGATCTTTTTTTGCAGATTCATATGCCAGCTCCAACTCTTCCAAAGCGGGTATTAGCATTTCAGGCACGTATCGGCCTCCGTAATCACCAAAATGACCTTTTTTTTGGTTAAGCATTGATTGCCCTTTCTGTAAACTTTTTAATTTTTTCAACATCTTCAAGTCTATTTGTTTCAATACCCGAGGCCGCATCTATACCAAAGGGTTTTGCGCTCCTTACCACATCCGCAACATTTTCGGGCGTTAAACCCCCGGCTATAAATATTTTAGGGTTCGTTTTACAAAGTATGCTAATGCTTTTAATGTTTAACATTTTTCCCTTTCCTTGTTTTTTTCTATCAAGCAAAAAATATTCTATCTCACTTAAAGAAAAACTTTGCTCATATTTATTCATCTCTTTAAGCGCTGAAGTTATATCAAAATCCGGATCAAGCTGAAGCACTTTTATAACGGGCCTTTCCATTTCTTTAATGAAAGCCTCGTCTTCATCACCGTGAAGCTGAACATAATCCAAATTTAAGAATTCCGCTATTTTATTTACTTCTTCAGCTTTTTGGTTTTGAAAAACACCAACAATTTTTATCTGATTTTTTATCTCATCAATCACTTGTTTTGCTATTGCAGGTGTAATTTTTCTTTTTGATCCGGGGACAAAATTAAAACCTAAAAATTTTGCTCCGGAATACATCGCTGCCCGCGCTGCCATCACCGATCTTATCCCGCAGATTTTAACTTGAACACTCATCTTAAATCTCCTATAAATTTTGATACATTTTCTGCCTTCATTAAATTTGTCCCCACTAAAACCCCTCTTGCTCCCGAATTTTTGTATTTCTCAACTTCTGTTTTCGACAGTATTCCTGAAAATCCTAACTTAATAATTTTTTTAGGAATTAATTTTAACAGTTTACAAGCTTTGTCTAAATCGACTTCCAGTGTTTCCAAATTTCTGGCATTAACGGCAATTATTTTGATTTTTGAATTTATTGCTTTTTTTAAATCAATTTCATCATTAATTTCCACCACCGGTTCAATACCAATTTCTAAACAAAGATTAACGAAATCAATTAAAGTTTTTTCATCCAAAATCTTCGCAATTAAAAGAAGCGCATCAGATCCATTTAGTTTCGCTTCATAAATTTGAATTGGATCAATTATAAAATCCTTTTGCAAAACCGGCAAATTCACCCGGGATTTAATCAGGGAAATATATTTAATATCCCCCTTAAAAACAGATCCTTCTGTAATAAAAGAAATCGCGTCAGCTCCTGATTTTTCATACATTAAAGCTTTATTTAAAATATCTTTTTCACTTCCCAGGTTTTTTTCAGTTGGCGAGGCAAGTTTGATCTCTGCAATTACAGCAATACTTTTAGCTTTTAGAATATTCTTAGTGAAGTTGCCAAATTTCTTTTTTTCAGATATTTCTCTTTTTGTTGAACTTAGTATACCGGTTAATACTTTCATTTGTTTGTCTCCTTAATTAAATTTTCTAAAACTTTCAAAGCATTTCCCGAATCAATTGAGATTTTTGCTAATCTAATACCTTCTTTAATATTTTCCACTTTACCTGAGGCATACAGAGCGAAAGCTGAATTTAATAAAACAATATCTGTTTTTGGTCCAATTTTTCCGCTCAAAATTTCCTTAATAATTTCTGCATTTTCTCTTGCATCACCCCCCATAATTTCTTCTTTAGAAACTTTTTTAAATCCAAAGTCTTCAGGAAAAATTTCTGATCTTTTTACTGTTTTTCCTTTTATATCGAAGACATTTGTTTTTGCTGACAATGATATTTCATCCATTCCGTCTTCACTGGACACAATCATCAAATGCTGATAGTTTAATAATTTCGCAACTTCAGATAATTTTTCTGCAAGATCTATATTGGCAACTCCCAAAAGCTTTCTTTCAACACCAGCCGGATTTAAAAAAGGCCCGAGAATATTAAATATTGTTCGTATTTTTAATTCCTTTCTAACTGGAATTACATACTTAAAGGCTGGGTGAAAATTAGGAGCAAAAAGAAAAACCATCCCAACTTTTATTAAAACTTTCTCAACTTTTATTGAATCTAAATTAATATTTACACCAAGTGCTTCTAAAACATCGGCACTCCCGCACTTACTTGAAGCCGCTCTGTTACCATGTTTTGCAACTTTTACTCCGGCTCCAGAAACCACAAAAGATGCGGCAGTTGAAATATTAAATGATCCAGAATTATCTCCTCCAGTTCCGACAATATCAATTGCATTTTCTGATTTCACTTTAAGCATTTTTTTTCTTAATGCTTTTATAAATCCTGCAATTTCTTCTTTTGTCTCACCTTTCATTCTAAGCGAGACAAGAATTGCAGAAATCATTGCTGGTGGTGCACTATCTGAAGAAATTTGAGTAGCTAAATCCTCTCCTTGTTTTAAAGACAAACTTTTCTTTTCTATTAAGATGTTTAAATAATCATTTAACGTCATTTGATGTCTGCACCGAAAAGAAAGTTTTCTAAAATTATCTTTCCACCTTCAGTTGCAAAAGATTCCGGATGGAATTGTACCCCTTCAATCGGATAAATTTTGTGACGAAGTCCCATTATTTCTCTTTCCTCATTATTTACAAAAGCAGTAATTTCCAGTGAATCAGGTAGCGAAACCGGATCCGCAATTAAAGAATGGTAGCGCATAACTTCTAAATCTTGCGGCAAATTTTTAAACAATCCTTTGCCGTCATGGGTTATAACACTCACTTTGCCATGCATCGGTTTTTTTGCTTTTATAATTTTCCCTCCAAAATAATACGCCATGCCCTGCATTCCTAAACATACTCCTAAAACTGATGTCGTTTTTCCAATCTGTGTCAGTACGTCGGAACAAACCCCAAAGTATTTTTTATCTGACGGATCCCCGGGTCCCGGGGAAATTATAATTTTTTGATAACCATTTTCTTTTATTTCTTTCAAAGAAATTTCATCGTTCTTTTTAACAACAAGCGAAAAATTTGCACCTATTTTTTTAGTTAATAAATCTCCCATCACCTGATAAAGGTTATATGTGTATGAATCATAATTATCTATTAGTAAAATTTTCATCCCGTTAAAACCTCCTTCATTGCGGCAAGCTTTCTTTCAACTTCTTTATATTCATTTTCTGCATTTGAATCGTATACAACTCCCGATGATGTTTGAGTATATGCATCACCCCCTGAGATAAAAAGCGATCTTAATGTCAGAGCAAAAGTGCAATCTCCGTTAAAACCAAAATGCCCTACCCCTCCGCCATAAGGACCGCGCGCCTCAGACTCGTTTTTATCAATTATTTTAATAGTTTCAACTTTTGGAGCTCCAGTTACTGTTCCCATTGGAAAATTTGAGGCCAGGGCAGAAAACATATCTTCATCGTCTTTTAAAACTCCTGCAATTTCTGAAGATATGTGCTGGACGTAGGAAAATCTTTTAATATCCATTAAAGATTTAATTTTTACAGTCCCGAATTTTGAAACTTTACCCAAGTCATTTCTATGTAAATCAACTAACATATTATGTTCAGCAATCTCTTTCGGATCGTTCAAAAGTTTACGGGCCAATTCCTGATCTTCCTTTTCATTGTTTCCTCTTTTCGTTGTTCCAGCCAAAGGATATGTTTCCATATCTCCGTCTTTTAAAGAAAGTAATAGTTCAGGAGACGCACCGATTATTTTAATATCTTCAAATTTTAAATAATACATAAACGGTGAAGGATTGACTTTTCTTAACTTTTCATAAATTGCTAAAGTATTGCCAGAAATTTTGTATTCTGATTTAAACCCAACTTCACATTGAAATGTATTTCCATTTATAATTTCTTGTTTTACTTTTTCAACAATTTTTTCGTGTTCTAATTTTGATAAAGTATCCCCTAAAAACTTTGCTTTAAATTTCTTCTTTACAGGTTTATCAGTTAACAATTTCTTAATTTCTTCAATTCTGTTTTTTTCATAATAAAAGTAAAAAGTTTCCCCGGTTACTTTATCTAAAATAAGCCCGTCCAGATAAACTCCAAATAAAAATTGCGGAAATAATTTATGAATTTTTACTTTAAACGAACTTTCGAAAAAATTTAAAGCTTCATAACTTAAGTATCCTATCAATCCTCCGGCATATGATTTTGAAATAACATCGCTGGGTATAATTTTCCTTAATGAATAGTATGGATTTTTAACTTCAAATTTTTGATTATCAAAAGTTAATGTATTTTCCTTTGCGGAAATTATATGCGCCGGATCAAAACCAATAATCGAGTATCTGGAATGCGAGCCTTGCTCCCCTAACGATTCAAAAAGAAAACAGGTTTTATATTTTTTTTCAATTTTCCCAAAAAGATTAAAGAAATCTAACCCTTCCGCAATTTTAAGGTATGTTGGTTTTCTATTTAATTTTATTTTCGGCAATGTATCCATACTTCCTTCCTGTGCTAGCCTTTTTATCTATAGTCCTGCTTCGCAGGTAAAAGTAGCTGGCCCGCTGAAAAGTCTAAATGACTTTTCAGCCCATCAAAAAAGCCCTTGCAAATCTACTATTTTCTGAATTCCAAATCAAATCTGGAATAAAAAATAACAAATTTACAAGGGCCTTTAATAAAAAATTGTCAATTGTACATTGTCAATTCTAAATTCTTACGGCGGTGCCACCTTGATATTAATACTCTCCTACACATGCTCCGCATTGGCGACACATGCTGCGATCTTTAGGGTTTTGCCTCCCTGCTTTGTTAATATCCGGGTCCAACCTCCCGAACCAATGCTAGAATAGTATATTCTTATAGTATTTACCTGTCAAATTTTCTATCTTAAAGAACTAAGTAATTTGTCTGACTGAACAAAAACTAACGCCTTTGGATTCTCTACTTGCTGAGGATATATCGTAACACCTAAGTTATTCGGGTCGCGCCTCACTTGAGCTCTTTGTATAGTATACATAGCCATATCATCTATATTAAACTCCACCGAGTGTTGTCCTTTCTCGCTAAGTATTGCTTCTGTATCGAAGGTGGTTCTTTCACTTAGCCCTCTGAAGCGCAGTATATATCTCCTGTCTGGACTCAACTCATCGAAGCCAACAGAAACGATCGAAATACGATCACCATCACCTTCTTGATCCTCTATCGTGGGATGTTGTTCACCGGCTACAACTGGAACCCAAACCGGAGCCTTTACAGCAGTTACCGAATATCTACCGACTCTACCGCGTCTTCTTAGTTTTTCAGCACTACCTGTAACTTCGAATCCTCCGCCTACTTCCTCAAGCACAGCCTCTCCACCTCTTTTATTTGTAAGTTCAACCAGCCGGAATTGAGCTGGTTCTCCTGTTCTCCTGTGTATGCCGTAGAACTCCTGCCCTCCTACAAAGAGAGAGCTTATCGCTCTATCAGGTCTTCTAGTCCCTTCAACTACTAAAGTCATTTTTCTCCTTAAAAACCAAAAAACCGCCCTTGTTAGGTAGCGGTGGAACTTTCGCTTTAATTTATAAAGCAAAAGCCTACCGCCTCATGAAGGCGGAAAGATGTTTACAAATAATAACGTTAGCGACTAAATTACTCATCTATAATATTGATTAAATCAAATCTGCTAAGGATTTGCAAGACCTGGATAATAATAGCACATCAATACAACTTTTTCAACTATAGGCCTTTAGTAACAGCACTGTTTGACCGGAGCTTCACATTAAACTAAAATCAGCATAGAAAAAATATGCAAAAGATTTCCCCTTTCTTGTGGTTTGATGGCAATGCCGAAGAAGCAGTTAACTTTTACACTTCCATTTTTAATAATTCAAAAATAAATAAGATTACAAAATATCCTGACACTATGCCTAAAATGGCCGGCAAGGTTTTAAACGTGCAGTTTGAACTTGAGGGGTTTGGTTTTATGGCGCTTGACGGCGGACCAATGTTTAAAAAAACTCCGGCTGTTTCTTTTTTCGTAAATTGCGAAAATGCAGAAGCTCTCGAAAAGCTCTGGAAAGAATTATCAAAAGACGGAAAGATTTTAATGGCTTTAGATAAATATCCATTCAGTGAAAAATACGGCTGGGTTGAGGATAGATTCGGTGTCTCATGGCAACTTTATTTAGGCGAATCCGAACAAAAGATAATCCCCTGCTTAATGTTTGTGGGTAAAGTTAACGGCAAAACCAAGGAAGCTATGGAGTTTTACACCACTCTTTTTGAAAATTCAAAAGTTGAGACGACAACACCTTACGGGCCTGGTCAGGGAGAAAAAGAAGACGCAATCATGCATGGCACATTCACTTTAAGTAGCGAGAAATTTATTGCTATGGATTCGGGCAAAAAACACGAATTCGGCTTTACCGAAGGAATCTCGCTTTTTGTTGAGTGCGTTGATCAATCTGAGGTGGATAAGCTCTGGGAGAAATTGACAGCTGGTGGCGGCAAGGAATCAAAGTGCGGATGGCTCAAAGATAAATATGGAGTATCCTGGCAGATTATTCCTAAAGCCTTAGGCGAACTTATGAGCAGCCCGAACAAGGAGAGATCCGGCAAAGTTATGGACGCCCTGCGTAAAATGAAAAAGATTACTGTTTTAGAACTTGAGCGTGCCTATCAGGAATGAATCTACCCACGACCTAACGATCGGGGTATCTTCTCTCGATCTGACTTCGTCCGATGCTGGAAAACCCAGGACTTCACAGTCGGGGTTTTATCGAGATAAAAATATCTCCTAAGACTTAACTGCTGAAAAATAATCCGCCTGTTTATCATTAACCTTATAACATGGAATGTTGTAACTCATCACTTCTTCTGAATCAGGAATCTCTTCTTTAATTATTTTTCTTAAGGATTTAATAACCGGTTTCGTTTCTTCAGGCAGCGAATCTATATATTCATTGACAGTTTTAAACTTCATGCCTTTTCTTCCAACCTATCAAAAGCGGTAAAGCAAGAGTTAGTGCGTAATATACATAGACATCAAACTTGTAATAACCATCCGCCGGCTTGAATAATTGAAGAAGGAAAAAATAGTCAAAAATTATTACGATCAGAGTCCAAACGACAGCTAGTTTAACAAAATACTGAAATGAACTGGCTTTTATTTTCTTTAGCAAAACCCAAAGCGTAATGACTATACCTATCGGCATAATAATCCAGCCCAAAATTGCCGGCGGAACTACAAAGAAAAGGGCAATCCCAAGTAGATAGCCAATAAGCCAGAGAGTAAATCCCCAAACAAACGCATCTATCAAAAATTGTTTAGTCACTTAAGTGATTGTATCAAACTATAAATACTACCTATGTTAGACAATACCAGAGTCTATTTTATCTCTCTGATTAGTTATGTTATTTTAAATCCAATCTACCCTTCTACTTCAACCTGAAAACCGCCGTAAGCCATTCGTTTCATGTCAAAAGGCATCTGCATATCTTTACCTTCTTCAGACTGTTTACCAAATTCTTCCATCACTTTAGCATTGACCTCATCTCGGTGTTCTTTGGATTTAAAGACGATAAAAGAAAACCAAACTGTCTCATCACTTTTGGCTCCGGCCATTTCTGGAAATGCACGGCCTTTTTCATCGCCCATTTCCTGTGGAGCAAGGTCATCACCACGGGATTCATAGTACTCAAGCGCGCCATACTTAATCCACATATCGCGACCTTCTTCTGCCATTTTCTTATATTCCTCAGTTTTATCTTTTGGAACTACAAGCACAAACCCATCTACATATTTTGCCATAATTTATCACCACCTTTCCTAACTATTCTCAATAGTAATGTGCTATTTATGTAAAATCAATGCATATTTTAAATCCAAAGTGGATCAATATTTTTGATATATTTCTTGAGGTTAATTTGCTCCCCCTGAGAGGATCTTTTAGAACCCAAGATTGAAATAATCTCTGGGAGATAAGTAATTTAGCTAGAAGAACCCTATGATAAGTCCCATTAAAGAAAGAAGAATTATATTATACCCGGCATTTATGAAATACAGTTTCAAAGGTCGATGTTCGAATAAGTAGTTACTTCCGAACGCCATCGCCACCCAGCCAAACCCTGCTGCTAGACCTGCAAAAAGTCCGAAAAAAGGAGACTGACCAGTCCCAATAAATGCCGCGAGGTTCAAAGCCATAACTAGAGTCAGCAAGTACGAACCTAGTGCGCGCTTAGGCATACCGTTTTTCATTTGGCTTTCACTAACACCTGATAATTTTTGCCAAGATTTAGCAAAAAACACCGAATACCATAGATATCCTAAGATAAGACCAGTGAATGATGCGAAAAAAGCTGCTAGAAAATTTATTTCCATATCGACACTTATTGTAGCAAATTCAAAAAAATTTGTATAAGTGAAATAAAATTCTAGCTCCCCCGCCTAGATTCGAACTAGGAACCTATTCGTTAACAGCGAAGTGCTCTACCATTGAGCTACAGGGGAAAATATTAAGTTTTTAATGAACTCCCGACCACGATAACTTTTTAACTGCTTTTCCCTTTTGAGAGCATCTAATCTCGTATCAACTATTTCCTTATAAACCAGCTCCCATTCTCCATCAAATCTGGCAGTATAACTTTTCTTAAATTCCTTGCTGTTATGCAGTTTGATTCTTATCTCCAGATTATCAGTCTGTCCAATGTATATCTTCGAGTGTTTTTTGTTATACACCGCGTATACATAAAACATATTATATTAATAATATGTCTTCTGCTCTACCTCCGCCAGCTGGCGGAGAGCTACAGGGGAATATTAAATTTTCAATTTGCAATTGAATTTGAAAACAGTAAGGAATTTTAACACCTGTTATCAGGAAAATCTACTTCCTTTATTGTACACAGACTTGACTCGCCATCAAAAATTCTCTAGAGTAATTAAGCCCTTTTTTTCTTACGCATTGCGGGGCAATTCGTAAGATTTATCACCTTCTGTAAAGCTGCTTTTAGGTTTGCTTACAATTTCGGGCACAAAACAATAATAATTAATGGGAAAAGAAGACATACCTCTATCGAGATTTGAATATGCAGTGAGCTATAACGAAAACGATTTAGCCAAAAAAACCGGACAGGTTGATACCAGAAGAAATATAATTTTTTCACCAAAAATAACCAGAAAAACCAGACCTTTTAAATGGTTTAGAATCAGAAGCTTCTTTATTAAGAATAAGAAATTTAAGCGGATGATTGAATTCAGCTGCCACCCCGGAGGCGTGCATTTGATTCGCTTAGCAGTCTTCCACTCTGAAAACGGCTGTTATATGTGCAGAGTTTATGTTGAAAAAAATCTGTTCTGAAATGTAAAATGTACAATTTACAATGTAAAAACCGTGAATTTAGCTGTTCAATTTTGACTTCTTAATAATTGAAGTTAGGATCTTGATTAACTCATTTACCTCAATAAGCAGTCTATCTACTATTTTTTGTTCTGCTAAGCTAACTTCATTGATTATCCTCAACCAGTACTCCGTTTCTCTTGCTTCTTTGAGTGAAATTGTTAGAGTATGTATAAATTCCTTCTTAGTTCCGCAGTTTTGAGCTTCAGTAACGTTAGCGCCAATGCTTGTACCCGATCTAACCAGCTGATTTGAAATAGCATAACCTGCAGAATTTCTTGGAAGAGTTAGGACTAGCTTAACTATATCAACACCAAACCTAAATGTTCGCTCCTTGATGTCAAAAATTTTTGGATTTGAACTCAAATTGTACATTATACATTTTAAATTCTAAATTATTCCAAGTAGTCCCTGAGCTTTTTCGCACGGGTCGGATGTTTTAATTTTCTAACAGCTTTAGCTTCAATTTGCCTAATACGCTCACGAGTGACTCCAAATTCTCTACCCACTTCTTCAAGTGTTCTTTGTTTTCCGTCTTCCAAACCGAATCTTAACTGCAAAACTCTTTTCTCTCTTGGAGAAAGTGTATCTAAAACTTCATCAAGATGGTCTTTTAATAATTCTCTCGTTGCCTGTTCATCAGGTTTTAATCCCGGTGCTTCAATAAAGTCGCCCAATTGAGAATCATCCTCATCCCCTACAGGTGTGGCTAAGGATGTTGGTTCCTGAGAAACTTTAACAATTTCCCGGGCCTTTGAAGGTTCGATTCCTAGCGCTTCTGCCACTTCTTCTGGGGTTGGCTCTCTGCCTAATTCCTGCATCATGCGCCTTTGAGTTCTATTAAAACGGTTAATTGTTTCAACCATATGAACCGGAATGCGAATAGTTCTAGCCTGATCAGCGATTGCCCGGGTTATCGCCTGACGAATCCACCATGTAGCATATGTTGAGAATTTATACCCCCTTCTCCAATCATACTTTTCAACTGCACGCATTAAACCGATATTTCCTTCTTCAATTAAATCTAAAAGGCTCATTCCCCTTCCGACATATTTTTTAGCAATTGAAACCACGAGTCTTAAGTTCGCAGAAATTAATTTATGCTTAGCAGAAAGCTTGCCTTCTTCAACAGCTTTTGCCAGTTCAATTTCCTGAGGTGCAGTTAAAAGCGCAACTTTACCGATATCACGAAGATATTGACGCACAGGATCAGTTACAGAACCTTCGTCTAAAGCAGCGAGAACTTCAAGCTCCCGCTCAAGGTCAGTTGCAGATTTACCCTCATCAGGATCTTCTGCAGTTGTTTCAAAAACATCAATATTTAATTCAATTAATTTGAGATAAAAATTATCGAGTTCTTCTAAAACCTGTTCAGGGTTAGGAAAGATTTGGAGAATTTCTTCCTGGGTTACAAATCCCCGCTCTTTTCCAAGCTTGAGAAGTTTTTTATCATCTAAAGTAACCTGTTTAGTTCTTTTAGCCAATTTGACTCCTTTCAGTCATAAATTCCAAAAAACAAAAGCCAACTAACAAACAAATCTAAAATTCTAATTTACAAATAATCAAACTATTTTGAAGTTTGAATATTTAGATATTGGTCATTGTTTGTATCTTGTTTCTTAAGAGCGAAGCTCGCAAGCTTTGCTTATTACTTAATTTTTTTTGGGGATAGAAAAGAAAGCTTAATGCAAGTACTGTCGTCCCCAAGTTCGCGCAGTATCGCAGCTTCTAAAGAAGCGTGATTAAAGTATTCTACCCTATAGACGTAGTCTAGCGCAAGCATAAAGTTTTTCTTTACAAGAGCGAAGCGATTATAACGCAGCTGGTGAACCGCGATGTAATCGAAGCGATTATAACGCAGCTGGTGAACCGCGATGTAATCGAAGCGATTATAGGGATTAATTTCCGCAAGGCTTAAATTACTAATGAACAATTCACAATGAAGAATTGATAAATTTCAGTTTTTTCTGCCAATTGTCCATTCTCAATTGTCAATTAAGATTCAGAGATTCTTTAATTTTACCGACAAATCTCTGAATCTTCTATTCAGAATATCCAACGAATCATCATTTCCAAATTCTTGTGCGTTTTTGATCTGCAGGCTCAACTTCTCAAGTGAACTTTTTAAAAGCATTTTTTTAAGCTCAGAGACTACCAAATCGACTTCTCTCTGCCAGAGTTTCACATCTCCTAATTTCTCGTCAATTTCCATTAGGTATAGCCTGTCGATTAAATCAACGTATTCTCCAGGCAGGGTTTTTATAAATTCAGTAATTTTAAAAGCCCGGGATTTAAAAGAAATAGAATCCAAAAATAAAACGAGTAAAACAAATACCTCTTTTAGTTCCTCTTGGGTAAAAATAGTTTCCGGAAAATTAGGCACGTAAGAAGCTTCTGCAGGCTGATGCAAAAGTAAGGAAATTAAGTATTGTTCAAGCATTTCACGCCTGTCAAAAGTCACATTTTTAACAGGCTGGCTGGGAGCCGGAGCATCAGTTAAAGCTTTTTTGTACGTTTCAGGTAATTGAGTTTTTTTGTATTTCTCAATCTCTTCTCTAATTAATTCATCTTTTAACTGCAGCAGAGCCGCCAGCTTCTCAATATAATGCTCACGAGTTACGGTATCAAAAATTTTACTCCAGATAGGTATCAGTTCTGCAAAAATATCACGCTTGCCTTGTGCCTGACGAGGATTAAACCTTAAAGAAACGGATTTTAAATAGTAGTCATAAACAGGCACCGCCTCTTTCACTGCTTTTTCCCAAAGCGCGAGATCTTTTTTGATAAGTTCAGCCGGATCCTTAGCCTGCCTGCCGGCAGGCAGGCCTCCAAATTCAATGATTTTAATATTAAGTCCTGCTTTATCCGCGATCTCAATCCCTCTTCTTGAAGCTGCATCTCCGGCGATATCGGTATCAAAGCAAAGTAAAATAGTCGGAGCGTATTTTTTAATTTCTTCAACCTGAGCATCCGTTAAAGCTGTGCCTTTTGAAGCCACGATATTTTTAACCCCTGATTGAAATGACATCAAAAAATCCATTTCACCCTCAACAATAATTGCTTCATTTTTTTCCTTAATTGACCCCTTGCTTAAATGAAGCCCTAATAAAAAATGGCCTTTATCAAAAATCACGGTTTGAGGAGTATTAATATATTTAGGTAATTCATCACCCAGAACTCTGCCTGAAAATCCTAAAACTCTATTCCTGACATCTGATAAAGGAAACATAATTCTGCCGCGAAATCTATCATACCCGCCCTGCTTAGAGGCCACAGCTAAGCCCGAGTCAAGTAAAACTTTCATATCAAAACCCCTCTTTCTTAAAAATGAGACTAAAATTTCCCAATTCTGCGGAGCATAACCTAAGTTAAATTGCTTGATTGTTTCATCAGTTAATCCTCTGTTTTTCAAATATTCCAACGGTTTTTTACCTAATTTGTGTTCAGTTAAAAGATAATTATAAAATTGTGCAGCTTTTTGATTGGCTTCATATAATACATTTCTGAGGTCATCTTTTTTACTTCCGGTTTTTTTAAGCTCAACTCCGGCTTTTTGAGCCAAAATTTCAAGAGCATCTTTAAATTCCAAACCCTCTTTTTCCATTAAAAACTTATAGACATCACCACCCTTTTGACAGCCGAAACAATGCCAGATCTGACGCTCAGGAGAAACCATGAATGATGCTGATTTTTCCTGATGAAAAGGACAATTAGCTTTAAAATTTATGCCGGATTTTTTGAGCGGGAGATATTCTGAGATGACATCTACAATATTGAGTTTGGATTTTATTAACTCTATATCATCCATAGAAAAAGGGAGTTGGTTATAGGTTGCAGGGTATAGTTGAAATCAACAAAATCACTATAAACTATCACCTATCCACTATAACCTTATTCAGTGCGCACATCTTACCCCAAAAATTGTCCGAAATCAAACCCAGTAGTAGCGAGTGACAAGAGTCTAGAGTCTAGGTATAATAACCAGGCTCGGAGAGGTCGCATAAGAACCTGCGCTTCGCGCAGAACCTTGCGATAAGCGAAGCTTGCAAGGTCATAAGTTCCACCGCTTTGCGGTGTGTAACTATCTATTGCAAGCTATTTACCTCTCTTTGTAAAATTGGAGAGGTCGCATAGTGGCCTAGTGCGTACGCTTGGAAAGCGTATATACCGCAAGGTATCGAGGGTTCAAATCCCTCCCTCTCCGCATTAAATTGCGCTCCGGCTTCAGCCGGAAGCGATTTAACAGGAGCAGGGTTTGGGATTTTAATCAAATCTTTGATTTGGTTCAGCTTCGTCCACAGGACGAAGAGTGTATTATCCTCCCTCTCCGCCAGTTAATATGAAATTTAACTTTTGTCCGCAATGCGGCAGCACTGAAATGGAGAAAAAAACTCACAACCTTTTTGTGTGCGGAAAGTGTGGATTTAATATTTATACAAACCCAGCTCCAACCACAGCAGCTATTATTGAAAATTCAAAAGGCGAAGTACTTTTAGTTAAAAGGAAATTCGAGCCAATGAAAGGCTATTGGGATTTACCAGGCGGGTTTATGGAGCCTGAGGAATCAATTGAGCAATCAACAATCAGGGAAATTAAAGAAGAGTTAGACGTTAATATTACAGATATTAAATATTTAGTTTCATATCCTGATGAATATTTATTTCAGGAAGTAAATTATAAAATCCTAGGAATTACAGTTACCGGAAAAATTGATGAAAATGCAAAAATTACGCCTTCAGATGATGTTGAGGAAGCTCAGTTCTTTAAAAAAGATGAATTACCTCTAGATAAAATCGCTTTTAAAAATATTAAACAAGCACTTGTTGATTACTTAAAATAACTTAGGCAGCAATTCCCATTACTCCATATCCGTAAAATGACTGATCTTTACAATTTACAGGTTCTTGCCTGCCCGTCTTCTTGTTTAGCTCGGTATAGTCATGTCTACTTCCGTCTAACCTGACAACCTTCAGCTCCTTCGGTGTTCCCTCTTCCAGAATGGAGGTTACCGTACCTTCAGTTAACTCCGTATCAAGATCCCTTAGTTGATAGTTTCTGGCGCCTCTTATACCTAAAGTATTCATATGCCCCCAAACTGTCCCCAGATGATAGCCATCTATCTGGAATCTCGGGTCTTTTGTGCTTAGAGTTCTGGATCCGATTTCTGTATTCATATCTTTATCCAGTATTCTTTCTTGGATCTCCTGGGCTTTATCTTCCGGAACAATCCCAACATAAAGACCTATCAGGGATTCATTGGTAACCATTTCAAGTCTGATGCCGGGCTCAGGACCAAAAACTAGCGGGGAATAACAGTGCTGATCAGACATCCAGAACTTTGCATCAATTACTTCAACTAATTTCTCTCTTCTTTTTTCTAAACTCTGAGCAAAACCTTCCATTCCTAAAATCCGCGCTTTCATGGCATTTACCTCTAGTGCTCTTGCAAAAAAAGCGTTATTTGCATAATGCGCTAATGGAGGTATAGGCAAATCTCCATTTTCAAGCGTTAGTGAGTCTCCAGAATCTCTCCATGCTTTGTTAATAATTATATCTTTAGCGTTGGGACGTGATCTTAATAACCCATCTTTATACTGTCCTGCTATTGCAATATCATGCAGTACAGCCGCTTCAGTATATGGCCAGGACTCTCTCAGGAAGGCCATAGCCTTCTCTGGTCCGTATTCTGGAGACTGCATCATAGACTGAAATAATCTCCATTCAGTCATTGCTACTAATGAGTTTACATCGTTAGCCGCCCAGGAAATCATAGACAATCTGCCCTTTTTGTCTTCTCTAACCTGCCACTCCCCTTTTTTCAAGTCTTTCAATCGGGTAATCTAAAGCAGTTGGTACAAATTAACGGCAAATAGTTGTTAAATTAAATTATGTATCGACTAAATCAAATACCTTCTGAGGCACAAATCAAGAAACAGTTAAGGAGAATTGTTTTTGGTCAGAATCT
>JAKFWZ010000096.1 GCA_021731695.1 Candidatus Daviesbacteria bacterium | reverse complement strand
TTACAGATCCGGCAATAAATTCATCAACACGCTTCGCAGTTATTAAATCTAAATCACGGTAATAATTTAGAAACAGTCTAAGTATTGGATTTTGTTTTTGTCCGGAATAATTCCATATAAATCTTGTCGGTGTATGAATATAGCAAATATGTTTAGTTAGGGGTTTTGTTATTACAGATTTTGCAAACCGTGTGGTATGAGAAATTACCAAATCGAATTCCGAAAAATCGAATTGTTCAAAAGCGATTGGATATAAAGGAAAAAGCGGTTTGTACAAAAGTTTTTTAAACGGAACTTTTTGCAAAAAAGAAGTAATAATTTTTTTCTCTTTAAAGTTTTTTTTAATGAACGGATTTTTATAATCTATGATTGATGTATAAATCGGTGCATCAGGAAAGATATTAGCTATTTCTGCAAAAACTTTCTCCGCCCCACCCCATTGCATTAAATCATCATGAACTAACGCAATTTTTAATTTATTCATTCAAACAGTTTATAATATAGCGAGCTTTGAAACAAAGTGTTTTAGATTTTGCTGCAAGCACGAAAGTTGCGAGTCTAGAAACAAAGACCGTTAAAATTTTGCGAAGGAGCTGCCAGGGGAAGAGCGGAATTTATGTCCGAAGGGGAAAGCTCCCCGGCTAGCAACTGAGCAAAATTAGGTCGACTTTCCGACTCGCAGAGTTTTGGTACTTTTGCGATCCAAAAGTACAAGAAAAACTTTGCGATTAAAGTGGCGGAAGAAAGAATCAAGATTGCGGCGCTAATCGCTCGCAATGACAAAACATGAGTACATATCATATACCAGTAATGCTTAAAGAAACATTAGAATATTTGAACATTCACGAAGGTGAATGGTTTGTCGATTGCAATTTAGGCGGCGGCGGACACACTGAAGGAATATTAAAAGCCGGCGGAAATGTTTTAGGAGTCGATTTAGATCCTGATGCAATAAAAGAGGTTTCTAAAAATTTAAAAGAATATATTGATAAACATAGATTAATTTTGAAGCAAACCAATTTCGTTAACATTGATTCCGCTGTTGCAGAAGCAGTTTTAACAATGAAACAATTTAACAATGAAACAATCGCAATTAGTGGAGTTTTATTTGATTTAGGCGTTTCAACTCATCAACTCGAAGAAACAGAAAGGGGTTTTAGTTTTAACAAGGATGCCCCTTTAGATATGCGAATGGATCCTTCGAAAGGCGCTTCTGCAAAAGATTTAGTTAACGGACTTTATGAAAAAGAATTAGCTGAATTATTTTTAAAATTGGGTGAGGAAAATTGGAGCAAACCGATTGCTAAAAAAATTGTTCAATATCGCGAAAGAAAACAAATTGAAACAACAAACGAGTTAGCAAGTATTATTTTATCAGTTCGCCGAAGATCTCCTTCGGATCGCACTCATCCAGCAACCAGAATCTTCCAGGCTTTAAGAATTGCAGTAAATGATGAACTAAATTCTTTAAAAGGCGCACTGCCAAATGCATTTGAAGTTCTAAAACCCGGCGGAAGAATTGTCGTTATTAGTTTCCATTCTTTAGAAGATAGGATAGTAAAACAATATTTTAATTCTTTGTGTCATCCTGAACTCGTTTCAGAATCTTCCACGGAATTCAAAAACACTGAAGCCTGGAAGATGCCGAAACAAGTTCGGCATGACAAACCACTCGCAAAACTTATTACAGATAAGCCTTTTGAAACAACTGAAGAAGAGGCAAATTGGAACCCCCGTTCAAGATCTGCAAAACTTAGGGTTATTGAAAAATTATAAGTTTTAGAATAGACTTAGCCTATAAATGGCTGAGAGAATTGATCCATTCTCAACTCTTATTTCTGAAAATAATGAGGGTGAATTTTTTGCTTCTTATCCTAAATGGAATTCGTATGAAACTAGAGCCTCTATAGGTCTTCATGACTTATATGATCGTTTTAAAAGGAGGGAACTTTTTATTTTGGGTCCTGCGACACCAACTCTTACTATCGCTTCATTCATCAGCCATGGCCAAGATAGCAATAACTGGATTCCTACTGCCCTGATTGCCGTTGCTTTAGCTACAGGTTTTAAACTAGCAGAAACAATAACCATTCGGTCTCACATCTCCTTAGTTAGAGCAAGTCTTACAAGTCATCTTAATAGACTAGAGAGATAGATAAACCTGTAGAGTTTCCTCCGCTAATTTTCTCCAGCTAAAATCCTTAACTCTTTTTTCTCCTTTTAAAATCATCGATTTCCTTAACTTTTCATCTTTCAGAACCTTTTTAATTTTTTCTGTCATATCCGATGAATCTTTCGGGTCAAAATATATGCATGCATCTCCCCCAACTTCTTTGAGCGATCCGATGTCGGAGCATATAACAGGACATCCGCAGGCAAAAGATTCTAAAACCGGAATTCCAAATCCTTCTTCTAAAGACGGCATTGCAAAAGCCTTTGCGTTTGCAAATAAAATCGCCAGCACTTCATCTGTTACAAATCCTGTATAAATAATATCCTCGCCGGTAAATGCCATTTTTATTCTTCTCCAAAAATAATGATCAGCACCAGCTAAAACTAATTTTAAGTCAGGGAAATCTTCTTTCAAATTTTTAAATGATTTAATTAGCGCTTCAACATTTTTATGAGGATGAGCATTTCCAACATAAAAAATATATGGTTTTTTTACATTGATTTTTTCTAATAATTTATTTTGAATATTTTTAACTCTTTTGTCTCGCAATTTTAACAATGAATCGTCAACACCTTCAGTAGTTACACAAATCTTCTTTGAATCAACTTTCCATTCTTTTTGAAGTTGAGATTTAACAAATTGCGATGGAACTAAAATTTCTGAAGATTTATTGACTGCAAAACTAAAAACCTTGTTATACCCAAATTGTTTAACTTTGTAAGTTAATGGGTCAAGTGTAGTTGCCCTTTTCATTTTAAAATGCTGATGAATTAAATCATGAATTGTAACCACAAATTTCCCTTTATAAAAAACCGGGACATTAAAGTGAGGGAAATGCGCGAGATCTATATTTAAGCTTTCTATTAATCGCGGCATTTTTGCCTGCTCAGTTACTGAATACCAATTAAAATCCGCTTCAACTTTTTGAAAATTATCACCGAAATTAAATTTCTCTATATCTTTGGGTTTTAAAAGAATAAAATATTCGTTTTTGTGGTCAATTTCTGAAAGATTTTCAAGGAGATTACGGATATATCTACCAATACCGGATTCGTTGATTAGCCTTCCGTCTATAGCTATTCTCATTAGAGAGTTAATCTTACACTGTATTCCGCAATTTTGCCAGCATCCATTTAGTGTAAATTCCTGAAAAAACCATCCAACTTATAAAAAAAGGGTACTTATTTTTGTAATGTTTGTTATAAAACAAAATCATCGACTCATAAAAAGCGTCCCTTGCCCGCATTCGTGTTTCGATATCGGCTTTTGATAATTCCTGCGAATGTTTTTTAAGACCGGAAGATATTCCTTTGTAGTGGGTTATTTTAACTGTTGGATCATATAAAATTTTATAACCCTTTTGTTTTATTCTTAAACTCAAATCTATATCTTCGCCGTAAAGAAAAAAGTTTTCATCTAAATATTCAACTTCGTCAAGAATTGATTTCTTGGTCATAAAAAATGCACCAGTAATTGCATCGACTTCATGAATTTCTTTCGATAATTTATCAGTCAAATGATATTTACTATTATTTCCCACCATATACATCAAAGATGCCATTGGCGTGGGAAAACCTCTGTGAGCAGTTAAATCAATTTTTCCATCCGGTAAAACAATTTCACAAGTTACAGCGCCGGCTTTTTCCTGCGTTTCAAAATCTTCCAAAACCTTTTTGATTACTCCCCTTTCTAAAATACAGTCGGGATTAAGTAAAAGAATAAATTCATTTTTCAAAGTCTTAAGTACTTTGTTGTAGGCTTTTGAAAATCCTAAATTTTGTTTATTTTTTACAAAAACTAATTCTTTAAATTTTTCCTGAGCAATTTTTAAACTTTCATCAAAGGAATTATTGTCTATAACAATTGCCGAAATATTTGCTTCATCACGTACATTATTTACTGACTCTAAACATTTAGTTAAATATTCTCCTGAATTAAAATTTAAAATAACTATACTTAAATTTTTTAGTTTCATCTTATTTTGAGAGCTCGTTCTAGATTCGTAGAATCGCAAGCTTTGTTCTAGATTCGTAGAATCGCAAGCTTTGCTCTAGATTCGTAGAATCGCAAGCTTTGCTTATCGGTTGGCTTCGACAACTTCACGATATACATCTGAAAGTTTTTGAGCAATTGATTTATAAGAATATTCTGTTTCTACAAGTTTTTTTGCATTGTTTGCGATTTTTTTATAAAGAACCTCGTCGTTTAATAATTTAACAGCGTCTTTCGCCAAAGCATCAGTATCGTCACCCACTAAAATAGCTTCTCCGTCTGCCGCTGCAATTCCTTCTTTTCCAATCTCAGTCGTCACAACCGGCATTCTTGAAGCCATGGCCGCTAAAATTTTAAGTCTTGTTCCTCCGGGACCATATAAAGGTGCCACCATAATTCCGTTTTCCTGATAAGCAATCTTTACTGATTTTATATCATCAACAGCAAAATCGGAAAGCTCAATATTTTCTCCCTTTAAATCTGAAATTTTATCTGTGTTTTGGCCGGCAATAATTAGTTTACAATCAGGCACCTTTTTTAATATTTCAGGAAAAACTTTAAGCGCTAAAATTTTTGCGGCTTCCACATTTTGAAGCCATGCATAATTTCCCATAAATAAAATGGATTTTTTAAAATGAATTGGAACCTCCTCAATTAAATCTTCACCAACGCCATTTGGAATAACTGTAACTTTGAGCCCCTTTACCAGTCGTTTCATTTCAATTGCATCTCTTTCTGAAACGGCAATGACTCTTGCGGCTTTTTTCCAAAAATAGGTTTCCCAATATCTGATTTTTGAAACATCCAGCATTAGTAGCGGCCTCAAAGGAGCTAAGCGAAAATTGTTGGCGTAATGACGATAGACCTGATATTCAATTGTCTGATCAACTAAAACAATCGGAATATCTGTTTTAGGAATATGAGGAGAAACATAAAAAGTTTCAGCATGAATTAAATCAAATTTTTCAGAAGCGATAATATTTTTTAGTTCTTCCTTTTGTTCGTTGGAAAAATTACGGATAACTAAAAAAGGAAAAGCGCTAAAACCAGTATTTAAAATATTAGAAAATGTCCATGGTTTTTTTGCCCGTTTGAAAATATGAATTTTTTTACAAAAAGGTTTTAATTTATCAACATACTTTTCTTCAGAATCAAATTTAATTAGTGAGCAAAGTGTAATTTCATGATCCTTAGATAATTGTTTAATTAAATTGTATGAGCGAATTTGCCCGCCAGAAGTCGGAGGGTAAGGTAAATATGGAGTGAGCATCAGAATTTTCACCTTTTTAAATTTTCCTTTCTACCCTTCCAATCCGTAGATTTAAAAAGGCAAGGTTCTGTGAGTGCGAGGTAAAATTATTTTATACCGAAGCACGAACAGGTCCCTATCAACTTCCTACAGCGGTTCATTTGATCCGTCATCTTTAAAATTCGGATTTAAAGTTGTTAAATCAATAACTGCATATTCATCTGTTTTTTCGAGTAAATTATATTTATTCGCAAGCCATGCAGTTTTTGCATCAAATGCCGTTGAAACTAAAGCTGTTGCTCCATTTTCTTTTTTCATTTGCTCTACCGATGAATTAATAATTGGAAAGCCAATTCTGTTTGTTTGATATAAAAACGCAGTGTCTCCCTGATACGGAGCAATTACCACTGCATTCTGAGGGAGTAACCGGTCAGCTGCTTCTCCTCCATGAACTATTGCCCAATTATTTACCTGATAAAGACCTTTTACTTCATTCCATGTCAAAAAAAGCATTAACCCCATTATAAAAACTGCTAAAGGCATTGTAATAATTCTGGGTAAAAATAACGGAATCCCTTCAAACATCAAACAAATACCCCGCGCGACAAATATTGATAAAACAGGAGTTAATAAAACCTGATAATAATCATGCTGAACATTTCCTGTGGCAAAAACAACTAAATACAAAAATGAAGACAAAGTTAAAAGATGTAGTAAATAATTCTTCTTATGTATTGGTTTAACAATTACTCCAAGTAAAAATAAAAATCCGCCGGCGATTGATAAAATTTCTCTTCCTAATCTGTCGCCAACTATCCATCTAAAAAATGAGGGACGCAAACGAATGCCATTTCCATTTAGAAGCCATGTTGATGCCGGAATTCCTTCTGCATAATTTAAAATCCAATATCTCCATGCAATAAACGGTGAAAAAGCGAGTACTGCAAAAAGCCAGTATCTCAAGGGCGGAAATTTAAATCCTTCCTTTAAATAATAGGAATATACAAGCGGAATCAGGAAAAAGACTGCCATTGGTTTGGTTAAAAACGCAGCTGCTGTAAAAAGTGCAGCGACAATCATTAGTTTATTGCCGCTTTCGTAGATCCACCGATCAATAAAGTAAAACATTCCGAGAGAGAAAAAGATTAAACTTGGTTCAGGTAACGTTACGCGGGAATAATAAATACTGAATGGAAGAATTCCGAAAATTAACGCAGACATTAAGGCATGAACAGAAGTTGAGTATCTTTTTACAATAAAATAAATAAAAACAATTGATCCAAGTGAGAAAAATACTGAAACCATTCTCGCTAATTTTTCATCAACTCCTCCATTAAAAACATATGTAAAATATACTAAAGACGGATAAATAGGAAACTCTACCATTCGGTAGCGGTTTAAATTAAGCTGGGGTTTAATCTCAGAGATTACCTGCATGTCATCCCCTTTCGGGAGAAACGGGTTAAAACCTTCTTTTACTTCACCGTCAGGCGAAGGCAAGCTCTGCTTATAGAAGTTACGGGCAACTGCCGCAGTATCTGCCTGTCTCCATGAATGCCAGTCTGCTATCGGATTTTCAATTTTATAAAGTCTTAGATTAAAGGAGAGTATTAAAATTAATACCAGCCAGAGATAATTATTTTTAAGAAAACTAATTATTGTCCGCATCTTTTTGCCTTTCAATCACAAACCATGAAACCCCTAAAAGAAACCAAAGTAGTGTCGCGATTTTTGAAGCCTCTAAAACATCGAACAAAACACTCGTTGCCATCATTGCTAAAAGAGAACAAAAAACTCCGACAACAAATGCATGTTCAGCGCCTGATGATTTAAAAATAAACATTAGCTGTTTTTTAATGATTACTAAAAAGATTATTACTAAAGTTAAAGTTCCGAGTATTCCTGTTTCACCTAAAGAGCGCAAAATATCATTATCTGTAGCAATTGTCAGTGATGAATATCCTGTTCCGAGAATTGGGTTTTTATAAAAGGCATTAATTGCTCTCGGCCATTCAACATCAAATCTTATTCCAAACGAACGATACACTCCAAGTTCAGTCGTATTTAAAGGTTCGCCGGGTGCTACATCAGAGGGCACTTTTTTAACTTCTGCTCCACCTGCTGTACTTACCTGAACGACATCAACCATAAATAGCGCAGCTTTTGAGGCTTCTGATAATTTGTTCAAATTTGGCGGAACTTCACCTTCGGGTAATTCATACTTTGCACCTCCACCTCCTAAAATATTTACAGTAAATGTCGCAACTAATCTGTGTCTTAAATCCGGTACAAGTCCGACAACAGCAACTGCTGCCACGAAAAGGAGTGCCACTAGAATTTTCTTATTGTTTAACCAAAATGCTAAAGAAAGCGCTGCCAAAGTTGCAATAAATGATGCCCGGGTTGCAGTCATTCCTAAAAGCACAAAACTGCTAAGGCCCGTTAAAGCCATAATTGCTTTTGTTTTCAACTTTTTATAGGTAAAAAACATGCTCCCAAGCATTACCAAAACCATAGTTAGATAAAATGCGAGATCATAATGCCCGGCAAAAGTTGAATTGACTCTGGCTTCAGGAGATAAAAACAAAATTAATCCTTTGGAAAATTCCCGATTTGTTGTTGAAATAACAGGAAATTTAAATATCTCTTGTCCAAAACCATAAAAAACAATAAAAATGGTAACAAACAAGAAGATTTTAAGTAAAAGTTTAACCTGCTCAAACGAACGAAAAGTTGTTGCAGCCATCACGAAAAACAGCATGTATTCAACACGCCTAAGCCAGTGCAAAGCCCCTAAATGCAAAGTCACGGTCTGAGTAAGTAAAAGACCGGATAGAACTGACAATCCGCCAATTACCCAAAACAAAATAAAAAGCTGATAAATTGGTTTTTTAATAAGCTCACGAATTCGCGGAAGAATTGAAACAAACCACAGACCCGCAACAGTAACAAAAAAGACATCTTCAAAGCGAACAGCAACATATGTTCCTGTAACATTAAATAAAGGAAACTTGGGGTAAAGAGGAATAAAGACAACCAAAGCAATCAATGCCCAGAAAACTATTTTTTGTAATTTGTTTTGTTTTTCCATATTAGATGAATCTACAACAAGCTTACGCTTATTGTATCTTCTTATTCTCGCTACGCCAGATAATAGAAACTAAAACCTTAAAATAAGTTAAAGCAAAGTTACCCTTTCCGGTAACCCCATAAGCAATTATGCGCATAAAAATAGCTATGTATACAAGTAATCTGGCGAGAATAGCAACAAAAATCCCTCCGTTTATACCGTAAAATCTGATTAATCCTGCGAATTCCCCTTTCCACTGCGAATATTTTGGATCTTTCGAGCTGCTTCCGCTTTTATGTTTTACTGTAACTGTTGGATCTATCATTACCTCAAATCCTGCTTTACTTACTCTATAGCAAAGTTCAACATCTTCAACATACATAAAAAAATCTTCATTAAAATATCCTATTTTTTTAAATGCCTCAGTTCTTAAAATCATCACAGTTCCACCAACCCAATCAACTAAATGAGGTTTCTCGTAATATTCTTTTTCTGTCCGGTGAAAATTTGATAAATTTCCAAAAGCTTCAAGATTAAATAACCAATTCATTAGCGATGGACCAAAAGGAAAATCCCCTCCGTTTGATTGTAATTTTCCGTCAAAGTCAGATAATTTTGGTCCGGCAATTGCACAGTTTGGATTTTTATCCATGAAATCGACCAGCTTTTCGACCATGTCATTTTTAAATTCTGTATCGGGATTAATTAAAATTGCATAAGTATCGTCAATTTGTTTTAAAACTTTATTGTGACCCGCTGCAAATCCGAGATTTTTTTCAGATTTCATTAACTTAACTTTAGAAAAATCTTTTTCCACCATTTCTGCAGACCCGTCAGAAGAATTGTTATCTAAAACATGAATTTTAAAGTCTTTGCCCTTTTGATTTTCTAAAAGTTTAAGACAATTTGAGAGCAAGTCTTTGGTATTAAAGCTGACGATTGAAACGGAAACTGACATTAATTTTTGCTAAAAGCCCGGATAGATATTCTGTAAAGCGCGATTATACAAACCCAAATCCCCAGATATACGAGTATTCGAAAGGGCAAAGAAGAACTATAATATCTGATTGTTGTTTTTGAATTAAAAGACTTATCACCAATAATAAGCTTGTCGTTTAATTCATCGGTCGGGATATGATTTAAGTCATTCCAAACTACTTTGTCATAACCGTTTATATACAATGAATCTCTAAGAGGATATGTATATTCTTCAACATAAGTCGTCTGAATTTGCTCACGAACCCGCGCTTTTGCCTCTTCAACCGGATAGTTAAAAGCAATCGGCGGAATTTTTACTCCAAAAATGTTTAAGTAACTAAATTCATCCCTATAAAATTGAGTTGCGCCGTCTCTGGTGAATTGGGAAAAATAAGCTGCGTAATCAGGCACCTGAACAGTATCTCCCGGTTCGTCAGACTTCAGTGATTCAGGCAAAGGAGAAAAGTCATTAATCGATGATGGCCCGGGCCAGATTAAATAAATAAGCCCAAGTAAAAAAACAATTCCTGCGAAAAACTTTAATATCATTGAAAAAGCCTTGACCTTCCTAAAACATAACGAGGATCCTTATTCTTTCGTTCTCCAATTAATTTAGCAGGCACTCCACCAACAACTTCTGATTCTCCAACATCTTTTGTTACTACTGCTCCGGCAGCAATAACCGCACCTTTACCAATTTTTACACCCGGTAGAATAATTACTCTCGGACCGATAAAAACATAGTCGCCTATTTCAACCGGCGCATGAATTGGAGCAAAATCTTCTGAGTTTATATCGTGTTCTGAGTTATAGATTAAGACATCAGAAGCAATATCTGTGTGTTTTCCAATTATTAATTTATCACGCCCGTCTAAAAATGCATTTTGACCAATGATTGTGCCTTCACCAATATGAATATTTGAAGGATTAAAGAATTGAGTGCCCATATGAATATGCGCCTTTTTGCCAACTTTCACTCCGTCGAGCTTATAGGCAATCACACGAATAGTATGAAACGGAATCCAACCAATTAAACGCAGAATAAACAGGTCAAGATCAACTACATAACTTACAAGTCTATTAAAGATCTTCTTTAATGCAGTTCCAAATGACAGCTTTTTTCCTGACTTATCTTTAAAACCATCTAAACCAACGTGCTCGCTATACAGCATAGATTCATTATACAGATAAAATAGCTCAGAATGAAATAAATACTAAATAGAGTTAGTAACTTTTAAAACCTCACTAGCCATTTTCCCCCACGAAAACTTTTTAGATTGTTCCAACGCTCTTTTCGACAACTTGTCGTGCAACTTTTTATCTGTAACTAATAAACGGATTGCCTGTTCAATTTGATCATCCGACTCCGGATCAACCAAAAGACCGCCATCTCCGGTTACCTCCGGAAGTGATGAAACATTTGAGGTAATAACAGGAGTCCCACAGGCCATGGCCTCAGCCACTGGAATACCAAATCCTTCCCAAAGCGAAGGCAAAATAAAAGCTTTTGAACCAGACAAAAGCACTGGCAGATCTTCATTTGGCACAAACTCAGTAAAAATGATTTTATCTGAGATGCCCAGTTTCGCCGGCTCTTCTAAAATTTCGTCGTTGAGCCATCCGGCACGGCCTTTTCCTTTTATTTTTCCGGCAATAACTAATTTACATTCATCAATCTTATCCATCACACGTATTAGCCGTAATAAATTTTTCCTCGGCTGAATAGTACCTATAAATAAAATATAATACCCTTCAATTCCATATTTTTTCTTTGTTTTTTCGATTAAATATTCATCTATCACGGGTTGATATAACTCAGAATCGTAGCCAGGGTATGCAACAGTAATTTTTTTCGCAGAAATTCCGTAGAACTTTATGATGTCTTTTTTTGAAGCCTCAGAAATTGTTATTATTTTTTCTGATTCCTTTGCTGAATATTTTGTCCATTTTGTTAATTTATGCAAATCATCTTTTTTAAACATTTTTGGAAATCTTAAAAATGAAAGGTCAAAAATAATATTTATTCTCGGGCAATTGATCCAAGATGGAATATAGTGGGTTGGAGATAAAATTAAATCGGGTTTGTTTTTGGTGAGATAAAAATAAGACGGAATAATTAATTTCGTCCAAAACTTTGCCGGTTTTAAAATTTTATATTTCCAATTTTCTCTTTCTCTTGGTAAATCGGAGAAGGGTTTTGATGGTAGTAAAATTGTGTAATTGTTTTCATGATCTAATTCATTAATATTTTTTAATAGCTCAAAAGCTACTTGTCCAGAACCAACTCTTTGCGGCTGATTAGCTTCATATCCATCTATCCAAATATTATTAGGCATTTTTATTTTTTAGACACCAGACTTTCGTAAACATTTGCAGTTTCTTTCGCAGCTTTTTTCCAACTAAATTCCTTAGCTCTTTTTTCCCCTTTTTCAATTAACTCGTTTCTTAGGTCTTGATCGTTCATTACATTACCTAAGGCTCTTTTTATTTCGTCAGTTTTTTCCGGATTTACCAGTATAGCTGCGCCTCCTGCGATTTCAGGCATTGAGGAAACATTGGAAGTTATTACTGGTGTCCCGCATGCCATTGCCTCTAAAACAGGTAAGCCAAATCCTTCGTATAAAGACGCATAAACTAAAGCTTCTGCAGATGAATACAAAAGTGGCAATTCCTCGTCATCAACTTGCAGATCTTTCAAACTGATTACCAAATCAAAATCTTTCGATGCATTTTTTATTCTTTCTAAATTTTTTCTCTTACCTATTCCTCCTATCGCGAGAACAAATTTTTCCGGCAGTTTATACTTTTTCTTAAATTGTGCAATTTGCTTTTCAGTTCCTCTTTTAAAATTTCCGGAAACCCCTTCGTAAACTACTTCAATTTGTTCAGGTTTTAAAGCTGAAACAGAAAGCAAATCTTTTTTCGTAGAATGGGAAACTGCTATAACCTTGTCAATTTCTTTTTCAACAATTCTAAGTCTTCGTTTATGAACAGCAACTATTTTTGGGTCAGACCAATCAGGGAACTTGATCGGAATAACATCATGGTAAGATGTGACATTTTTTGCTCTCGATGGCGGCTGCACCCAATCTGATGAATGAAATACATCAATATCACCTATAAATTTTTCAATCGGTACATTTCTTAAGCGGTTAAATAACACTTCAAATAAACTTGGCGGTAGTTTGAATTTTTTAACATTTTTTAAATCGCCGTGATAACGTTTCCGAAGAGATGAAAAAAAATAAACCATTTGCAGATCTTCATTTTTTTGAAGCTCCTCTGTCAGGTTTTTTGTGTAATTTGAAACACCACCTTTATAAATAATTTGGGAAATATCAAATCCGACTTTCACAATCCAATTGTAACAAAAAATTTAATTTCCGGCAGACAATTTATATAAAACAAAGTCACCCGTTTTACTCAGCACAATTTGGTTTTCGGGATGAAAGGATGATATCTCCCAAAGAGTTGTTGTCAGTACAGGGTAATCAGTAGTCGTTAAAACATACAGCTGCGAGGCAGTTGGATAATCCTCAACTCCTAAAGGCGTAAGATAATGGTTATATTTCAATAGATATCTTAGAGGGTAGGCTCTCGAATCAAAATCAAAAGTCATAACGAGGTTAAAATTATCAGGATTTCTATCAGCTATATCATCCGCAGCATTTTGCAAAATACTCAAGTTCAGATTTTTGTACATTCCTTTTGGTTCAGAAAAATTAACATTTCCAAATCCTAAGTTAAAAATCAGGTAAATTCCTAAAATAGCAAATGATAAAATTCTGTTCTTTTTGTAAAAAAAATAAAGTAAATATCCTCCGACAAATGCAAGCAAAGGCCAGAATTGTAAAAAATGATAAGTGGTGATTTTACTTTCTGTTTCTCCTGCAAGAAAATCTTTTAAGTATTGCCAAAGAGTCCCAAAATGATAAAACTCGTGAGTCACATCAAAAATAATTGTGGGTAATATTCCTAAAACTGCCCCAGTGAAAAATTCAATCATCCATCTTAACTTTTTTTGAGCAAATTTAATTCCGAAAATAAAAACTAAAATTCCTGTAAATAAATATAGATATTCAATTCCAAAAGATAAAGTCGCAAGTAATCCGATTAAAAATCCATTAAATTTAATTCCCCTCTTTTTATATAACTGAAGTAATAGAAAAATTATCAGTAAATTTAAAAGCGGCATATAGTTTACAGACCAGATAAATAAAGAGTGATCAATCATTATTGAATTAAATAAAAATAAAGTCGCAGCAAAAAAAGCAATAACTTTGTCAAAATAAAGTTTTACTAAATAATAAAGTAATACTCCGGTGAAAATATTTAGAACTGCAAAGAATGCACTTATTCCGACAACTTCATAATTAAAAATTAACAGTAGTGGTATTAAAGAATAATTAAAAACGGGCGGGTAAAAAATAATATGACCCTGACTCGTTGTCCTTTGAGTACTTGGTAAACCGAGCAAAGAAAATTTTTCATTGATATAATCCGCCGAAACTAAAAGTGAAATTGCCTGCTCCGGACCAAAAGTTATTCTCTCCGGAAAATTAATAAAACGAATAGCAATTGCAAAAGTAATTAAAGCAAAAAGTAAGATTTGATATTTTGTAAATTGCATTATTTATGCCAGTAAGTTACTTGGCCAATATTATGAAAATCATTGTAAACGTCTTTTTTATTAAAACCTTCTGATTGTAATTTTTGCTCAACGATCCGCTCCGGATCTGACAGATCCCTTAAATATTCAAAATAAAAAATACCGTTTTTGTTTTGAATATTCTGCATTAATTTATTTTCAGTTTTTTGTCTATTTGCTGTATAAGAATCAAGTGCCCCTGTCGAATCAACGATATTTTTTTTATAAAATCTGTAGGGTGCAACTTCTTCCCTAAATTCAAAGATTACAATATCATCGAATTTTGCATTTTGTTCAATAAACGAAACAGCCTGTCTCCAATTCTCTCTCTGTTGCGAAGGATCAAAATAGTAAATTGAAAGACCTATTATATTTCCTAATACTATCAGGCCCAGAACCAGACGCATTATATTCCGTTTCATATCACGCAGCCCCAAAGCGATTAAAATTAATAGAGCCGGTACAACAAATATGAATCTAAAATAATTGAAAACCGGAATATAGAAAGAAAATAAAAATCCTGAAATTACCGGAAAAATGAACCATAACCAAATTAACAAATACTTCTTAACATTTCTCGCGGCATTATATATACCTGCCAAAACAGGCAATGAAAATATTCCGACTAATCCATAATAAAATAACTTTGGTTCAAATGAAATTCTCCCCAAGATAAATTTCGCCCATGCAATAATTAAATTTTTGATCGATGCTCCCCCGATGACTGCTTCCCATTTTGGAAAAAGTGAAACCAATTCATTATTCTTAATAATTTGTTGATTAAATTGCGGAAACCAGAAAGTGAATAAAACTCCAAGAGGTATAAGGCTTAAAATGATTTTTCTAAGCAGATTAAAGTCCTTCAAGATTAGTGGGTATAAAATCAAAACAGGAAAGAAAAATACAGTTATGTAGTCTGAGAAAAATAAAAGACAATTAACCAGCGAAATTAAAATCCACTTTGACAAATTATCTTTCTTCAAGGTAATCAAATAAATCTGCAGCGCGCAAAGTAAAGTTATTAAGATATACATTCTTATTTCCTGTGAGTAATAAACAAGAATCGGTGATGTAGCAGTAAGCAATGCAGCAACAAATGCAGAATTTTTGTTTGCTGTTATATTTTCCGTAATTCTATAAATAGGATAAATTAATAAAACTCCCAAAATTACCGGCAGGAATCTTAAAGCCAAATCGGTAAATCCAAAAATAGAACCCCAAAATCTTAGTAACAAATAGAATAAAGGCGGATGATTATCGATCCGAAGAAAATCGAATATAATTCCGTAGTAAGAAAAATCCCGCGCTGCGAGAACTGATATTGCTTCATCAAGCCAAAGGCTTTGATTCAAATATAAAACCCGCAGTATCAGCCCTAAGAAAATAATAAAATAAAGTTTTTTCATGCGATGAAATATGCCTTTGTAAAAAACAATAGTAATATAAAAAGTAACGTACTTGAAAGAATAAGTACAGATCTTTTAAATTTTTCCGGAATGGTTAAAGCCATTGCAATAAAAATTGGAAACAAAATAAGAATATATCTCGGGAGTCCGGAAAAAGTTCCGCTTAATACAGGAAGGAAAAAAGCAGGGACGGAAAAAATTAAATATGAAGGTCTTACTTTTTTCCATGCGATATAAATAAAAACTGTTCCGAATAAGAATGTCATAAGCTCCAGCACTGAGAGCCAAAATTCAAATTGAGTTATAGGAATTGTTGCAAAAATTTTGAAATATCTATAAACAGTTTGCAGCGGTAAGATCATTGAAGCCGATGAACGACTATTCCCCAGTTCTGAATGAGCAGTTAAAAAATAAAACGAATTTCCCCATTTTTGATAATTGTAAAATGCAAAACTAATAAGCCCTAATGGAATTAAAAATATGATTGAAGAAAACTTCAGGAAATTTTTTGTTGTCACTTTATTTTCCTGTAAAAACATTTCATAAACTAGCGCAGGTATTATAAAAATTCCGACAAAACGTGTTGTGCAAAGCAAAAAAGCAGTGATAATTGCTAAAAACCATTTTTTCTCTCGGGCGAATAAAAACGACGATAGCAGCAGTAGTAAAAAAAGACCTTCTGTATAAAGACTGATAAAGAAAAAGGCTGTCGGAAAAAGTATTAAATATAAAATAGCATTTTGCGAAAATTTATCTGAGTAGTCCAATCTAAGTAGCTTTAAAAAAACAAATAAAGCTCCGGCAAAAAATAAATTTGGCAAAACTATTCCGATCAAAAATGTAAGGTCTGTTGAAATACCCCCAAAAGACAAAAGGTAAACCATCATCGGAAGTAGCGGGAAAAATCTTGCCTCATCTTTATATCCATCCAGTGCAATATTTAAATAATGAACCCCATCAAAATTTGCCCAGACTGAAAATAAATAATTGCTAAAAAATTCGCTTAATTTTTGATATTTGGAAATCTCAAAAAAAGCTAATGAATTTCCATAGTCTAAAAAATAAAATCCAAGTATTACCGGAATAAATAAAAAAACTCTCCAGATTAAAAAGAGTTTAAGTATTTTCATTGTTTCAGCTTAAGCTCATAAATATTGCATGCATCAAAACATCCTGTTTTAACTAAAGTTAAATTAAAATTTTCTTTAGTGCTATCAAAATCCCGATGTAGAAAAGGCGCATTTCCTAAAGCCGCATTAGTGATATAAACTTTTCGACCTTCACTTAAGTACTTAGTGTATATTCCCTTAAAATCCTGAAAATTCTCATCACCCCATACAATAGGCTTGCTGTTTGAAAATTCCTGTTCATCTGATAAAGGCAAAAGTTTGTAATTTGAATTACTTAAAAAATCTATGTAATAAGGAGGGAGTGCTGTAATCAGAATTGGTTTATCCTTAGTATTTTCACTAAAAAATTCGTTGAAGTTTTTTACTGACATATAATTCCAGGGAGTTTCAGTGTGTTTTAAATTTAGAGCAATCTGATATTTTAGGCGATAAGCATTATTAAAACTGTAAAAAGCAAGAAACCCAATTAATAAAATGTAGAAAATATATTTAACCTTGCTCCTAGCAAATATTTCATATAATAGGCTTAGGAAAATTCCGAGACCTCCCAAGATTGCTGGTATTGCCTGATAAATATATCTGGCATCTGCACTATAAAAAGTTGATAAAAATAAAACAGGGCCCAGAACAGTTGAAATTAAAAATAAACTCAAAAGTCTTTTGCCTTTGGTAAAAGCTCCGGCAATCAAACCAATAATTCCCATCCAGGCAATATAAAAAGGTAATAGTGGAGTAAAATCCCAAAGAAATCGCATTGATTCTCCGAATAAAGCTTTGGCATAAAGTGGAAAATTTCGATTGAAATATGAATACGAAAACCAGGTCGTATCCTTAAACCCGTCAATTACTCTGCTTTCAGGATCAGATTTATAAAGCGGCTCAACCAGATGCATAATCTTTACAAATATTCCGGTTCCTCTGATTAAATATTCCGCTAAAAAGAAAACCGCCAAAACTACTACAGATGCGCAAATAAAATAAATTAAATTGCGGAGTTTTTTGTAATCAATTGATTTTGAAGAAATATATTTGTAATTTTTTTCCTCAATTAGTATTTTAAGAAAATAGAAAAATCCAAAAACAACAGACAATGTGAAGTTTGCATATTTAGTACCATAAAAACCCACGATAAGAAGTGCAGCAAGAATCGAATTTTTTACTGAAGTTTTTCTGGTAAATATAAAGGGTGCACTGTTAAATAGAGTTAGTCCTAAATTTTCTGCCATAGGCAGATTTGGAAACCAATATACAAAATAGTTCGTAGCATATAAAAATAAAACTAAAAGTGAAATGAATTTATTTGCTGTAATTTTTAAAAGAAAAAAGTAAAACAGAAAAAAACCTGAAAATGCCAAAAATACATTTGTTATATAAAAAAATCTGGCATCAGAATTTATTAAAAATCCTGGCACTAATATTAATGAATACAGAAAGGGAACAGTAGGCTTAAAAACCCGCCCTTCTCTTTCGATATATAGACCCTTACCATGTATTAACGACAGAGCTGGTGTTAAGTAATGAATACTGTCGGGATACGGCTCCAGATTAGGAATTAGATTTCTTTCTGAAAATGGGTTTTTTAAAAGAAGAAGAATAAAAAGCAAGCTTATAGCAGCCAGCATTAACAAGCTAAGGTTTTGCATAGTCACCAACTTTTTTATATTCATTTTTCAACAATTCTCTTCTGTAATCTAATTAGACCAAATTTCCGCTCGCTTTCCAATCTTGTTTTTCCTAAATCGCCTATCCACTTATTCTCCCAAACCGGATAAACACCCTGTTCGATCGTAATATAAATCAAATCACCGTTTTTGCCATAAGAATTCGGATAGTAATATTTCTGCAGATATTGCCAGCCCTCAGGCTGAAGCGAAGGAATCGTAAAATTTACAAATTTGTATGATTCCCCTTTCGAGTCATTCTCTATATAATCTAAAATCGCTCTTTGGTCTTTTAAATTTAAGTCCACTTGAGTCGTTCTGAAAAATATATTTTTGTTAGAAATTAAATTATTAATATTAAGTGCAAAACTTATCAGGATTAAAATTGCAAATACTAAAACAACTAAGAATCCATACCTGAATCGAGCGATTTTTCTAAGTGAGAAACAAACTAAAAGAATCCAAGCAATTCCAAAACCAACATAATATTGCGGATTCCCTGGACTAATTATTATTAAAGGAATAATCATTAACACCCAGCTAAAAAGAAAAGCTAGAATTTTCCGATCTTCAGATTTTTTAAATTTTGTAATTAGACCAATCAACACTGTTATAACTATTCCAATTTGTAAAACTAAAGAATCAATATTTATAAATGAAAGTTTTAAATGATTGTAAAGTTCTTTTCCGAAAACCTGTATTCCGGAAAGCAATCTCCCTCCATTTGAGGTCCCCGATTCACTCGCAAAAATTCTTAATGAATTAAAAGTTATATGCTCATTTCTGAAATCAAAAATAATTGCCGGAAGAAAAATAATTAAAAAACAACTTAATGCGATTAACAAGTTTTTAATTTTTACGTTTCCAAATTCTCCAAAAAGATTTAGTAAAACGACAGCAAAAATAAATTGAGGAATTAAAATCATCTGAAATGATGATGCAATTGCAGCAAATAATACAAACAGAATAAAAAATTTCTCACCCTTTTTACTGATAAATTTCCATAAGCTATAAAAAGCCATGGCGATAAACAATGGTGCGGGTGAAACATTTGAAAGCCATCTTGAATAGAGAATATATTCATAACTTATGGCTACTAAAATTGATGCAGTAATTGCCCAGATATTCGATTTAAAAATATCCGTTGCCAGATAATAAATGACAATTGACACCAACGATCCTAAAAGAATAAGGGTCACTGAAGCAACTAGAGGATTTCCACCACTTAATAAATATGGAACCCCCAGCAGATAATAAAACCAAACGCCGTGAAATAATCCACCAATACTTGTGCTAGGACCGACTAGAACAAAATCTGAGTTTTTTAAAATGCCGTCTATTATCAAAGCGTCTCTCCCCTGTTCAAAACCAAAAAACAAAAATTCCTGAATATTTAGAGTTCGCAAAACCAACGCAAGGAAGAAAATAGCGATGAGGTACATTACTTCCAATATTACATACTCACGGTATCAAAGGGAACAATCTTTTAAAGAGGCACAAAATGTGATATACAAACTCTTATGACGAAACTTTCAATAGTTATTCCGGTTTTTAATGAAGCCAAGTTTATAAATTCAACCCTTCTGGCCGTTGTTGAATCTCAAACGCCAAATATGAGAAAAGAAATAGTCATAATTGATGATGGTTCAACTGATGGAACAGCGGGTGAAATTAAAAAATCAATTAAGAATTTATCTAAGAAAAATTATGCAGTATTTATAACCATTTTTAAAGATAAAAATTCAGGTAAAGGTGCAGTTACAAAAGAAGCAATTTTAAATACAACAGGCGATATTGTTTTGATTCAAGATGCCGATTTAGAATACAACCCAGATGACTACCCGTTTTTACTTGAGCCCTTTCTTAAATTTGATGCAGATGTAGTTTACGGGTCAAGGTTTATTTCAAACCGTCCGCATAGAGTTTTATATTTTTGGCATTACTGCATCAATTTGATGCTTACAACTTTTTCTAATATGTTAACCAATTTAAATTTAACAGATATGGAAACCGGTTATAAAGTTTTTAAAGGAAATCTTGTTAGAAAAATTGCAAAAGATTTAGAAAGCGACAGGTTTGGTTTTGAGCCGGAAATTACTGCGAGAATTGCTAAAGTTAAAGCAATAAAAATTTATGAAGTCGGCATCTCCTATTCCGGCAGAACATATGATGAAGGTAAGAAAATAGGCTGGAAAGATGGAATTAAAGCAATTTGGGAAATTTTTAAGTACAATGTTTTGAGATGATTAAAGCATTAAGAAACAATCCACCTCTCATTCTATTTCTAGTTTTTTTAGCGTTAATAGCTATAGTTTTCAGGTCACTACTTTTTAATTTCTCAACTCATTTAATAGACTGGCGAGATTACGCACTAGTTGTTTGGATAATCAATCAAAATATCACTCATTTAATTGATTTGGACTTTAGCAATTTTTTTAATACAAATGCTTTTTATCCGCACCCCTTTACACTATTGTTTTCAGACATATTTTT
>JAKFWZ010000067.1:16771-21401 GCA_021731695.1 Candidatus Daviesbacteria bacterium | reverse complement strand
CTTTTGTGATTAACAGTAAAAAATACTACAGGCAGCTTGTTTAACTTTTTACACTAAACGGTTCACACTTGTCAACTATATCAAAACTGGTCAAGATGTAAATAATCAGTTGTTTTGTGAAAAAAAATTATGCATAATTCGACTTATGGAAATGAATCAGGGATGCTCCCGGGAATCTCGAGAGCACAGGGATTTCGGTACTAGATTTGCCGCAGGCTTAGGTGTTATTGCCGGTATATGGGGAGAGGCTCTTGTTTTGAGAATAGCCGGAGATAGAGGAGTGTTAAAAGATTTACCTCCGATTGAGAATATAGTCCAATTATTCAGTTATCATCCTGGAGAGGCTGTAACTATTACCGCACTATCTGCTTTGGCAATGGGAATAAGTGCATCAAGCGCATGGCGTCTTTTAAGGGGAGAACGAGATTATCAAGCTCCGAAATAAAATTTATTACAGAAAACTGACGGGACAATACACCCCACATTCAGTTTCATGAACGTGGCCGAACCAAATCGAATATCTGGATCAATTCCCTTGCCGGTCACTGTTCAAAAAAATCCCCCAAGTGGAGGATTTTTATTGAATGCGAGACTGACGGGACTCGAACCCGCGACCTCTTCCGTGACAGGGAAGCGCTCTAACCAACTGAGCTACAGCCTCTCGTTTGAAACAAGCCTGAGTATTTTATCAGACCTTCCATGAAAATGGTATACTTTAAGAATCTATGAAGAAAAAGATTTTGCAATATGACGGAGTTTTTGAAAAAGAAGCAGATGGAGGGTATTCTGTTTGGATCCCTGATCTTCCAGGCTGCGCTTCTCAGGGCGATTCACTTCAGGAAGCAATATCTAACATAAAAGAAGCTGCTGAGCTCTATCTCGAAGATGCCACAATTGACGAAATTGAAGAAGGCAAAACTCATAAAGACCGTTTTATTGTTCCTGTTTCCGTAAATGTCTAATATCCCGCAACTTTCAGGAAAAGAAGTCATCAAAGCCTTAAGTAAAATAGGTTTTGAAGAAGTTAGACAAAAGGGAAGCCACATCAGGTTAGCCAGGACAACAAATAAATCCAAAGAACTTCTTACTATTCCTAATCATAAAATTATTCGAAAAGGCACATTGCTTAATGGTATCCTTAAGCCAATTAATTTAAGTTTGGAGGAATTTAAAAAACTTTTATGAAAGGCTCGAATGCAGATATTGCAGATCTTCTTCACTCCGTTGCAACGTCGATAACTTTATCCAAAGGTAATTTTTTTGAAATTCGTGCCTATAATAACGCTGCTGATGCGATAGAACACTCTACTACGGAAGTTAGGGATCTTTGGCAGGAAGGGAAATTGGCCGAGGTTCCCGGCTTAGGAAAAAGCATCCAAGCCCATCTTGATGAATATTTTAAAACGGGTGGGGTAAAACACTTTGAGACTCTTTTGAGTAAGCACCCAAAGGTAATCTATGAATTGATAAAAGTTCCGGGGATTGGTCCGAAGACTGCTTTGGAGCTCGCTGACTTAGGAGTAAAGAGCTTTGATGATTTAGGGAAAAAACTTGATAATGGAGATTTAGTTAAAAAAGGATTCTCGGAAAAAATTGCTGAAAAAATAAAATCCGGATTCCTCGAACATTCAAACAGAGATAACCGAATGCTGCTTCCTTATGCACAAGCTCAGGCTGACAAAATACTTGAGTATTTAAAAAAAGGTCCGGGAGTAAAGAATGCGGATCCTTTAGGAAGCTTAAGAAGACAAGTGGCAACAATCGGAGATTTAGATTTTGCGGCTTCCAGCGATGAACAGGAAAAGGTATACGAATATTTTCATAAATTGCCGGGGGTGGCGACGGTAAAAGATAAGCAAACTGTAGTTTTAGCTTCAGGTGTTCATGTAGATTTGCTGGTTGGTAAACCTGAAAGTTATGGTGCACTGCTTCAACATTTCACCGGTGGGAAAAATCACAATATAAAACTCAGAACAAATGCTTTGAAAAAAGGGTTATCGCTAAATGAAGAAGGAGTTAGAAAGATAAACCGTAAAGGGGAAAGGGTTGAGTTGGTTCCAACAAAGACTGAGGAGGATTTTTATAAGTTACTGGGAATGGATATGCCGGCTCCTGAAATGCGTGAAGATGCCGGTGAAATAGAGGCGGCATTAGAACATAAGCTTCCTGATCTGATCGAGTTAAAAGATATGAAAGGCGATTTACATCTTCATTCTAATTTTCCAATTGAACATCCGTCTCATGGCCCCGGTATTGATTCGATTGCCGATATTGTTAAAAAAGCTCAGGAGCTGGGATATGAATATGTAGGAATCTCTGACCATCCGCCTGCACACAGAACTGAAACTAAAGAAGGAATAATTGAGTGGATAGAAAAGAGGACAAAAGTTATCCAGGAGATAAAAGCGAAAACAAAAAGTACCCGAGTACTAAACGCCCTCGAAATTGATATTCTTACCGATGGGACTTTGAGTGTGCCGGATGAAGCTTTAAAGACTTTAGACTATTGTATTGCAGGTATTCACTCAGGTCACAGATCTGGCTCCGGGGATATTACAAAAAGAATTCTAAGAGCCCTGGAAAGCCCTTATGTCGATATCATTTCTCATCCTTCGGGAAGACTTATAAACGAGAGGGAAAGTTATGAGGCAGATTGGGAAAAGATTTTTGAATATGCCGGGAAGAACAAAAAGATTATGGAAATAAATTCATTTCCTAATCGTTTGGATCTTCGGGATGACTTAGTTCGTATGGCTCTAAAATATCGCGTTAAGTTTGTAATTGATACAGATGCTCACCAGGTTTCGGAAATGGGCAATATGCGGTATGGAGTTTCAGTGGCCAGACGCGGGTGGGCAACCAAAAAAGATGTTTTAAATACCTGGGAGTGGAAAGAGTTTGCAGAGTGGTTTGAGGTAACTTAGTTTTTTAACTATTGACAATAAAATTTAATTCATTTAGCTTATAGCAGTATGGGATTTGGTAATTTTAGATTTACGGCACTATTAATTTTCACTTTTATTTTCTTTACTAGTGCACTGTTTGTGAACCAGACATTTGGGCAGGCTACAAACCTAATAGGGTACTGGGCCTTAGATGAAACTACAGGCACAAGTGCTTCTGATTCCTCAGGAAACAATAATACAGGAACACTAGTTAATGGACCTGTATGGACTACTGGAAAGGTAGCCGGAGGATTAAATTTTGATGGAGTAGATGATTATGTTGATTTAGGAAACGGACCAACTCTTAATCCTGCAAATCAAATTACTATATCTGCCTGGATTAATCCATCAAGCACAGCCAATGGGCGCTATATCCTGGCTAAAGATAATTTACCCACACCCGGAGCATTGCAGTATATGTTAAGAATTCAAGGTGGAGGAGCTATTAGATTAGGCCTTAAGTTAAACGGAGTAGATAAATTTTTAACTACAACTCAGACCATTTCTACTAATAACTGGCATCACATTGTTGGTACTTATGATGGAGCACAAATGAAGGTATACATAAATGGAGTGTTATCTGGTTCAGCTGTTTCTGCAACTGGAAACATGGTTGATAATGGGGTTAATTTAAGAATTGGCAGAAGGCAGGATGCAGTTATGCCATTTATTGGTAAGATTGATGAAGCTCAAGTTTATGACAGAGCCTTAACTGCACAAGAAATTCAGACTTTATATACTGGAACCCCAACACCTACACCTACACCAACTCCAACTCCAACTCCAACTCCAGATACAATCGCGCCCGTAATTACTAATATTTCAGCCTTATCTCAACTAACCTCAACTACAGCTTTAATTACCTGGACTACAGATGAGCCTGCTACTTCTCAGGTAGAATACGGTCAAACCATTGCTTATGGACAGATTAGTACACTTGATACTAATTTAGTTACTTCGCATAGTGTGAATTTAACAGGACTAAGTCCTGATACCACCTATCACTACATAGTTAAGTCTAAAGATGCAGCCAATAATTTGGCAGTTAGTACGGACTTTACCTTTAAAACATTGGTTGTCTCCACAGCAAAAGGTGAGTGGAAATTAGATGAAACTACAGGCACAAGTGCTTCTGATTCCTCAGGAAACAATAATACAGGAACACTAGTTAATGGACCTGTATGGACTACTGGAAAGGTAGCCGGAGGATTAAATTTTGATGGAGTAGATGATTATGTTGATTTAGGAAACGGACCAACTCTTAATCCTGCAAATCAAATTACTATATCTGCCTGGATTAATCCATCAAGCACAGCCAATGGGCGCTATATCCTGGCTAAAGATAATTTACCCACACCCGGAGCATTGCAGTATATGTTAAGAATTCAAGGTGGAGGAGCTATTAGATTAGGCCTTAAGTTAAACGGAGTAGATAAATTTTTAACTACAACTCAGACCATTTCTACTAATAACTGGCATCACATTGTTGGTACTTATGATGGAGCACAAATGAAGGTATACATAAATGGAGTGTTATCTGGTTCAGCTGTTTCTGCAACTGGAAACATGGTTGATAATGGGGTTAATTTAAGAATTGGCAGAAGGCAGGATGCAGTTATGCCATTTATTGGTAAGATTGATGAAGCTCAAGTTTATGACAGAGCCTTAACTGCACAAGAAATTCA
>JAKFWZ010000067.1:0-16671 GCA_021731695.1 Candidatus Daviesbacteria bacterium | reverse complement strand
CTGGAAACATGGTTGATAATGGGGTTAATTTAAGAATTGGCAGAAGGCAGGATGCAGTTATGCCATTTATTGGTAAGATTGATGAAGCTCAAGTTTATGACAGAGCCTTAACTGCACAAGAAATTCAAACGCTATATAATGGACCTGTCTTACCTCCACCTGATCCAAGTGTATTTGGTGAGATGGCACTTCCTTTTTCTATGCCTGATGTGGCGGTTGATATTTCGCTTTTGCATACCGGAGAGGTAATTTTTTGGAAGGGGCAAAATAATGGAACTTCCACTCCCACAAATGTCTATCTTTGGAATCCTGTAACCCAGGTATTTACTCAAGTTACAAATGCTTTGACTAATATTTTTTGTGCAGGTCATGCTATTTTAGCTGATGGGAGACTATTTGTAGCCGGAGGTCATGACAATGGTAGCGGTATTTTAGGTGAGGATGATGCTAATATTTTTGATCCTATTTCGAGGACTTGGAGTCCTGCCGCAAAAATGGCATATAAAAGATGGTATCCTTCGGTTACTACTTTAGCTGACGGAAAAATGCTTGTAACTTCCGGAGGGATTGATAGCTTCACAAATATTGCCGGAGTGCCTGAAATTTATGATCCAGCAAATAACTCTTGGACCCAGCTCAATAATGCTGATTTAGATATTCCTTTTTATCCTTATACATTCTTATTGCCAAGCGGCAAAATAGTTGATGCCGGATCAGATGAACACCCTTATGAGACAAAAGTGTTAGATATTAACACCCAAACATGGACAACTATTGACCCAAATGTTGTTGATGGAGGAAGCGCGGTAATGTATGCACCTGGAAAAATTATGAAATCTGGAACAGCAATTGCTAATCCTAACAGTGGTGTTTTAACTGCTGCTACAACCTATGTTATAGATATGAATCAACCTAATCCTGTCTGGAGACAGACCGCTCCAATGAACAATCCCCGAGGTTTCCATACTTTAACTCTTTTGCCAGATGGAAGTGTTCTAGCTAGCGGTGGATCCAAAATGGCTACAAATCAAAATCTTTCCCAAGCCGTGTTCGAACTTGAGGTCTGGTCACCTGTTACTGAAACCTGGACAAAAATGGCTTCAATAAAAAATCCAAGATTTTACCATTCCAGTGCTTTACTTTTGCCTGATGGAAAAGTTCTAATTTCTGGCAGTGGTAATTCATCGGGAGTAAATCAGTTGAATGGAGAAATTTATTCACCTGCTTATTTATTTAAAGGACCAAGACCAACAATTACTTCAGCCCCAACTACAATTACTTATAACTCGTTATTTAGCGTGTCTTCGCCTAACGCTTCAAATATTTCTAAAGTGACTTTAATGAGGCCTGGATCAATGACTCATACTATAAATTATAGTCAATCAATTTTAGATTTACCTTTTAGTGTGAACGGAAATAATTTAGACGTCCAGGCTCCTTTGGATGGTAACTATGCCGCTCCTGGGTATTACATGTTATTTATCATCGACAACCAAGGTGTTCCTTCGGTGGCCTCATTTGTTAAAATTTAAATTGAGGGTGGAAATAATTCTTTAAATGATTTAGTATTAGTGTATGGAATTTCTAACTTTCCCAAATATTTTAATTGGTGTTTTATTAATTATCGGTGTGTGGGTACTTCTTACCTACAATAGTTTGGTTTCTTTAAGAAATAGAGTTAAAGAGGCATGGAGTCAGATTGATGTTCAGCTCAAAAGACGTTCTTCTTTAATTCCTAATTTAGTTGAAACGGTTAAAGGTTATGCTAAACACGAAAAAGAGGTTTTTGAGAAGGTGACTCAGGCCCGAAGCGCATTAATGGGAGCTTCAGACCCAGGTCATAAAGCTGCGGCAAACGATATGCTAACTGGCGCTTTAAAATCTCTTTTTGCAGTTGCCGAGGCCTATCCTGATCTAAAAGCTTCTGAAAATTTTAAAGGACTTCAGGATGAATTATCTGATACTGAAACCAAAGTCGCAGCCTCCCGCCAATTTTATAATTCAAATGTTCTTGATCTAAATAACACGATCCAAACATTCCCTTCAGTAATTGTGGCTAATATGTTTGGTTTTAAAGAAGAAGAATTTTTTAAAGCAACAGAAGAAGAGAAAAAAGATATTGCTGTAAAGTTTGATTAGGCGTCATTGCGAGGAGCAAAGCGACGCGGCAATCTCAGAGCTTACCGGGATTGCTTCTTCATTTCATGATATCGCAATTAGGATTGCTGTATAATTTCCGAATGTTTTTCAATAAAAATGTAGAAGTTAGGGAAACTAAAAACATAGGTCGTGGGGTTTTTGCATCCTCTGATATTAAAAAAGGGGAAGTTATAGAGGTGGCGCCGATTTTAGTTTTGCAGTTCGAAGACTTTGTCGATACCCGCTGGAATCTTTTATTTGAGTATTATTTCTGGATGGATGATGAAGTGATTTTAGCTTTAGGTTACGGTTCTCTTTATAACCACTCAAAGGAAAATAATGCTAGTTATGAGATTGATTTAAAAACTAAATCTATAAAATTCACCGCGATAAAAGATATTAAAAAAGGGGATGAAATATTTTTTGACTACAAAGGTGAAAATAAAACCAAAACTCCGTTATGGTTTGAGAAATAAACTCTTAAGATCTTGTGCTCGCTCTTAATTGTTCTCTAATCCATCTTCGCCCAGGCTCAACATAGACAAGAGATGGATCTGTTAAATTGGTTTCTGCAAACTGATTTATAGCTGGCCCAAAACCTGTAGCTCTCAATAGATGATCAAAAGTACCTAATTTGTGGATCCTTAGGTTGCTTAAATCAGGTGGTCCCTGGCTGAATAAATCAGTAATGGCTCCTGATCTAGGGTCAAATAATGATTTTCCATTAATCAATAGATCGAAATCTCTCGAGGATTCTCCGGATTTAACTTGATCGCTGAATGTTTTAAAAAGCTGTCCATATCTAGCAATTTCGGAAGCTTGGGGCGGCTTGGTTAAGATACCGACTCCTAGAGCTTCAGCTATTTGTTGTTGATAATTAATTCTGGTGTAGTCTGAGCCCCCATATCTACTCCTTGAAAGCTTTACAGCATTGGCTCCATCTAATTGGTGGTGCCCGGCCTTTATTTGAAAGGGTGTTTCGAATGATGGATCATAAATCGCTCTCTCAACGTTAACAGGTACTGTGCCAATTGTGAGATTAACAGCTGGTTCCAGGAAAGTATAATTAACTTTCAATATTCCATGAACTGAGAGTCCAAATTCTTCTAAAACATACCTCATTGCACCCAGATTCTCTCTTGCCTCAACCTCATTTATTCTCGAGTTTCGCGGACCATATTTTTTGAACATATATGAAACTGCTAAATCCCTTGGAAAATGAAATATACCAACATCATCGCCTTTTATTGATATAAACTGGATAGAGTCAGCTAATTTGTTGGTCGTATCTTCGCTTCCAGTTCCAAGAATTACAATATTTGTTCTGCCGTTGTTTAAGTCAGGATCGATATTTTCTCCCCAACCTTTTATTTGAGCAGCTTTCTCAGCATCCCTTTCTTTTGCTAAGTCTGAAAGAGCTTTTTTCATCAAGTCTAATGAATTTTTTATCGCTGGGGGCTGGATTGCGCTCTCTTTTCCAGGAATGGGTGTGCTTTCTATTATTAAAGCTGGGAAGCTGGTCGCTGTTGATTCAGGGGTTGGTCCTGGAGTTGGTGTGAATGTAGGACCTACGACTGATTCACTTCTTGTAGAAAATACGGTATTTGTTATCTCAGTTTTCGTAAAAGAAATCGATCCTTTTACCTCTTGGCATTTACATGCAATTACTCCGGTAAGCATAGCTAAGCCTGCAGTTACTGCTAAATATTTTTTGGGAATTCTTTTAAGTCGATCCATACACGAATTATACATTTTTGAGACCTATTAAAACAATATATAGGCTTATCCATTTTTAAAATCTTAACCCATAGTTTGACTGCATAAAGCTCTTCTAGTATAATTCTCAAATGTCTAAAGACGTAGTTCGTGATGTAAATTCAGTCTTAAGTTCCATTGACGCAGATCAACCACGCCCTGCGGGGTCTGAATCTGTAATTCGGGGATTCATAAGGGATTTTGATCGCCATATTTTGCATGAAAAAAATGGTCTTCTTGCCATAGATAAACCGCCTTTTATTGCAATTTCAGGTTTAGGTTCATTTTTTAGATTTGGTCTTTGGGAAATAGTGCAGGCTGTAACCGGGGAGGATTATCATCCAATAAATAGATTAGATAGAGATACTTCAGGTTTGGTTTTGTTTGGTGGAACCCGAAATGATAGAGCAATGGTCAGCAGATTATTTGCCAAGGGTGAGGTTAGTAAAGGTTATATAGCCATTACCGAACAATTTGAACCTAAAATATCAGGAATAATTGCCCCAATAATCAGGGTTGAGGATTCACCGAGAGTGGCTGTAGGAATTGGACATGAGGCTAAGCATGCGGCCACTGCTTTTAGGCAAATCGGAGAATTTCAGCATGAAGATAGAACATATTCTTTATTATCAGTTCATCTTGCTTCCGGAGGAAGAACTCATCAGATTCGGGCACATCTTAGCGAAATAGGTTGTCCAATAGCAGGAGATTTAGTATATAACCCTGACGGGCAGGGTGATTTCGTAAGACAGCAGCTTCATTCCTCGAGTCTTTCGTTTACTGATACAAGAACTAATCAGGCAGTGGTTATCAAAGCTCCGTTGGCTCCGGATATGCATGCAAGATTGTCTCAGACATTTGTAGCTATAGGTAGATAGTCTTTATTCTGATTCTCTCGCATTAGAGAGTTAGATTTGTTAAAATATTCTCATATGGCTACAATTAACACCGCTTGGGATCATGTTTCCTCAAATATCTTCAAAACATATATCATTATGTTTTTCTTTTCTTTATTTACTTTTGGAGTGATTTATCTTCTAGCGCTTTCGCTGGGCTATGGAGGCGATAGTATGCTTGGAATATTAGGTTTAGGATTTATCTTTATTGGTGTATCAAATTTTATTTCATGGTTTTTCTCTGACAAAATTGTTTTATCTGTTTCGGGTGCAAAGCCTGTGAGTCTTGAATCAAACCGGGATTTATACAGAACAGTTGAAAATCTTTGCATTGCAGCCGGGCTGCCTTTGCCAAAAATTTACATAATTGATGATTCAGCACCAAATGCTTTTGCAACAGGACGTGATCCAAAACACGGAGTGGTTTGTTTTACAACTGGAATACTCGATAAATTAACTAAGCAGGAGTTAGAAGGGGTTACAGCTCACGAACTCTCCCATATTGGAAACCGCGATACTTTAGTGATGAGTGTAGTCTCGGTTTTAGTTGGAACAATTGCGCTTTTAGCTGATTGGTATATGCGTTCACTTTGGTTTGGGGGGCGGGATAATGACCGCGGTAATTCAGGAGTGCTAATGGTTTTTGGAATAATTGCAGCAATTTTAGCACCGATTATAGCAACGATTATTCAGCTGGCAGTTTCAAGAAAAAGAGAATATTTAGCCGATGCTTCAGGAGTTTTATTAACCCGTCACCCAGATGCGCTGGCTGCTGCTTTAAGAAAAATCTCTGGAGATAAAGAACCCTTAGAGGTTGCTAATAGGGGAACTGCACATCTTTATATTGTAAATCCGCTTAAAGGCTCGCAGGCTTTAGATGGTTTCGCAAAGCTTTTCTCAACTCATCCTCCAATTGCTGAGCGGATTAAAGCCTTAAACGAAATGGCCGGAAAAATATAAAGTGGTTTTGACTAATATTCTTACACTTGCGGTGATTTTACTCTCAATTTACTGGAAACTTGCTGATACACGGACTCTTACAGAAAAGAAGAAGAGTTACTTTCAACGGAATACGCTATTACCGGCATTTTTTTCCTTTACCTATTTTTTATTGAATTACTTATCAGCAAGATTTTTTCCCCTGCCTACATCTGAAGTTGATATTTTGATGACATATTCCGGCGTAGTAGTGTTTTTTCTTGGTATCTTTATTTGTGTTTGGGCAAGGATTACGATGGGGAAATCATGGGGAACACCAGCGCAAAATTTAAAAACTCAAAAAAAATTAATAACAACTGGACCGTTTGAGTTTTCAAGAAACCCGATTTATGCTGGAATAATTTTAATCATGTTAGGTTATGGTTTAGCTGTCCAAAGCTATTTTACAATTTTGGTTTTAATACCGATGTTTTATTTCAGACATTTTGCGATAGAGGAAGAAAATATTTTAGAGAAGAAATTCGGGAAAGTATATTTAGAATACAAAAAGAAGGTTCCGAGGTTTTTTTAAACTCACTTCATCTTGAAAGATCTTTTTAAAATAAAATTACTTCATTTTAAAGTAAACAATTAATGCTCCTGAAAGAGCGATTAAGTTGAGTAAGGCTGTCATGCTTGCCTGAACCATGATTGCCTGTAATACGAGCATTGCAGAACCAAGTGAGTACAGTAAAACGAATTGTTTAGAAATTCTCTCTGTTTTTTTAGAATTTTCAAAAACCTGAATGAACCATGCAGCACCAATAAAGAGAAGTCCTAATTCTGTAAGTCCAGTAGTCATACTCTAACTTTATCACTATCTTCATAATTGCTGTCAAGATAGGTATAATTTCGCCATGCGTCTTACAACTGAACAAGTGAAAAAAGTAGCAAAGCTTGCAAACTTAACTTTAACTCCTGAGGAAGAAGAAAAATACGCAGATCAACTTACTAAAATTTTAGGCCATATAGAGGAATTAAATTCAGTCAACACAGATTCTGTGGAACCAACTTTTAACATAAATGCCTCTCGAAATGTTTTGAGAGAAGATGAAGCCTTAGGCAATGGTTTATCGCAGGAAGATGCGCTGCTTAATGCTCCAATAAAAGAAGATGCCGTGCCTGCCGGCAGGCAGGCAGGGATTTTTTGTAACAAAAGGAGTTTTTAATAATGAATAATTTTTTCTTTCAATGCATCCACCTCACCCTAGCCCTCGAAGGGTCGAACCTGTTGAAGCAGGATTCACTCCTTCAACCCTCAAAGGAGAGGGGAAATAAGAAAAACTCCTTATCCCGGAGGATGTCCAGCCCACATCCGAGTCGCTTTTGGGAGAAGGTTAGGATGAGGGGTATGAAGCAGATGCGTTCAAGAATAAGACCACAAACATGAACATTACAGATTTAACATTAGTAGAAACGATAAAAGCATTGAAAGATGGGGAGTTTTCGAAAGAAGAATTGAATAAAGCATATTTAGAGCGGATTGAGAAATATAACCCGGAGCTAAACGCATTTTTAGAAATTAATAAATTTTCCAGCGGAATTCCTGCAGGAATTAAAAGTTTAATATCAACCGGAGGACTGAAAACTTCCGCAGCTTCAAAAATAATTGAAAATTATGATCCTCCTTACAATGCCAGCGTGATAAATAATCTTATTCAGCAGGGTGTTTCCGTTTCAGGAAAAACAAATCAGGACGAATTCGCAATGGGTTCTTCGGGTGAAAATTCTGCATTTGGTCCAACCAAAAACCCATGGGATATAAATAAAGTTCCCGGTGGATCATCTTCCGGTTCTGCTGCTGCAGTTGCTGCTGATCTTTGTGTTTTTGCTTTAGGTACAGATACAGGTGGATCAATTCGTCAACCAGCTTCGCTTTGCGGAGTGGTTGGTTTAAAACCATCTTACGGTCGTGTTTCCCGTTACGGAGCAATTGCCATGGCTTCATCTTTAGATCAAATTGGACCTTTTACTAAATCTGTTGCAGATGCCCGATTGGTTTTGGAATGGATCTCCGGCGGAGATCATCGCGACTCAAATGCTGTTGAGTCGAAATTTCAAGTAACAAGTAACAAGTTACAAAATAATTTGAAAGGAGTAAAAGTTGGAGTGCCGAAAGAATATTTCGCCGTGCCTGCCGGCAGGCAAGAAGAAGAAGAAGAAGAAGAAGAAGGGCTCGACTTAGGAGTTAAAAAAGTTATTGAAGATTCAATTAAGAAGATGGAAGAATTGGGTGCGGAAATTGTGGAAGTAAGTTTGCCTAATACAAAATATGGTATTGCGGTTTACTACATTATTATGGCCTCAGAAGTTTCTTCCAATTTGGCCCGATTTGACGGAATAAGATTTGGCGGAAGCCGTGACTTATTCGGCGATGAGCCCAAAAGAAGAATCATGCTTGGAACATTTGCTCTTTCTTCCGGATACTTTGACGACTACTTTATAAAAGCAGCAAAGGTGCGAACTTTAATAAAGCAGGATTTTGATAAAGCATTTGAAAAGTGCGACGTTATCGTTGGACCTGTGTCTCCAACAGTTGCATGGAATTTAGGAGAGAAAATTGACGATCCGCTTAAAATGTATTTATCTGACGCTTATACGATTCCTGCATCTTTAGCTGGGATTCCGGGGCTCTCGATGCCTGTAGGATTTTCTGACGATCTTCCTGTAGGTCTGCAAATCCTGGGTAAATATATGGATGAGGAAACAATATTAAATGTTGGGGAAGTGCTGGAGATGGCATTAGGAATTAAAGATAAACCAAGATTGTGATTCGTTATTCGTTCACAGTTGGTTCGCAAAAATGTTTAAATTTGAAGAGCTAAGGGTTTATAAAGAAGCTTTAATACTTGTGAATTTTGTTTATGAGATCACTAGCAAGTGGCCGAAGGATGAACTATTTGGGTTGATTAGTCAGTTTAGGAGAGCAGGAGTTTCAATAGCGCTAAATATAGCAGAGGGAAGTAGCAGAACTAGAAAAGATTTTAGACATTTTTTGGATCTAGCTCGGGGTTCATGTTATGAATGTGTTGCGATTTTGGAAATAGCACGAAATAGAAAATATATAAATGAAAATGAATATTTAAATCTTTATGAGAAATGCGATAAATTAGCAAGAATGATTAATGCATTAAAAACAGCTTTAAAATGAATAAACAGCGAACTAACGAACTAACTAATAACGAACCAACAAGGAGCTACGCTCCTGTCATCGGTCTTGAAGTTCATGTTGAACTAAATACAAAAACAAAAATGTTTTGTTCCTGCAGTGCGGATTATTTCGGTAAAGCGCCGAATACTCACACATGTCCCGTTTGTTTAGGGCTTCCGGGTGCTTTGCCTTTTGCAAACAAAGAAGCACTTAAAAAATGCATTCAAATTGGTTTAGCTTTGAATTGTAAAATCACAGAAAACTCCTTATTTGAACGCAAGAATTATTTTTATCCTGATTTAGCAAAAGGTTTTCAGATTTCGCAACTTCGTTGGCCGCTTTGCGTAGGTGGAGAAATAGAAGTTGAATCCGAAAATGGTGAAAAAAAGATGATCAGGATTAACAGGGTTCATCAGGAAGAAGATACTGCCAAGTTGATGCATCAACTTGGAAATTCCAAGGCACAAGATACAAGTAACAATGAAAATATTACAGGAATCGATTTTAATAGGTCTGGTGTACCTCTCGCTGAAATTGTTACTGAACCTGATTTTACTGATTCATCTCAAATCAGAGATTATGCAAAAAAACTCCAGCAGATCTTTAGATATTTGGGAGTATCAAACGCTGATATGGAAAAGGGAGACATGAGACTTGAAGCGAACGTATCCGTTCGCAAAGTTGAAGGCGCTGAGATTGCCTCGGAGGGAGCACCTCGCAATGACGCCGCTGGCCTCTCGCTGCGCGATGACGCAAAATTTGAACTACCAAACTACCGAGTGGAGCTGAAGAATATCAACTCATTTAGATTCATGGTCGCTGCAGTGGAATATGAGATAAAGAGACAAATTGAGCTCTATGAGTCCGGAAAAGAGAACGAACTAAGACAGGAAACTAGGGGATGGAATGAAGAGAAAAAGGAAACATATTTGCAGCGATCTAAAGAAGAGGCAAATGATTATAGATATTTTCCGGAACCCGATTTACCCGCGCTTTATTTTGATAAAGCGTCTGTAGATTTTATAGCAGCAAATCAACCCGAATTGCCTCAGGCAAAAATCAAAAAATATATATCTGAATTTGATATCTCAAGAAAAGTTGCAGAAACTATAGTTTCAGATCAATTAATGGCGGAATTATTCGATGGTGCAGTGCATCTTGGAAATGAAGAAAAAGTTAATCCAAAAGATATAGCGAATTTTATAGCCAACAATAAAATAGATCCAGTAAAAATTTCACCAGATGAGATAGTTGCGTCTGTTAAAGAAAAAAGCAGCGGGAGAATTGATGATGAGGGTCAAATAGAAAAAATTGCAGCAGAAGTTATTGCGGAAAATGAACAATCTGTAAGTGCTTACAAATCAGGTAAAGAATCTGCGATACAGGCACTGATTGGTGGTATAATGAGAAAGACTCAGGGGAAGGCAGATGCAGGAAAAGCGAAAGAAATATTAGAGAAACTTCTTAAATAATTTCTTGTCATTTCAAGCGACCTGCCGGCAGGCAGGAGCGTCGCAATCTTGATTAAACTTCTTTTTCTTTCTACTTTTGACCGCAAAAGTAGCAAAACTCTGCGAGACAGGAACGGTCTGCTAAATTCTTTCGTTCGCTAGTCGGGACTCCCACTTCGGCTTTCTGCTTCGCTGAATCCGACACTCCCTGACAGCTCACTGCAGAATTTTTTACGCAGCTGCGTTCATGCTCGCATTTTTTAAAAACAAACTGATACTTGAAACACTCCTCTTCGATAGTGGTAAAATCTTTTCTGTCACAATTGCTGCGCGGATGAGGTAAGCTCCTGCAAAGAATTGATTGCAAACCTATGGCCTATTTAAACAGATCCTTCGCTATTGCTCAGGACGACTCATTTGAGAGGAAATTTATATGAGTCGATTCGTGCACTTACATACTCATACTGAATTTTCACTTCTTGACGGGCTTTCAAAGATTCAAAAGCTCGTAAAAACTGCAAAAGACTTAGGAATGGAATCACTCGCTATAACCGATCACGGTTCAATGTACGGAGCTATCGAGTTTTATAAAACGTGCATTGATGCAGGAATTAAACCAATCATTGGCTGCGAAATGTATGTCGCTCCGCGTTCACATTTATCAAAAGAAGGAAAAGTTGATACAGAACCCTACCATTTAACTGTTCTTGCTAAAGATTACCAGGGTTATTTAAATCTAATGAAGTTGGTTTCTATTTCGTATCTTGAAGGTTTTTATTATAAACCTCGTGTTGATAAAGAACTATTGAAGAAATATCACGAAGGATTAATTGCACTTTCTGCATGTCCTGCCGGTGAATTTATCAGGGCGTTAAAACCGGATGATTATTCAAAAGGTGAGGAAGTTGCCAAAGAATATCAGGATATTTTCGGAGAAGGAAATTATTATATTGAACTGCAAAATCATTATTATAGAGAACTGCTGGCAAGAGGTGGACTTGAAGAATCTGTTAAAAGAGACTTAGAAAATATGGGCAATATTCAGGAAATGACATGGATTGCCGCAAAAGAAATTTCACAAAAAACCGGTATTCCGTTGGTTGCTACAAACGATTTGCACTATATAAAAAAAGAAGATGCTGAGGCTCAGGATTGTTTAATTTGTATCCAAACAGGAAAAACTTTATCCGATATTAATCGTCTCCGAATGGTTGATACGCCAGATTTATATCTGAAGTCTGCCGATGAAATGGTTGCAGCCTTTAAGGATATTCCTGAAGCAGTAGAAAATTCTGTCAAGATTGCGGACATTGTTAACATTGAAATTCCTTTAGGGAAAGCGATGTTTCCTTTGTTTGAGGTACCTGAGGGAAAAACTGCAGATCAATATCTAGAGGAAATAACATTTGAACGCGCAGAAAATTTGATGGAATTAGATAAAATGCGGATGGAAAGACTTAAATATGAACTTTCAGTCATTACCAAAAAGAACTATTCAACTTATTTTTTGGTTGTTGCAGACTTTATGAATTGGGCTTCCGGAAACGGAATTATTACGAATACGAGAGGTTCTGCTGCCGGTTCGCTGGTTCTTTATGCATTGGGTGTTACTAATATCGACCCGATTAAATTTAATTTGCCTTTTGAAAGGTTCCTGAATCCATTCAGACCGAGCTTGCCTGATATTGATGCCGATATGGCAGACGACAGGCGTGACGAAATTATCCGTTACGTCATGAATAAATATGGGGAGGATAAGGTGGCACATATTATTACTTTTGGAACGATGATGGGAAGAGCTGCAATTCGTGATATCGGACGGGTGATGGGCGTGGCTTATGGTGAGGTTGATAGAATTGCAAAACTCGTCCCGCCTCCATACCAGGGATTTCACAAGCCCTTAGCAGATGCAATAAAAGAAGTGCCTGAGTTAGCTGATTTATATAAAACTGATGTTAATTATAAAAAGCTTTTAGATTTAGCGGTTAAAGTTGAGTCAACAGTCCGTCATGCTTCTGTTCATGCAGCTGGAATTGTTATAGCTCCTGAACCTTTAACCAATTTCACCCCGCTTCAAAAAGAGGCTAACGGGGATAAAGTTGTGGCGCAATATGATATGGGAGCTTGTGAAGAAGTTGGTTTGGTAAAAATGGACTTTTTAGGAATCCGTAATTTATCGATTTTAGGAAGAGCTGTGGAATATGTTCAAAAGAATAAAGGAATTGCTGTGGATCTTCAAACAATTCCTATTGATGATCCGAAAGCTTATGAACTTTTATCACGCGGCGAGACAATGGGTCTTTTTCAATTAGAGGGCGGTGGAATGACGAAATACTTAGTTGATCTTCAACCTACAAATATTTTTGACATCATGGCAATGATAGCGCTGTACCGTCCGGGACCTTTAGCAATTATTCCTGAATATATCGCCAGAAAGCATAACAAAGAGAAAATCGAATTCTTTGATCCAAGAATGCAGGAATATCTGGAACGTTCTCTTGGTCTTCTCGTTTATCAGGACGATGTTTTGCTGACTGCGATAAATATCGCCGGATATTCATGGGAAGAAGCAGATAAATTCAGAAAAGCCATGGGTAAAAAAATTCCGGCCGAAATGGCAAAGCAAAAGGATAAATTTATAAAAGGGTGTATTGATAAAGGAATGAGTGCGGAAAAAGCTGCTGATTTGTTCGGGTTAATTGAGCCATTTGCCGCTTATGGATTTGGTAAGGCGCATGCTGCTTCGTACGCGATGATTTCATACCAAACAGCCTATATGAAAGCCAATTTTCCGGTTGAATTTATGGCGGCTGTGATGACTGCGGAATATGGAAATACAGAAAAAATTGCTCACGCAATTGATGAATGTAAAAGAATGGGAATTGTAGTTTTGCCTCCGGATATTAATTTCTCAGGTGTGGGTTTTACGATTGAAGATTTAAATACATTATCCGAGGAGCAAATGAAAAGAAATATTTCTCACGCAAAAGCGGTTGAGCAAACACAGGGAATAAGGTTCGGTATGTCAGCTATCAAAAATGTGGGTATTTCAGCTATCGAATCCATCATCGATGCCCGCGAAAAAAAAGTTTTTGCCTCACTCGCAGATATTTGCTCGCGTGTTGATACAAGACTGGTAAACCGCAAGGCTTTGGAAGCTTTAATTAAAGCCGGAGCGTTAGATTCATTTGGAACCCGTGCAGCATTACTTTTAGGGCTTGATGATTGTTTAGATAAGGCGCATAAAAGTGCGAAATTAATTGCTTCCGGTCAAGTCTCTTTATTTGGGGAAAACGAGCCGAGTTTTGCAGAGACTAAACTAGTAGAAGTGGAAGAGCTGGAATTAGATAAGTTATTAATGTTTGAAAAAGATTTATTAGGATTTTATCTGCACGAACCGCCGTATTTAAAGAAACTTATTCAACTGGAGACTGCTATGAAAGTAAAAATTTCAGAACTTGAGGAATATGGATTAGACAAAAAAGTAGTTTTTGGAGGGGTTATTACTGAAATCAAAAAGGTTTTTACAAAAAAAAGCGGAGCAGAAATGGCATTTATTACGATCTCGGATGGTGCTGCGGGAGTTGAGTGCGTGGTTTTTCCTAAAACATTCGCTCAAACGAAGCATATGTTAAATAAGGAAGAAGTGATTGTAGTTAACGGAAAGTTAGATAAACGTGAGGATGAGTTGTCAGTCTTAATTGATACAGTAGATATTTTTGATCCGGATTCATTTTTTGTGCTTGATTTAGATTCAAACGGAGATATTAAAACCAAGATTATGGAAATAAAAATGCCTCCAAATCCGGGGAGTGATTTGATGAAAACAGTGAGCGCTGAGCTTAAGAAAAATCCCGGAGAATCAGATGTAACCGTAATAATTCCTTCAGAAGGGATTCTAAAAAGAATCAATCTGTCATTTAAGGTAGACCCTTCTATTGAGCTTCTCGAAAACCTCGAAAATTTGTTAGGTCCTCAATCGGTACGTATCGGTTGATTTACGAGTGCGTTTAAGCTAAAATTCATAAGTTATGTTAAGCATGGATTTCAAGGGCACCAAAATAACAGTTGGTGACACTATTAAAGTTAAATACAATATTGAAGAAGCCGGAAAAGTACGTGTTCAGGCTTTCGAGGGAATTTTAATTTCCCTTCAGGGCAGAAACGAAGAAGATAAGTCTTTTACTGTGCGCAGAATCGGTGATAGAGGGGTTGGAGTTGAGAGAATCTGGCCTATTACTGCCAGAACTTTAGTTGGAGTTGAAGTTGTTAAACATTCTAAAAAAGGCAAATCAGGAAAAGTTGGAGTCAGACGTTCTAAGCTTTATTATCTCAGGGATGTAAAAGGCCGAATGGCTACAAGAGTGTAAGATCCAAGTAACAAGATACAAGTTACAAACAAATCTCAAATTTTAAATACAAATTACCAAATTTTAATTATTGATCATTGAAAAATTGATTATTGTTTGGAATACTTGGTTATTGTTCCTTGTAACTTAAATCCATGATATTTGCTTCCTTCGATATAGAATTCTCACTTTGGAATTCAGGTCATCAACTAATAGCAGGTATCGATGAAGTTGGCCGCGGATGTCTTGCCGGTCCAATGGTAGCCGGTGCTGTTATTTTTCCTTCGAATGCTCCACTTATTTCCGGTCTTGCCGATTCTAAATTATTAACTCCTAAAAAAAGAAAAGAGCTTTCTAACATCATTATGGAAAAAGCAGTTGGATTTGGAATAGGGGAAGTTTCATCTGAAATTATCGATCAAAGGGGAATTGTCCAGGCAACCCAATTTGCTTTCTATCAGGCGGTTCAAAATCTCAAACAGCAATGTGATTATTTTTTGATCGATGCTTTTGCTTTGAAATTTGTTGATATAAATAAACAAAAAGCAGTGGTGCATGGTGACCGCATTTCAGCTTCGATAGCTGCCGCTTCAATAATTGCTAAAGTTTATAGAGATGAGTTAATGGAAAAATTACACGAGACATTTCCCGATTATGGATTTGAGAAACATAAAGGTTACGGTACTCTTTTTCACCGTCAAATGATTAAAAAATACGGATTAACTTCTTTGCACAGAAAATCATTCAGTTTAGATAAGTTTCTTTAAATTCGTCATTGCGATATCACGAAGTGAAGAAGCAATCCCAGAAAGCTTTGAGATTGCTGCGTCTGCCAGAGGCTTCCTCGCAATGACGGTAACGAATGACAAAGTTTAAAAAAGAACAAGGCAAATATGGCGAAGATTTAGCTGCTAAATATTTAGCAGGGTTGGATTATGAAATAATTGAACGGAATTATCTGATTCGGGGCGGAGAGATTGATATTGTGGCGCAGGATGGTGAAACGACCGTAATTGTTGAAGTGAAACTGCGAAACAGTGACGATTTTGGAAGTGCAGTTGAATCAATCACTAAATCAAAAGTTAAGTATTTAATCAGAACCTGCAAAATATATGCTTTTGAGAAGAATATAAAAGGCCTTTTAAGGATTGATTTGATCGCAATTGATTTCAAAAATGGTAAAGTTGAGATTGAACATATTAAAAATATTACAGAGGGGTTTAATGTGGGGTTTTGAAAATTTGACACCAGCTGTAGATAAGGTATAATTTTTCACTGCATGAGCGTAGAAAGACTATTAGCCCGAAGCTCACCGATTGAACGAAACCCTGTCTTGGGTGCAGGATTTCCTAAGCCAGAAATATTGGAGCCTAAACCAGTTTTAAGACAAAACACCCAGGTATCTACAGAACGAACACTTGCTCCCATAGCGAAAACTGTTGATTTAGCTGAAAATCCAGATCGTAGAAAACAAATAAGTAAATTTGGAAGTAAAGATTCGAAGGAGAAACTTGCTGCATATAGGCGTAAAAGCCAACACGGTTGCAGATGTTACGATAAAGAAAAAGGTCGACCCTGCGTAAGTAGGCAATGTCCTAAAAAAGCAATAAGAAGTAAATTTAAAGCCAGCGACAGAGAAGTTGGGAAAGCTGCAAAAACAAGTAGAATGCCGGAAAGAGGTAGTAATAGAATTAATGGTTCTTCCAGGTTGGCAGTCGCTGAATCATCTGCAAAGAAAAAATGAGAGATTGCAAATTGCAATTTGCAATCTCTCTTACTGCGTAATAATCCTATAAAGTTTTTGACTGCTTTTGATCTTTTTTGAGGGTAATATTAACGAGTTGGTACAAGATGCAATGTGATTAGCAAGTAGTAGTGGGGATTTTCGAACATTTCAGGATGTGAAAATCTGAAGCAGAATTCACTCACTACACCAGGCAACTTGTCACTGG
>JAKFWZ010000054.1 GCA_021731695.1 Candidatus Daviesbacteria bacterium | reverse complement strand
CCAGTGACAAGTTGCCTGGTGTAGTGAGTGAATTCTGCTTCAGATTTTCACATCCTGAAATGTTCGAAAATCCCCACTACTACTTGCTAATCACATTGCATCTTGTACCAACTCGTTAATATTACCCTGTTTTTTGATTGCGAGCTTGAAACAAAGGCCGTGAAGATTTTGTGAAGGAGTTATCAGGGGATTTCGGTTTTTTGTGATTAGCAAAAAAGCCGAAGGGGCAACCTCCCCGATTAACGACTGCGCAAAATTAGGCCGACTTTCCGCGAGCAGAGTTTGCGCCACTTTGCGATCAAAGTGGCAAAGAAGAAATTAATTTAACTTCTCTAAAACTTTTTCTAAAACTTGATCAGGAGTTAAATTTGTCGTATCGATAACTAAATCAAAATATTTAGGATCTAGAAAATCCGAAACTCCATATAATTTATTGAATTTATCTGCCAGGTCGGAAGCCCTTTGCTTAGAAAGTTTTTCAGCGTCTTCAACCGATACAGAGTCACGGCCTGCGACTCTTTTATATGCTTCAGATTCATCAACCGTGCACAGAACTTTAAGTGTTTCGGAATAATCTTTCGCCAACCAGCCCGCCAATCTGGATTCAAAAATCGTATCGGATTTTTCCGCCATCTCCTTTTTAAAGTCCGCCTCCATTTTTCTATCTTCTTCCTCAGGAATTCCGTAAACCTTGGAAACATCCATGCCTTTTCTCTTATACCAATCTCTAAAATAATTACCGGCACTTATATAATCCCAGTTTAATTTTTCAGACAGCAATCTGGCTAAAGTTGACTTGCCTGTTCCAATATCTCCTGAAATTGCAATATTTTTAAATTTCATATGTGTTTTGTCATCCTCGCGTTTGTGTCATTCCAGCGGAAGCTGGAATCCAGGCAAGTCATTCTGGATCCCAGATCAACGCACTCGAAGCTCCACTGGAGCTTCTCCAGTCTGGGATGACAAATGTAAATCAAGATCACTACGCTGCGCTTGTAATGACAATTCATGGATTCCCTCCGGAGTTTACCCCGGACTTGATTCGGGGAGGGAATGACACCCAATTATTCTATCACTATCCCAACTTGTAGCCCATTTTTTCAAGCTCTGCCACATAGTCATCAGCCTTATCGCTGTTGCATGCTTCACAATATTGCCCCATGCAAAAGATGATTTCTTTATTTTGATTTATTTTTCTTATTCTTTCCTTAAAAACATTTTCAACCTCTTCCAATTTTTCCAAATCAAATTCTTCAAAAAAAGTTTCGTCCTCCGGATCCTGCCAGTATTTCACTAAAAACCTGGCTTTTTTATGACCTTTATCCAAAAGTGTTTCTGCCATGAGTAGTGTATAAAGCTTTGGCATTAAATCCATATCCATATTTTGCTTGCCCTTAGCAATATCCTGCCTCGATTTATAATCAACAATTTCCGGTAAGCCATCTGCTCCTTCTTCTAAAGTATCCGGCCCACCCCAAAGTTTGTACTTTACTCCGTCAATTTCAACAACCCGCTGTAAAAATTTAATTTCACCCAATGATTTTTTTAACTTTCTATACTGGGTTAAATAATTAAAAAGAGTATTTTCGGCTGATAAAAAAATATCTTCATTTAAAAATTCAACAGTCGCCGTATTAAAATTTGGTTTCTTTGGATTCTTTTTTTCTTCCTCGATTATCAGTTTTGCACTGTATCGCACTGCACCCTTAAGTCTTTCAGGTGTTGCGTTATATGATTTTTCCCCGAAGGAATGAATCACTTTTATTGTTTTATCAAGCAAAACCCCAAGCGCCATTTGAGGACTGCCCTTTCCAATTTCATATTTTTTCCCTAGTTCATGTTTGACTAAAAACTTAAAAGTGCAGGTATCAAAATCATGAAAATCTGATAATGAATAACCGCGGGTAGTTGGAATATTATTGTAAGCCATGGGTTTGTATTGAACCATATTTTGTGTTATTTTGCATTAAATGCAAAAACTGCTTTTTCTTTTCTCTCTCCTGGTTCTTTTACTCATCACTCATCACTCATCACTCATCACTACTTACGCCCGCACAACTCCTGAAGATATTTATAACGAAAAGCTCGATGCCTACGAAACTAAAAGACAGACATATTCTTTGGAAAATCAGAAGAAGCTTGATGCTTATCAGGATGAAATAAAAGCGCTTAATGCTTTTATCACTACTGAACTCGAACATAACACGTTAAGACAGGGCAATATCCTAAATGAATATATCATCAGAAATAATATCCCGACAGTTCCTGAAACAGACGGGATTAACCGGGATTTAGCAGATCCTGTTGAAAATGCCAGATACTGGATTACTTATGCGCACGAGGCAATTGCTTTTCAAGCTGCAAAAAATTATTTATTCACTTTAACCGGAGAATCCAGCGTTGATCGGGATATTATTTTGCAGATTCAGACTCTGCAATCTGACACAGGTATTTTAAAAGGCAAAGTCGAAAAGTCAAAACAGGCTTTAATTAAAATGCTGGAAAATTAATATGAGTTTTAAAAATATTTTAGGCGTAGTTATCGTTGCAATGCTAATCGGAGTTTTATATGTAGTTTTTGAGAAAAATTTTCTCAGCGAAACATCAAAGATTTCAAGTAATACCAATTCTGCGCAAGAGTTAGGCGAACCTGCTGGTTTAATACCAAAAGCAATGTTAATAGCTCTTCCAACTCCCGCTCCTACCGCCGCACCAATCACTGAATCTTCGGATTTACTTAATGAAGCACAAATATTAGAAATGCGGGATTACTCCACTTATTTCGAAGATTTAAAAAGCACGGTTAACAAATAGTGTCATTGCGAGCGAAGCGTCGCAATCTTGGTAGAAACAAATCAGGATTCCACGCTCCGCCAAAGCGGAGCTCTGAATGACAAAAACATATGAAAGTTGCGCTCTACGGAAAAAATTCCAACTCAATCAGACATCTTATCGGTGAATATGGACTTGAAATATCAGATGATAAGCCAGATGTAATTATTTCTTATGGCGGCGACGGAACGCTCTTATCTGCTGAAAGAAAATTCCCCTCGATTCCCAAACTCCCAATTAGAGACAGTAAAGTTTGTAAAAAATGCCCACAACATACAACTGAACATTTACTCGAAACTCTTGCAGATGGGACGATAGAGAAAGAAAGTTTCAGGAAACTTGAAGCTAAAATCGGAAATGAAGATATTCTGGCAATCAACGATATTGTCATCCGCAACTCAACCCCAATGCATGCAATTCGTTTTAAAGTTTTAAAAAACGGGCACGCTATAACTTCTGAAATAATTATTGGTGATGGAGTCGTAGCCACTACTCCGTTTGGCTCAACAGGCTATTTTAAAAGCATCACCCGCGAAACCTTGGAAAATGGTTTCGCTCTGGCTTTTAATAATACTGTTCAGGAATTTACACCGCTTAAATTTGATGAAGATGATGTAATAAAAATAGTTATTATCCGAGGACCCGGAAGTCTATCATCAGATAACAATCCTAAACTTATACAACTACGGGAACATGATGAGATGAGCGGAGCTCGCGATAACTCGCTAAAAATTTTCCCCTCAAAACACAATGCAAATATTTATGCGCTTTCGGGTTTAAGATGTGATAAATGTGTAGTTCTGAGAGACAGAAGACTTGATCATTAACGGTGATTTGCTACGTTTTCGTTATGTTCTTCTAAGGTTCGCCCGTAGTAAGAATTCCCCGCTAAATCATGGAAATAATAAAGATATGGGGTATCTGGATTTGCGTCAGCTACCGCCTGCAAAGACATTAACGAAGGATTGGCAATTGGTGCCGGCGGCAATCCGTTATTCAAATAAGTGTTATAGGGCGAAATCACATTTGTATAATCTGAAATTAAAATCGGCTCCCAGAATTTTATTAAAGTGCCGTTCTTTAATTTTTGTGAATCTTTTGCATATTGAACAGTTGCATCAGCGTCTAATTTCATCCCCATTTTAAAACGTTTTAACAAAATGCCCGCAACGTTCGTTCTCACTTCTTTACTTCTGCCTTCTCTCTCAACAATTGAGGCTAAAGTCACACCTTCCTGCGGAGTTAAACCCTGAGCTTTTATTTGATTTTGGATTTGGTCCGAATATCTTTTATCAAAAGTTGATCTTAAAATCCCAGTTATAGTTTCTGAAGTTGCATCAGGGTGGAAAAAATATGTATCAGGAAACATATAGCCTTCTTCTGCCAGACTTAAAAATTCAGCCTCATCAATATCCATTTCTGCTTTTAGCCTTCTGGCCATTTCTTCAACCCGCCAACCTTCTATTAAAGTGACCTTTGTATCTGCTGATTCTCCGGAAAGGATTTTTATAATTTCATCATTTGTCATAGCAGGCGAAAGAACAAAATCTCCTGCACTTACAACTAAATTCGCGTTCTTAGCTGATTGCTTAAAGAAAAATCCTGAGCGAATTATTCCCTTCTGTTCTAAATTATTAGCAACCTCTGCGACAGACTGTCCTTCGTTAATTATGAATGCTACTTTTGCTCCGTTTGCATCAGCCGGAGCTTGAAGATAGTCTGTAAATGCCTGGATAACAAAAAAGCCTATTACTATTAAAAAAATTAAAGCTAAAACAACTTTTCCAAATCCGTTTTTCCTTTTTCTTTCCATACGTGTAATGCGTCTCAAGCTATATTTTATACCAAAGAATCCAAAAAATTCTGCAAAATTATTGTTGCAGCATATGCATCTTCTTTTTGTCTGGCTTTTTCCCCAACTCCTAAATCAATCATTAAATCTTTTGCAGTTTGAGAACTTAAAGTTTCATCTGCTTCTATAACTGAGACATTTTCAACTTTTGTTTTCAATTCAGCTGAAAACTTTTTGGCAATTTTTTTTGCTTCCCCGCTTTCAGGAACTCCTATTAGAACTCTTTCGATTTCTTCCTGTTTTATAACATGGGAAATTTTAGATACGGCATCAACCAGACCGGAAATTTCAACAACACTAAGAGGAGATGCAATCTGACCTTCCGAAACTGCCAGTCCCATTTTCTTTAAACCATAGTCTACTCCCAGGTAACGCATAATCATTTAGATTATAGCTTATATATGCTAAATTCTAAAAACAGTGGTTAAAAAAATCTTACCCGTCGCAATTCTTTTATTACTCTCCTGGCTGGGGCTTAAAGCAATATTTGAAACCTCTTTGTATAGTGCTCATGACATTTGGCACAATATAGCCCGCTTCCATCATTATTTTGCAGCACTTCAGAATGGCCAGTTCCCGCCCTATTGGATAGCTAATATGGCTTATGGATATGGTTATCCGCTGTTTTTCTTTTCTTATCCGCTACCTTGGATAACCGGTTCAGTTTTTCTTACTTTAGGAATCCCACTACCTATCGCCTTCAAATTAATAGTTTTTCTAACATTTTTCCTGTCCGGATATTTTATGTACTTATTAGTTCAGAAAATTACTAGCGACAAAATTGCTTCAATAACTGCGGCTATTCTTTATTTATTTGCGCCGTACCATTTTTTAACAGTTTTTATCAGCTCCTCAATCGGAACTCTATTTATTTTTATGTTTCTACCATTATTTATTCTGGGGCTCTATTTAATTTTCTCCGGGAAATTAAAATCAGGAATTATCTTAACCTCACTCGCTTCTTCCGGTTTAATCCTTTCGCATCTGTTAACAATTGTTTTTATCTTACCGGTGGTGATTTTTTTAAGTATTGGTTTCATTCTAAATAACCCCAAATTAAATCGGGCCAAAACTTTAAAGGGATTAATTTTTTCAGGATTGTTAGCCTTACTTCTATGTGCTTTTTATCTGATCCCTGCGATTTTCTATTCAAAATATACAGCTATTTCAGATATTGGGGGGTTTTCAGATTTAGTAAAAAATAATTTTGTTAACTTTAATCAGCTGGCCTATTCCAAATGGGGCACTGGTCCAATTACCTCATATGCAAAAGATGGTGAAATTTCGTTTCAGGTTGGAATTGCTCAATGGATTAGCATTATCGGACTGCTGATTATTAGTTTTCTCTCTAAAAAGAACCGGCCTTTAAATATTTTGATATTAAGTTGTTTTGCGCTGGTTATTTTCCTTATGCTTGATCCTTCCGCATTTCTCTGGAATCTGGCAATTAATTTTATTGCAGTTGACTATCCATTCCGGGGATTACTTTCTGCAGTATTTTTAGCATCTCTATCAGCTGGTTTGGTTTTAGCATTTATAAAGTATAAATTTCTAAAAATTGGCCTTAGTTTAGCTTTAGTTTTAATCGCCCTTTATACAAACAGACATCACACTAAAATAATTATGGCTGTTGATAATTCTTATTTGGATTTTGTGGCCTCAGAGGTAACAACCAATACCTTTAATGAATACCGACCTAAAAACAGTGATTTAGTTTTTAAACTTGAAGGTAAAATTATAGATGATCAAAATCTTCAACCATTACCTGCTTACCAAAATAGTTTTGAAACGGGCTGGAATTTTGAGGCAACTCAAAGCAGCAACGTTTCGTTAAGCCAATTTAGCTTTCCTGGTCAAACTCTATATATTAATAATTTAAAAACATCCTATTTGCCTGACGACTATGGCCGGATTAATTTTCCGGTGGAAAAAGGCCAATATGATGCAAAAGTGGTTTTTGAACCTACTAGTTTAATTCTATTCAGTAAACTTTTGACAGCTCTTGGCTTAATATCTCTTGCAATACTTGCCTTCAGGAAAAATATTTTAAAATGAAAGTTATTGCTGTAATGCCTGCTTATAATGCAGAAAAAACTCTTCAAAAAACATTAGAAGATATTCCTGCAAAAACTGTTGACCAGGTTATCCTGGTTGATGATAATAGTCAGGATAAAACTGTAAAACTCGCAAAAAAATTAAAACTTAAAGTTTTTAAACACCCTCAAAATCGCGGTTACGGAGGGAATCAAAAAACCTGCTATACCCTCGCGCTTTCTGAAGGCGCAGATATCGTTGTGATGATCCATCCGGACTACCAGTACGATAGCAGCTTAACTGCTGATTTAATTAAACCAATCAAACACGGCAGATTTGATATTATGCTCGGCTCAAGGATCCGAACCAGAGATGAAGCATTGGCCGGCGGCATGCCTTTATATAAATATTACGGCAACAGACTTCTGACTCTTATAGAAAATATTATATTGGGTCAAAATCTTTCTGAATATCACACCGGATTTCGGGCATATTCGAAAAAAGCCCTTGAGCAAATCCCCTTTCATAAATATTCTGATTCATTTGTCTTTGACCAGGAATTATTATTTGGAGCAATTGCGAATAAGCTAAAGATTTCCGAAATTGCCGTTCCTGTCAGATATTTCCCAGAAGCTTCCTCAATTAATTTTAAGAGGTCAGTAATTTATGGATTATCAATTTTAAAGGATCTTATTTTATATGTTGTCTCCGGAGGAAAATTATTTAAGAATTAGCTTCAGATTTTGAATTTTTTGAGTTCTTGTCCAGCTCTTTATTTCTATTTCCCTTTTTAAAGCTTCTGATTTTGAATTAACTTTTTCACTGTAAATAATTTTTACAGCTTTTTTTGCTTTTGTATATTTCCCACCCTTGCCGTTTTTGTGCGCTAAAAATCTTTTTTCTAAATCATTTGTTGACCCTGTATAAAGGGAGTTATCTTCGCATAAAAGCACATAAACAAACCACATTGCTTAGTATTTTAAATGTTAAAATTAATTAAAGATATGGCAGAATTCCGCGAACCTTCCGAAAAACAAAAAAAACAATATAGTCATTTATTAAGCGATGACGAGGAAATGGTCTTTTTTGGAACTGTCAGCAAACATCATCTTTTGCAAAACGCCTCGTTCCATTTTATATTTTCTTTTTTTATAGCAATTGCGGTTTTTTATCTCATTAATATAATTTTTGGATTTTCTCTTAATTATTTTATTTTTGGATTTATAACCGCTTTACTTTATGGTTTATTTAAATATCACATGACAAAAGAAGGTAATCGCTATATTTTGACCAATCGACGTGTGGTTATAAAAAAAGGCTATTTTAAAGTTGATTTACTCTCAACTAATTACAGCAAAATCACTCATATCGAAGTTGATCAGGGAGTTTTAGATAGACTTTTATATCATCACGGAAAAGTTATTGTTAATACTTCCGGTGTTGATGCCCAGGCTTTAACAATTAAAAATATCGAAAATCCAATAGAGTTCAAGAATATTTTGGAAAGATTAATAACAAGAGAAAGACAAAAATATGGAAGATCAAGTGTTTAGATTACTCCGGCATTCTCCATTAGTGAGTATTGTACTTTTTATGTCAATTTTGAGCAAAAAATCTGGTTTCGATTATCTTAACCACTCTACTGTATTCAAACCTAAATCTTCGGAAATTACTTTTTCTGATAGTTGTTCTCCAGATTTTATATCTATAACCTGCCAAATAGGAATATCCATTTTGGGTCCGTCTTTTAAAGTTGTTATTCCTACCATCAGAAGATTTGACTCATCCGGAGAAAATAGACTTCCTGAGTAGTATTCAAAATTGTTAATCTCCCGGCTTAAGATTGGCTTTCCCTCTCTTGTATAGATATTTAACTTTCTGTAAAACTCGAGCTTTCCATCTTTTTCTTCGCTATAACCGCTCGATATTGCCAGGTAATTATAATTAGGAGACCAAACATAATTGTTAGTAAAATTGCTCTGAGGATTATTTAATTTGATTTCTGCTATTGGAATATTGGGCTGATCATATGAATAAATCTTAATTGCTCTACGCTCTTTTGAGCTAAAATCACTGTCACTAGTTACAAAATAAGGAATATACACATTCATCCCTATATTACCGGGATTTAAAGTTGGGCGATTGAACTCTTCGATGTTCTTAGTCTGTAAATTTAATTTGTATAATTTACCGGTTGGATCAGCGCTGCCTGGAAGCTGACTACTAAAAATCACGGTACCTTTTTGGGAATCGTAGTACATTAAATAACCTGCTTGAGGCGAATCTGCAGTATAGATTGGTCTGATTTCTTCGGAGACCGGATCATAGTCTCCATACATTGTTTTAGCCGGACCTGAAGGTTGAGGTATTATTCCGGTGAATATAATCTTATTTCCATCTGTTGACCAACCATTCAAAATTATCATCGAAGTGCCTAGTTTTGAAAATTTAGTAAGATCAATCTTTTGCAGATTTTTACCATCAACTGAAGAAATATAATAAGCACTCATGTTGCCAATTTTATAGTCAGGATCCTCAGGATTCGCAGGATCATATTTTACATGAGCAGCGAGAATAAATTTGGAGGAATCAGGAGAAATACCTATAACTCGTGGTGGAAGACCATTCTCCACCATTTTAAATAGTTTGTCACTGGAAACAGGCAAAATGTTTTTTCCGTCAGGATCAGCCACTGATAAATTACCTGTTTTAGATACAAAAAGTACTTTTCCCTTTATAGATAACTTACTAGCAGGGCTGGGACTTGCTTCATTTATCTCAGTCTTCTGAACATCCCGTTTATCCATATATTGGGTTTTATAAAGATAGCTTCCTCCAACAATGGCAGCACCTAATATAACTATTGTTAATATCAGGATAACTGTTGAGAGACCTTTTTGATTAACCATGAATTAATTATCAAGCGAAGCATTGAAGATTACAAGGATAATTTACCTGTTGCGGGGAGTTAATCAGATTAGAAATTATTTTATGTAATTTTTTAATTCTTCTTTAGTCATTCCGGCTTGTTTTAAAATACTTTGAAAAGTACCGAGAGCGACTTCTTTGTGGTTGGGGACTATTACAGTAAAAGATTTTTTTTCTGTAGTTTTATTCAATTTAATATGACTCCCTTTCTGAGAAATTATAGAGAATCCGGCTCTTTGGAGAGCAGATAAAATAATTCTTGCAGAATATAGTTTAGGCATTAACAGAAATGGATAGATCTTGAAGCTTGGGCTCTTTTACAGGGGCGTAGTTTGCTTCTAAATTATCCTCAAAGTACAGCTCTAAGGCTTCTTGTAGGTTCTTCAAGGCTTTTTCTTCGGAACCACCTTGACTTGCCACCTCTACCTCAAGGGCTTTTGCTACATATAAATTATCTTCCTTCCAAACAATAGTGTGGATCTGTTTCATGACGATATTATACCATGGAGAAGTAAGAATTTTGAGGCTAAAATACTTGGTCCCGGAGGATGGATCAGATTAGAAACTATTTTGCAACTTAGTTTCTCGTATCAGGATTAGGATCGGGATCATATCCAACAACTGAGCGATAGAATCGAGTTATGTCACCAACAATATTAGGATTTTGCACTGCCATAACTGAAGCAGCAGTTAAATCACCATTTGTAACTTTTGTCTTATCGGCTATATTTGTAAGGACATCAAAATTATCCATGCTCTTGTACGTATTTGATCAGGAGTCTGCTCTTTAGATTCTCTCAACTCCCAATCCAGATATGCTTGGAACATCCCTTGCAGACCTTGGACATCTCCAACTTCTGCAAATCTTGATAGTTCTGAGCTTATTTCTCTTCTACTTACTCCTAAATACTGCTTTGCAGCATAGATACGCTCAGTTACTGATAATTTTCTTCCTCGTTCAGGGCTCATATACGAACTTATTTTATCAGAAAGGGATGTAAAATGCAAACTATGGGACTGATCTGTTGCGGGGAGTGGATGAAGCGCTCAATTTGCTCAAGCAAATTGCCGAACTTGCTTCCTTATTAGAATTCTTAGCTTTCAAAGTTAATTATCTCTAAAGAATTTCCAAGTTACCGAAGTTAAATCGCAGTCGAATCCCCAAACCTCACAAATACCAAAAATAGTCGCCTTCAGGCGGCTTTTTTGGTATGTTGCGGGGAGTGGATTCGAACCACTGACCTTGAGATTATGAGCCTCACGAGCTACCACTGCTCTACCCCGCAAGCGTATTATACACACGCATGGATTGACTAGCAATATAGGCGTAATATTTAGTCCTTGAAAAGTCCTGATTTTGGTTTATAATATAAACATGATTACACCTCAATCCCAAATAAAAGTAAATCTTCCGGTTAATCTTAAGGAATTTATTGAAAGTAAGGCACAAAAATTCGGTATGCCTTTAGCAGGATATATTAAACACCTCATTTTAAAGGATGTAGGAGATATGGACTATCCGGTTTTCGAACTTTCTGCGAGATCCGAAAAAGCATATAAAAGGGCTTTAAAGGCGCAAAAACAGGGAAAACTTATTGATGTAAACGATGTTGATGAATTCTTCAAAAAACTCTAATTTGAATGAAATTTTCTTTTGAGCCTGAACTCTTCAAAAAAATTAAAGAGCTCAATAGCAAAAACCCAAAATTAGTTAAAAAGATTCAAAAGCAGCTTAATTTTTTCTCCGACAATCACAAACATCCATCTTTAAAAACTCATAAATTAAAAGGGAGCCTCTCCGAGCGGTGGAGTATTTCCATAGAAGGAAATATTAGATTGATATATTATTTAAACGGTAACAATGCAGTTTTTTTCGATATTGGTACTCATGACGAAGTTTACCGCAGAAAATGATTTGTTTTTAGTGAGTAAACAACCTTAACCACCCTTCCCAGTTCGGTGGCTTAATTTCTATAGGTTTTTCTTCAGGCAATAAAACCTTCTGGATAACAGACTCAGGAACGATAATTACAGTTTCATCCGGAAACGACATATTTAAATTATTCCGCGCCACCTCTTCAACAGATTCATAAGTTTCAGCTGTTGCAAGCTCCTTTTTCAGATTTTTATTCTCTTTTTCAACTTCAGCTACATCTTCAAGTAGCGTATTTAAACGCCTGTCAGTACTCAAGGCCGAGGCTATTTGGCGCATCAAACCAATCAAAATGATAATAGCCACAATAACAATAACTATGACCAGGATTTTTTTTAACATTTTATGTTTTTAAATCGATCTAATCAATTATCCTTAAAAAAAACTCCATGTTCCACTTTTAACAAGTAAAAGCCGGTTTTTTCTCTAGTTTCACCTGTCCCATAAAACGAATTAATGCTTGACTTTTATAGCTGATGATTATAATATTATGGGACATTAGTTAATATGATAACTCTAAAAGATGCACATCAGCAATTTGTCGGCCATTTAAAAGGCAGAAACCGTGCTGCAGCTACAATTTTAGCTTACGGCAAAGACATCGAGCAACTTATAAATTTCCTGATCACAAATAGCAAAGAAAACGCTGATGCAATCCAAACTGAAGATTTAAAGCTTTTTATGGATAAACTTCAGAAAGAAAATTATACTCCTAAATCAATTTCAAGAAAAACTAATTCCACAAAAACTTTCTTTAAATTCCTTAAAACTTCGAATTTAATCCCTGACGATCCTGCTCGTGGATTAGAACACCCTAAATTCGAGAATAAACCACCAAGAATTTTATCTGAACTTGAATACAGAGCCTTAAGGGATGCTTCGAGATCAGATCTTAGAATGTTTGCAATCATTGAACTTTTCTTACAAACAGGGATCAGAATCGGAGAGCTTGCAAAACTTTTAGTATCTGATGCTGATTTAGACTCAACCTCCCCTTCACTTCATATAAAACCTGAGGAAGGAACTGTTGAACGAACAATTCCTTTAAATAAACCTGCAGTTGAAGCCATTAAAAGATATTTGACCGTCAGGCCTCAAACTCCAAACAACGCAATGTTTGTAACTAAAACAGGCAAACCGTTACTTATAAGAAACATCAGAACTGCAATCGATAGATATTTCAGGCTTGCAGGAATCAAAGAAGCGAAAGTTAACGACTTAAGACATACATGGATTGCTCATCACTTAAAAGCCGGTACATCACTTTTGCTTATTTCAAAACTTGCAGGACACAAAAGAGTTTCAACAACTGAAAGATATTTACAATTTATTCAAGGAAAAACTTCTGAAGGTAAAATCACTCTAGACGAACTCTAAACTTTTAAAATCATCAGATCTTTTCCCCATTTCTCTAAATATTTAACTTTTTCAAATCCTAATTTCTCATAGGTTTTAACAGCCGGAATATTTTCCGGTGAAACTGTAAGCCAAATTCCCTTTTTATTTTTTTCCAGATATTTCTCCGATGCCTCAAAATCATCAATACATATTTTTGTAAACTCGGCTGCCAGACCTTTTCCTCTCGCTTCTTCGTAGAGTCTAATTGCAAAAGAAATTCCATATATATCATTTTCTGTAATTCGATCCTCCTCTAAAAGCTCTGTATCATCGAACCAGACTATTCCGAGTAAATTATCCGAATCATCAACTAAAGCGTAGTATTCTAAAATATGCTCAGAAAATTTATCAAAACTTTCTCTATCCTTAAAACGATCTTTATCAGAAGTCATATTTAAAGATGGGTCTGTTTGGGAATAATTTATAAGCTGGAGGATCTGAGAGTCTGTTAAACCTTTTTTAATCTGGTAATTATCAAGCGTTGCAACCATCTGTTGTGCGCGGACCAGGTAATACACCCAATTTACAAGTAAATTGCTGAACCTGGGACCAATTGTACAATTTCAATCAAATGCTGTGCGCGGACCAGGATTTGAACCTGGGACCAATTGTGTATAAGACAACCGCTCTACCACTGAGCTATCCGCGCCTGCTGGAATTATAACAAAAGTTGTCATTCCCGCGCAGGCGGGAATCCAATTAATAAAGAGTCATTATGATAATCAAGATTGCCACGTCGCTTCGCTCCAGCACACCCTTCTGAGGGAAGCCGCAATGACGCTCGAAGTTAAAGCCGTGCTCTCTCAGAAATGTTTGCCTCAACTAAAGTTCTATCCCGACCGTAAGTTAATCTAGAAAGCTCTTTAATTGCTCTTCCAACCTCAGGTCTACGCATTTTCTGCCAGTCTTCCCATGATGGAAAAGTCGTATCAACTGAAAAAGGATTAACAGGCTCTCCCTCCACCTGAGTTTTTACATAAATATGCCTCGCTTCTATATTTACCAAATCTTGTTCATTGAAAGTAGGCGCGAATTCATGCTGCAGAAAATTTGCATCAGTTACACCAACCCTAAAAGCTACAACTGTACCAACATTTCCGAAAACTGCATTTTTTAATTCTTCACCAATTTGCCCGATAAATTGGTTTGCCACAGTCAAATTCAATTTATACTTCCTAGCCTCAGCTAAAATCTCACCAAAAGTGTCTGTTGCAAAGTTTTGAAACTCATCAACATATAAGAAAAAGTCGCGTCTTTGTTCAATCGGAATATCAGTTCGGGACATCGCTGCGGATAAAATTTTTGGAACTAAAACGAGTCCTAAAAAGTTTGAATACTCATCCCCGATTTTACCCTTAGATAAATTAACAATTAAAATCTTTCCTGAATCCATAACCTGCCTTAAGTTAAACGAGGAAACAGACTGACCAATAATATTCCTCATCATCATATTGGTAACGAATCGGCCGAACTTGGAAACGTTGTAATCCAAAATCTCGGATTTGTGGAACTCGGCCGTTTGAGCGATTTGATCTGTCCAATAGCGTCTGACAACCGGGTCCTGAACATAGGGCAACAATTCTTTAACAAATTCAGGATCGGTCATAACACGAACCACTTCGAGAAAAGTATTACCTGGCTTGCTCATACAAGTTAACATCGCATTCCTAACGTTATGCTCAAACCTCGGACCGATAATACCGGTTTTATGCGGATCATAAAGTTTGTACATAAGTCCAATAATTGAAGCTACCACGAAATGTTTTTGTTCTTCTGATGACGCCTCAAGCATGTTTAAACCAAAAGGCCTGTCAGAATCTGAAGGATCAAAATAAATCACATCCTGCGCGCGGTTCGGCGGAATTCTTTCAAGCATTTCCTCTGCTGCATCTCCGTGGGGGTCAATAAAACAAAGGCCTCTTCCTGCATAAATATCCTGAACCATCATAGATTTTAAAAGCTCAGTTTTTCCGGTACCAGTTCTTCCAATAATATACATATGACGCTGGCGGTCAAAATCAGAAATAAATACCGGCCTCTCCTGACCCCGGAACTTTGATTTTCCGATATAAAGACCCTTGGTTGGAATCTTCTCCGGTGGTGGAGCAGATTTAGCGGGCAGCCACTGAATATGCGGCGTTTCAACTTGTTTATTCGGTAAATGAAAAAGTGATGCTAATTCTTCGCTAGTTAAAATCGGTAATTTATCAAATCTGGGCTGGAATCTGTAAACGAAATCTCTAATGAATCCTTTTTGTGATGGAATTTTTGCGCCTGTAAATCCATTATACTGACCGTTAAATTGCTCAAACGAAGCTTTAATATTTCCTAAATGGGCCTTTGCTGATTCTTCTGAGGTTGAAGATGTAACGATTCTTATCACAGTTGAAAAACCGGATTTTGAGATTTTTGTTTCAACCGCATCCAGTTGTTTCTGATCAGGCGGAGCTTTTGGTTTATCGCCATCTCCCGGATCTCTTTCTTTTTTAAGGAATTTTTTACCAGCGCTTTTAAATTTGTCATCAGCAGGAGAAAGTAAAATTTGAATCACAGCTCCCTCTCCAGGCTGCATTTTTCCTAAAGCTGAGGTGACTCCTGATAAAGGATCTGTTGGTAGTTCCTTATATGTCTTCATCGGAAAATAATCCGCAGATTTTAATTTATACGCAGTGTAGGCAACTTTTCCGGTTTCTGAAAAAATATTATACTCAGGAACCTCTTTAACTGATGCGTCCGGATATGCTCCATTGATTTGTTTTTCAATTAAATCCTGATATTTTTTATGACAGGCAATAAAAAATCTGATTGATTCCGGAAGCGCCACAATTTCAAATGAAATATGAGGCTGGGGCTTCATATCCTTAAACATGCCTAAAAATCCTCCCGAACCCGCTTTTATCGAATAAAGTGATGAGATAAATTGTTCTGCAGCATCAATTTTTACTTCATTGGCTTTAGGAACTGTTATCTGAAGCAAAACAAATCCCAAAGAATACTTCTCCCTCTCCCTGTATTTATAAAGATTTTTAAAATACGGATAAAAATAAATTGCCAGCCCTAGAAGTGCCAGGGTAATTAATAATGCACCAAAAATGATGATCATTATCAATCCAAAATCCGGTCCTTGAGCTACAGCTGTTTGTGTTACTTCCATAGGGTCCTATATTCTAGCAGATTAATTCTTCCTTTCATCTGTATTGCCTGTGTGAATCCAAATATCAAATTTTTCCCAGGGACTTTGATTTTTTGGTGTTGGATTAGTTTGTTCTTGCTGTACTGCATTCTTCCGATCCTCTACAGCACCATGTAACTCACCAGCCGGTCCAGTTCTGACCGGTGCTCCTTCACCACTAAAATCAACATAGTGCCTAGTGTCATTAGTCTCAGTAAGAAATGTTCCCGGAGCTTTAACTGTTTTATTATCCGCACCTGTTTGTACTGTTCCTCCCCGAGGTATAAAACTCAGTTCGGGGTCTTGCTCTTGTGCTGGGATTACATTTGGTGCGCTCGTTCCCATAGCGAGTCCGGCATTTTCGCTTACACCCTGGCGAATTCCGTTTAGCTTCTGATCAATAACTACGGGCTGATGTTCCAGAGCAGGAGGTTTTAATTGGGCAGTTGCTTCGGGCATACTCTAATATTATATCGTTCCTAGCTTAATATAAACACCACCCTGCCCAAAATATCTTTTTTTTCAATCCACCCAAACTCTTTTGAATCTTTTTTATTATCCCCTTGTACCAAAACCTTTCCGTTTTTGATTTCTTTAACTCTCTTTAAAATCATTTTTTTATCAAATTTAAACGCAACAACATCTTCGATTTTTAGATTTAAAAATAAACCGCTCACTAAAACTTCTGTTCCGTCTTTTAATGAAGGTTCCATGCTATGACCGGAGATTTTATACTTTCGAAGAAAAACCATTAATGTTCATGTGAATGTTCATAATCATAAAAAACCATTTCACCTTCTGTTGGATAAATTGATTTTATTCTTTTTACTTTTAGTCCTTTGCTTTGATAAAAGATCTCAGAAAATTCCTGAACTGCAACGAGAAGCGAATTTGCAGATTCCAGACTAACTTCTTGTTTTGTTTTTGAAGCTAGTTTCATAATTCTAAAAACTTTTTCGTGTAGATCAGGAAATTTTTCTAACTGCTCTTCCTTAAAATAATCGCCCCAAATAATTCTCACTTCTTCCTTCACTTTTTCTGCATGTTCTTCTTTAACCGCAGTTAATCTTGCGATTTTATGCATATCATCGCCAGCTTCTACTAGTAATTGTGTCATTCTTAAAACAGAGTGCGCTGCGATTTGTGCAGTATATGGATCATATATTCCGCAGGGAATATCACAATGAGCATAAATTGTTTTTGAAGGAATAATTTTTAAGAATTCGTTTAGTATATTCATCAGAAAATTTTAACACACTTGGCTCGTTTGGCTTTTCACTGCTCTAAATAATGCTCAACTTCTAAGGTCGCTTTTGTTCCTGCTCCAGCCGCAGTAACTGCCTGTCTATATCTAAAATCAGAAACATCCCCTGCAATAAACACACCATCAACAGAAGAAAATACTTCATCACGAACTTTGATATAACCTTTTTCATCCAGATCAATTTGTCCTTTTAGAAATTCCGTTGAAGGTTTGTGACCAATCGCAACAAAAACTGCATCAATCGGCATTTCCGAAACTTCGCCCGAGACAGTGTCTTTAAGTTTTACTCCGCTCACTTTATCTTCGCCTAAAATTTCATCTATTGTTTTGTTATATAAAATTTCAACATTTGGTTTTGAAGTCACTAAATCAACCAAAGCTTTTTGAGCCCTGAATGCATCTCTTCTGTGAACTACAAATAATTTTGAAGCGACTTTTGAGAGGTGTTGAGCCTCCCTCATCGCCGTATCTCCTCCTCCGACTACCATGATATTTTTGCCTTTAAAGAAAAATCCGTCGCAGACTGCGCAAGCTGAAACTCCTCTTCCCCGCAGTCTGGTTTCTGAATCAATACCAAGCCATGTTGCTTTTGCTCCTGTTGCAATAATTACAGTTTGTGCTTTTAGTTCTTTGGTTTCAGTTTTAATTGTAAATGGTTTTTGGGAAAAATCGACGCTTAATACATCTTCTGAAATAAATCGGGTTTCAAATCTTTCGGCCTGCTTTCGCATCTTCATCATTAAGTCAGGTCCCTGAATTCCCTCTTCAAATCCAGGAAAGTCATCAACATCAGTAGTGAGCATTAATTGTCCACCAGCCTCACGACCGGCAATAACTAAAGGAGTTAAGCCTCCGCGGGCGGCATAAATTGCGGCGGCTAAACCTGCAGGGCCTGAACCAATAATGATTAGTTTTTCCACAGAAGAATCCATAGAGTATTAAAAATACAGGATTAGGTTCACTTTCACAAGTACTTACCAGCTATCTAGTAGTTGCCGAGGGTGAAGCTGATTTTGTTGTTCCTGATTTTGTAGCTTCTTTTTTAGTACTTGCTGATGGACTTGCTTCAGTTGATGGGCTTGGTGCAATTGTAGGTGACGGTGCAACCGAAGGCGCCATAACCACTTCAGGCGAAGGGGTTGGTTCTGGCTGATTTGTTACCTTATCGCGAAGCCAAACTAAATAAGTTCCGAGCAAAATAATTATCAGAATGATTACTACTATTGTTATATTGCGGCTCATTAAATATCCCCTCCTTTTGGCAGTCTTGGCGCCAGTATAAACTGCTAGGCTAGATTTGGCAAGGTATAATGGGGCTATGCAAATAAAGCTTTTAGCTAAAAAGCACGAAGAAGGAAATGTTATTTCTTTTATATTTGAAAAACCTGCAGATTTAAATTATCAGGCTGGGCAATTTTTTAGATACAAACTTCCTAATTCAAATCCAGATGAAAGGGGCGAAAATAGATTTTTTACCAATCCCGCTCCTCCCTTTGAAAATAAAATTCAAATCTCCACCAGAGTTGAAGAGGAAAAATCTTCAACATTTAAAAAAGACCTGGCCGGCTTGAAGCCTGGTGACACTATTGAAGCCTCCGGCCCAAAAGGGGATTTTATTTTAAAAGATCCGCGAAGAAAAACCCTTTTCATTGCTGCCGGTATTGGGATCACACCTTTTCGCTCAATGCTTTTACAACTCGACCATAACAATCAACCTTTAAATATTATTCTTCTTTACGCAATTCGTGATAAAAATGCTTTTTTCAAAAAAGAATTTGAGAAACTTGCTAAAAAGCACCCAGAATTCAAAATCATCTATATTGTTTCTGCAGAAAATACTGAAGCCGAAAAACTAACTGAGAATATTAAAATTATTCCTGGAAAATTGGATGCAGATTTAATTAAAAACTTAGTCCCCGGCTTTAAAGATTATATTTTTTATACTTCCGGTCCAGAACCCATGGTTGAAGATTTAGAAGTAAAAATAGCTGATATGGGAGTCCGTGATGAAAATTCAATCAGGGATTATTTCCCGGGATATGAAAAATACTAATAGCTCACAACTAGATTCTTCAGTTTTAATACAGGATTGTCCAAAATGCGGATTTATTATTGGCGCTCTCGCCGGAAGCGTTGATGCAATTTGCCAAAAATGCGGATTCAAAGACCCTTGTTGTGAGTGATTTTTTGTGTCAGTATTCTGTCAAGAGGCTCCGGATATAATTAATACATGAAATTATTTGAAGAGTTCAAGAAAACTTTTACGTTATCAACAACGAAAGCAGCGCTCGCAGCGTATAAAGAAATTCAAAGACTAAATAAAGGATTTCCTGGTGAAGATAACAGAGACTTCAAAGCTTTAGGCCGCGAAATCGATAAAGCTGCAGTTGAGGCGATGCGGGAAGTTTTTGAAACTCAATCTCGTTTTTACATTGAAATTCGAGGTAGCGAAGGCAGAAAAGACACTAGGCGCGACGGAATTGAAAGCCCTGATTTATATGGTTCATATGGATCTAAATCAGGAACACTTGTTGAAATCGTAAATGATGCTGTTGAAGGAACTGCTTTTGCATCAAGGAATATTCCTGGATCCTATTCAGTTTTAACAGCAGTTTTAGATCAAAAAAATGGACTTAGCACAACAGGCGATTTTGACTACATGAGAAAACTTTTTGGTCCTCCCTCTTTAAAGGGAAAAATTTCACTTGATTTTAGTCCCGCTGAAAATATAAAAATTGCACTTAGAGAGTTAAAAATCCACAATCCAAAAGATCTGGCAATTATTATTTTGGACCGGCCAAGAAATCAATTTGAAATAGATTCTGCAAAAAAATCAGGGGTTACAACTATATTAATTCCGGGCGGAGATTTAGTGCCGGGACTTCTCGCTGTTTTGGATCATCAGGAATTAAAAAATATAAGTGGTAAAAAACTTCCTAAAAATATTAAGGCCGTTTTGCTTATGGGAAGCGGAGGATGGGAAGAAGGCGTTATCGCTGCAGCAGGAGCGAAAGCTACTGGCGGTCATGCAGAAGCGAGAATTTATTCTGAAAATACAGATGAGACTGAACAGGCGAAAATTTTAGAAGTTGATGATTTAGTTCCTGCAAAACCTGAATCAATTATTGTTTGTGCTACACCTGTAACAGATGACTGGTGGTTCGGAGTTTCAGGTGTTGAGGATTCAAAAGCAAAGACTATTTTAATAACTCAAGATGGCTTTGAAATTATTCAGTCAGTTTAGTGTCTAGCAAATTTCAAAATTTTTGGCATAATGAAGATCATGGATATTGCTGAAGTCGCCAAAAAACTCTCTACTCCTCCCGGCGTTATAGTTGCAGCCGATGAATCCCCTTCAACAATGAAGGCACGTTTTGATGCAGTTGGGATTCCGGATTCTTTTGAGATGCGGGTTAAGTGGCGCGAACTAATCGCAACAGCTCCGATAGCTGATGCGGGTGCAGTCGGAGTAATTTTGCATCCTGAAATGCTTGAGTCTGCCAAGCTTATCGAGGATTTAAAAAAACAGGGAATTATTATCATTGTCAAAATCGATAGCGGGTTAGTTGATTTTAATGATAAGCAGAGCTTGCCAGCTGAAGCTGATAAAGGCGAACAAACAACAAAGTTTGAAGAAAACATTGATGAACTCTTAGCCAAATGGAAATCTCAGGGAGCAGGCGCGACAAAATTCCGAAGTGTTTTTAAAATAACCGACACTACTCCTTCTGATGAACTAATTGCAGCAAATGCTAAAGTGCAGGCCATTCTGGCTAAAAAAACTCAGGATGCAGGATTGGTTCCGATGATAGAGCCTGAGGTTTTAAGAACCGGAAATCATACGCTTGAAAAGGATGCTGAAGTTACAAGCAAAGTTCTGAAAGGCGTTTTTGCCGAAGTGGATAAATCTGGTTTAGATTATTCTCTGGCAATTTTAAAACCTAATATGATTACTGCCGGAGAAGATAATCCAAACCAGAAATCAGTTGATGAAGTCGCTCGAACCACCCTTAAAGTTTTAATGGAAAATGTTCCGGAAAATATTTCAGGAATTAACTTCTTATCTGGCGGGATAAATGATGAATTATCCGAACAATACTTAAACAGAATATGTCAGCTGGCAAAAGAAAAAGGGATCGAAAACATTAGCGCTTCTTTTGGAAGAGCAATTGTTGCAACTCCTTTAAAAATCTGGTTGGCTAAAGATGAAAATCTATCCGCTGCTCAGGAAGCTTTAGTTAAAAGAGTTCAGAATTCCAGCCTAGCAAGACAAGGAAAACTCTAAACTCTTCAGTTTTTGCTCCATTGACACAAAATACTTTTGAGCTGAAACTTTGTTCATGAAGAAAAACTCTGTTCTCAAAAAAAAGTATATTCTCAAAGCGAAAGAAATTTTCAAAAACAATTTAATCGAAGGCTATTCTGATTGGAAAAAAACTAAATTTAAATTCATTGCTCCTGCCAAAGAAGAATATGTTTTCCAATTTCTCTGGGATACCGCCTTTCACTCAATAGTTTTATCTCATTTTGATTTGAAATGGGCTAAGGAAGAAATTAAAAATCATTTAAAAGCGCAGTGGGAAAATGGTTTTATTCCGCATATTATTTTTTGGGAGGGCAGATATTTAGATTTACCACATTGGGCATTTATTGAAAGTAAATTTCCAGGGAGACCTAGAACTACATCTTTAACTCAACCCCCTGTTTTCGCGATAGCTGCTGAAATAATTTATGACAAAGATAAAGATGAGCGAGACTCGCTTTCAGCTAAAAAGTTTTTAACAGAAATTTTAGAAAAGTTGGCAAAACATCATAGATGGCTTTTAGAAAATCGGGATAATGATAAGGATTTTTTAGTTTCAATTATTTCGCCTAATGAATCTGGAATGGACGAACTGCCTGTTTTTCAAATTGTTGCAGGATATGAAGGCCAAACAACAGCAAAGCTTCATTATTATTACAGAAAGGGAGATCTGTTAAACCAGAAATATGGATTTAATAACAAAATAATTTTGGAAAAAGATTATTTCAATGTTGAAGAATTATTATTCAATACAGTTTTCATAGAGGCAAACAGAGCTTTATCAAGACTATTTAAGGAAGTTGGGAATGCTCAAGAGGAAAAATATTTTGCAGATATAGCAAAGAAAGGAGAGGAAAGTTTGCTTAAAAAATGCTGGGATGAGAAAGACAAAATCTTTTACAGTCTTTATTCAAATTCGGAGAAGAAAGTTAAGATAAAAACAGTCGCCAGTTTATTACCTTTATTTTTAGAAGGATTCAAAGGTTCAAAGCTTGAGGATCTCATAAGTAAGCATCTTTTAAATCCACAGGAATTTTACCGCCCGTTCCCCTTTCCTTCCGTGTCAGCAAATGAAGTTTATTACGAACCTAATGATATACCTTTTTATAAAATAAAACTTTTGTGGCGGGGGCCAACATGGATGGCGACAAACTGGTTCATCGTCCGTGGCCTAAGAAAACATGGCTATGATGAAATTGCGGATGGAGTTGTTGCAAAAATGGTTGAGATGATTGAAAAATGGGGTTTCAGAGAATACTACAATCCTGAAACCGGACAAGGATATCGTAGAGACAATTTTGGATGGTCAACTTT
>JAKFWZ010000025.1 GCA_021731695.1 Candidatus Daviesbacteria bacterium | reverse complement strand
AGATTATATCTTTTAAGATATATGATTGTCAATTAGGTATTCTCGATAAAGCTATTTCAATTTCTTTAATTGGTGTTTTATTAGTCTTTTTTGCAAAAGCATGGAGGATTAAAATCTTTTTCTCTTTTTGAGTGACATAGAATATTCTTACACTATCTCCACCTAAGATTCTAATCTCCCAAAGTGGAGTTCCAACCAGCTTTTTAACATGCGATATGACTGATGTTAAACCAAATTCCTCAATATGGGAAAAAATCCTAAAAGCCTTTAATTTAGCAGCTGGCCGCATATCCAAAAATTTCTTTACAGGATTTTCTCCAGTTAGTGAAATATAATAAGTAACTTTCCAGCCACTCATGGTAAAATTCTAACATAGACAAATATGGAACAGAGGATAATTAAATCAGGAAAAATAGCATTGTTGGATTTAATTCAGCTTGCTGCGGAGTAGTTCATTGGTCTTACTATTTTAAACGCCAGCAGGTTTAATAAGTCAGAGATTTTGTGTTTTTGCTCTTTTTGAGGCTAGGAGTCAAGATACACTCAGTTCACATGAGTGTATCAAGGATTTGTCATTGCGAGTAAGTGAGCCGAAGCCCCGGACTTGATCCGGGGGTCGCAATCTTGATGTCATCCCAAACTTGACCAAACGGCAAGCTCTGCTTATTTGGGATCCAGAAATGTAATCAAGATTACTACGTCACTTCGAACCATTGTCAAAATGCTTTGCATTTTGCAATCGGCCTCCTGGCTTCGCCAGTCCGGCTCCTCGTAATGACGCTGATTACTCTTTTGGGGCTGGGAGTCAAGTTATATGAGCGGGTGGAGTTCGACCTCAAAAGGCAAATTAACTCTATTGCCCTTTTTTGAAGAGCGGGTTGATAAGTTTAGAACAGTAAAGCCGCTTACATCTTTAGTTTTTTTATTCTTCCAGATTATGACGTCATCTCCCATTTCTTCAGATATATCTTCTTTTGTTAATTTCCCTTTCGTAATGTAAAGGATGTCCTCATTTTTATCGTATTCAAGTTTAAAATTATTTTGTTTTTTCATATTCACTTCCCGATTTGATCCTGTGAGTCAAGTATGTCGTCAGGACTACTCGTTCAGTCTTATTTACAACTACTGCAACATATTTTCCTCCTTCGATTTTATCAAAATACCGATAGAACAACAACACATCATTGCTTCTGTTACTCAATCTTATCTCATCAGGAGTTTCCAGGACCTGTTTTAACTGATCCAGATAATCTTCCATTATCGGATGTCTTTCAATTAAATGTCGTTTTCCTCCGGATGTAAGATCAACTCTACCAATGATTGTTTTAAACTTCACAACTTATGTTTGCTCTTTTTGAGGCTGGGAGTCAAGATACACTCATGTAAACTGAGTGTATCAAGGATTTGTCATTCCCTTGAAGTAGGGAATCTAATGAGAAAAAGAAGACTGAGATTATTAATAAGTTGATAAATAATTCAGAGCTAAGATTTTTTATTGGATCCCCGCCTGCGCGGGGATGACGAAACACGGGATGACGGAGTAGCGTTTTCTTTTAACCACTCTGAAATTTTTTTTTCAGACAAATTTTCTTTATCCACTTTTACCGCAAACTCAACTTCCTCTAGTTCAGTGTTCTTGAGTTTAAATCCGTTAATTTTCAGGAAAATACCGGCTGCAGCTAAAGCTGTTCTTTTGTTGCCGTCTATAAATGGATGGTTTTTAAGTAAAGATTGGAGTAAAGAAGCTGCTTTATCAAAAACACTTTCGTAAAGATCCTGATCTTCAAAACTGGACTTAGGTCTTTCAACAGCCGAAACCATAAGTCCAACATCTCTAATCCCGTGAGCTCCGCCGTATTTATCAACGGATTGTTTGTGAATCCAGAGGACTTGAGACACAGAAAGATAGTAGAACTTAATCCTTTTCACCTTTTTGCAAGCTCTCTTAAGACGTCATCATGTTCATCCATAAATTCATTGACCATTTTAACAAATTCAGGTGTAATTCCTTCTGGTAAAGCCCTTTTTTTAGCAGATTTAAGAAGTAATCCTCCTTTACTTTTTTTCCAGGCAACAGAAGACCCAGGCTCAATATTGAGCTCCTGAGCATAAACTTTGGGAACTGTAACAGCTAGAGAATTACCGTTTTTGAATACCTTTTGCATGAGATCATTATATCACATTATGTCTATACATTGTAATGACAGGATTTGCTCTTTTTGAGGCTGTGAGGCAAATTAATTTAACTTAATCTTTCAAGTAGGATAAATTTTATAAAGTCCGATATCCTTAGTCCGGTGGGAATCCCAAAAAATTTTCTGCCGACCCCAGTATATATCTCCCCCCGCTGTTCGCTTCCTTTTTCAACTAATACGTTCGGTCCTTCGCCGCATCTATTAAGACAGCTCCTACCGGCAATAGTTATGCCTTCGGTATCATGGAATGAATTTTGTAAGTAAACAAGCAGCTTTTCAGACCCTCTTGTAGAGCAATCGGGTCCGAGGCAAACGGAAACTTCGATTTCGTTGGTTTTCCGTTCAGCCATAACAAGAAAATTTTACTCTTTTGAGGCTGGGAGTCAAGATACACTCATGTAAACTGAGTGTATCAAGGTTTTGTCATTCCAAACTTGATTTGGAATCCAGCTTGTTCCTTCGTCATCTCCGTAAAAGCGATTGTACTATTAGGATTGTGGGAAGTTGCTAATTGTGTTGCGGTTTTTCAACTTGCGCGACTCTGTTTGCCCGGTAGTTTGCAAAGTCTCTTAAGTGTCGTGGTAATGTATCTTCATTATGTCCTAAATTTCCAAAATGCAAACGTCTTTCTTAGTGAAATTATAAGCATCGTTTGCTATTTCCGTGAATTCAGAGCTCACAGATGACAAAATGCCGGCAGCATGCTCGGGAGTTATTTGTCCAGTTAATCTAAGTCCCGCCGCCTTCCTTGCAAGTCGTGCAGCTTCTCTTTCTGGTGGTAAAAGTTCGGGGAAACCGGAAAATCTGGCTACTGCACCGTCAACAGCTCGGTCAACAGCTCTGACAATTTCTTTAAAAGGCATTCGGTAATTATGCACTTTTTGAGGGGGTAAATCAAGATCTGTGTATACCTGAGTCCCAGCTTGCGCGCGGATTCCCTGGATGAGAATATCCAAGGGGTCCGGTTACTGGCCTTTGAGAAATTCCGGCTATTGGAACTGCCTCTCCTGACTCTCCGCATAATCCATAAAAAGTAAGTCCTGGTACTGGTCGACCTGTTCTCATATCGATAGTAAATACCGCTCCAACACCAATTGATAATACAGATGGAGCATTATTGTCTACACTGGGGGTTTTTATATGAACTGCACCATTACTGAGGACATGATAAACCGTCTTTTCGAATACTCCTTGATAAGGGGTAACAACTGTCAAGCTACCAAGCTCCACTTCATCGGGTTTTGGAGTTAAATTAAGCTCTCCTCCGTGAACTATTACTCTTCTTACTAACTCAGGGTTAACACCCGGAAGTTTGTGAAGCCTTATGAGGTCATCTATTGCTGTTTGTGCTTCTTGAGGTCCAATAGTTTCGCTTAAAATTTTACTATATTCCGGTATACCTATTGGAGATTCCATAAACCAATTTTGCTCTTTTTGAGCCTAGAAGTCAAATTCTTCGATATGGAAAGGCTTAAAATTTAAGGTTTTAGGCAAGTTATATTATTTACTTTCCACTCCCCCTTTTGTTTTATCAGCTGTACCTGAATATTATTCAGACCGCTGCCGAAATATTCAATAACTTCCACATTAATTCTGGAGGCTGTTGCGGAAGGAGTCGAGATTTGCACCTCAGTACTGTTTGGAGTATTTTGTGCACAAAGAATTGGATCTATGGCGACTATTCTTTTGGCTTTTAAGTTGGCAGTGAAGCTTGTACTTACATATGAATTATTTGTCTGACAATAATTTGCAACGCCGCCAACAGCCTCAGGTATAGGGTTAAACATGCACTCCTTGTATGATTTATAAAAATTTTGAACCACGCCTGAAGGTGAAGTCGGATCAAAAGTCGGAGATGGTGATGGTAAAAAAGACGGTAAAAGTGATGGTGGTGGAGTTGGATGAGCAACAATCGGAATTGTAAGTTTAGCTGATGAAGACAGTCTTGCTTTAAGATAGTACATTCCTATGCCTGCGACTATTAAAATTAAAACAAGTAATAACAAAACTCTCATTATTTAAAGTTTGATACTTATATATTTAGAATGCAAGTTTTCATTCATGGTAAATATTAAATCTTTTCGATACAATAAAAATATGACTGATGTTGGTAAAAAAGTTTGGCTAGTTCTTATTTCTTCTCTACTTTTCGGAAGTTCACTCTCGCTAATTGTTACTAAATTTTTTATCGAAAAGTTTAATATAAATTTCCTATCTCTGGATATGCCGGGGGTTTCGGAAAAATTGGCATATGATAAAACCTTTGATTTATTAGATTTTGGATTTGCCGGAATTTTAAGCTTAATATTTTTCTTTGTTAATTATTACGCTGCAAGGTTTTTGTCAAAGGACAATGAAAATATTTTTGCCGCACTTTTACTTTTCATTTTTTCAATTACAACATTTTTCCAAACACATTTCTTAATTTTTGCATCAAGTCAGGTTTTAGTAATGGTTTTTGTCTTTCAGCTAGTTTATTTTGGAATTTTAAGATTTGGTGAAGATTTTAATTTAAATAAGATTTCTGAAGAATTAAGAACTAACAACGGAAAATTGAGATTTAAAAACGGAATTTTTCTGGGATTTATTTTTTTGCTTTTAACAAATTTATTAACTACGATTCCTGCGCTTTCTTTGGCATTTTTAGTTATCACTCCCCTTTTAGCAATTTCAATTACTACAAAAAGAATTCAAAAATTTTTAGAAAACTTCCCGGGGATACTTCTTATTTTAGCAATATTATTTCCTACAAACACTCCCCGTTTAATTGGACTGCTGATTTTATTAGTTATCAGTGGAATTTTAATTTTAAAATTTAAACCAGGAATTTTACTTAAAAATTGGTATGTTAATTTTCTAAATCCGGCTTTAATTATTTTTCTTGTGGCATTTAATCCATCTTTTAACGTTGGAAATTTTGACAGCGTTGAAGAAGGATTCTGGTTAGCATGGGTTCAAAGATTAATAAATGGCGAAGTTTTATACAGAGATGCAAATGTTTATCACTCACCATTAATTCCCTGGGGAATGTATTTGTTTTCTAAATTAAATGGTTTTACAATTCACTCTGAAAGATTATTTTTGCATCTTTTACAAGTCTCAGGTTTTATAATTTACTTTTTCTTTGCAAGAAAAGTTATCAAAAATACAGCGTTCGCAATTTTGTCACTTTTTGTTTTTATGGCAATTACATCTTCTGCTGTTCGCAATAATATTGAAATCAGAATTGGTTTACCTTTACTAAGCATGTTGTTTTTATTCACTTATTTTCAAATCAGAAAATATAGGATTTTAATTATGGCTGGCGTCGTAGGAGTTTTAAGTTTTCTTTTAAGTATAGAAGGTGGCCTGGTAGCTATTTTAGTTTTGATCCTTTCTCTGAATTTTTTCAGCGAATCGAAAATAAATTCAAAAGAAAAACTTAAAGAAAATATTTATTTGTTTTCAGGAATTTTAGGAAGTTCTCTAGTTTTCGTTGGATATCTTTTAGCAACAAACTCCCTGCCGCCTTTTATTGATCAGACCAGTTTTTATGCAAAAGCATTTTCAATGGGCTATTTTAATACTCCGATAGATAGATCCGTCACTCATGCCTATTTTCATTTTGATGTTTTTGATGAATATCTTGATTCAGTTACGATTTTTTGGGAAATAACTAAATTAACATTTTATGGATTTTTAATATTCGGAATATATAAATTTTTCAGCAGGAAAAAATTCACAACAGAAAATTCAATGATTTTAACAACTGCATTCTTTGGTTTAGTCTTAACCCGCGCTGCACTGGGGAGGTCTGACTGGTATCATCTTTTATTTGTTTCCTGTATTGCACTACTTTTAATTTTTTATACATTATCAAAACTTTTTGAGACAAAAAAATTATTAGCACTTGCTCTAACATTATTTATTGTATTTGTTGTTGCAAGGCCGTCGATAAATAATGCATATCTAAATACTTTGCTGTTTAAGTATGAAACTTACGGAAAAGTAATTGGAGAATATAAAGCTTATTATTTTGATCGCGGAGCCGGAGCTTTAATCGGATCTGAAATTGATACTCAGCCGATGTTTGAAATGATTGAATATGTTCAGTTAAATTCTAGTGCTAACGAAAAAATATTTGTATTTCCATGGAATCCCGAAGTTTATTTTTATGCCGATAGAGGAAATGCCACAAAAATTGATACTCCTTATGCATTTTTCTCGGAAGAATATCAGGATGAAATGATTAGTGATTTGCAAAATAATAAACCCAAATTTGTAATTTACAACGAGGGTATGAATTTTGGAAATTTATCGACTGGTACTGTAAGAAAAGTTAATGAATATATAAGATCAAATTTTAAAACAGAAAAAACCTTTGGACCTTTTCAGGTTATGACACCGAACTATTAGACCTTTTCAAATTCTCCGTTTAAATGAAGATAATAAGTTTCAACTTCTACCTCAGGATATTTTTCGATAACTTCCTCTTTTGCTTTTTTTAAATCATGAACATGCTTTTCAAAAGTTCCGTCTGCACCGTATGCCCCACAATCTTCATGGTTAATAAAGACAACTTTCTTAATATGGTGCAAGTCATGAGCAATTTTTACCTGACCTAAGATTGCATCAAGAAATTTTACATCTCCTGCCAGTGCAACCCGGTCGTAAGTGTCATCTTCAAAATTTTCTGAGATCCACTCCGCTATTTCATCCTGAAGTCTGTAATCGATACGTGTTGCAATAAGAGCTTGGGCGTTATGAGGCATACAAATGAAATAGTTTAGAATAAAGAATAAAATAAATCCACTAATTCTTTTTGGAGTTAATTACTTCTTTAATATAGCTATCGCCTACTGTTTGAATTCGATGATCTTGTCTGTCAGTCCACTTGTTGAATGCTATTTGTCGGTCGCTAGGCTTACGTGAATCATATCCATACTTCGCCATAATTAGATACGTAGCAAGCACACCCATATTAATAAACATGGGATTAAGAGGTTTGCCTATTTTGATTAAATCATCATTAAGTTTCTTCATCTCTAAAGGTGTTATGCCGATGCCATATCTCTTATCTCTTTGCATAGGTATTCTGTCTTCACTGAAGTTGATTCCCGTGTGATGAGACCATAGCTCAGTAACTCCTTTAAGAGCTGCTTTTTCAACGGGCTCATTTATTATTTTTCCTGAAAGCCTATCTCCAATAACAAGGAATTCACTACCGCTAAACTCGACTGCTGCTGCAGCTTCTGCAGGTAACATGAGTGTTTCTTCGGGTTTAGGAAGAATCTCTTTTGATGATGATGCGCTAGGGTCAAGATGAATGCCTTTTGATTCGAGTTCTTTAGTAAGTTGTAAAGCTACTTTTTTCATATCCTTGGCAACACCTAATGCTTCTTGATCTATATCATGCAATCTGCACCAAATGACTTCCTCAGGAGTCAATTGTTCAAGACCTTCAGTTCCTAATGCTCTCATAGCTGCTCTCTCGCTTCGAAGCTTAATTCTAGCGTCCTTATTCATAATGAATAGTAAACCTGTATCAATCTGAGTAAGCCCTGAGGCTTCAGAAGCATATTGGAGTTCCAATTTATCTCTCTCAGGGCCTGGATCAGTGTCGATAATTTGATTGATTCTTTTAATATGAATTTCAGGTGTATTCGTAGTTTCCTTATCCCCAGATTGAGTCTGTTTTTCGCTCTTATTGATATATGAGTATGGTGGACGTTTAAGCTGTTCAACAATTCCTATTCCAGCAACTACCGCGACTCCAGCCCTTTTGAAAAACTCTCTTCTGTCTAAGGTTTTTTGTCTATTTTTTGCTTCTTCAGTTACTGGAACGGCTTGTTTATGAGGCACGCGTTTTCTAATACCAGCTATGACATTATCTCGCCAACGGCTGAGTAAGTGTTTTCTGTTCGAAAGGTCCCTTTGGGGTAATGTTGATTCAAGGGAAGGTTTGTTTTCAGCCATAGTGAAACTTTCGATTCTTATATGTATAATATCACGGAAGTATGGCTGATTTAAATCTAAAAATAGTTACACCCGAAGAGGAAGTTTTAAACGAAGTTGTTGATCAGGTTAATGTGTCAACATCCGAGGGAGAACTTGGAATTTTACCTAATCACGCCTCCCTTATGGCAAAATTAATCCCCGGTGAATTGCGAATCAAAAAAGGCGGAAAAATTACATATTTCGCTACCGGAAGCGGGTTTTTACAAATTGAAAATAATAATTTAACGATTATGACTGATTTAGCCGCGACATCTGATGAAATTGACGAAAAAGCTGCAGAAGCTGCGAAGAAAAGAGCCGAGGAAACCTTAGAACAAAAATTAGGTAACGAGGAATACGCGGAAACAATGGCTGCTTTAGAAAAAGCTTTAGCACAACTTAAAGTAAAAAGACGCCGCAGATCTCTCTAATATTGACAACTCATAAGTTTTTGTGATCATAATTAGTTAATGTTCAATCAAAAGGGAGTGGTAGCGCCTTTACTAATTTTTGCAGTTTTGGTTGCCATAATTGCTGGTGCGACTTTGTATTATTTAGGTGTATTTAAAGCACCATACTCTACTCAGGACGATTATCAGCCGGTGATAACTCCTCCTTTGTCTGTGGAGTCTTCGCCATCGGAGCAAACACAAACTCCGGCGCCTTCTGATTATGCAAATCCTTTCTCTTCAGATGATACATATGAAAATCCATTTAATGATTTATGAAAATAATTAGCTTCTTTTTAACAGTTTTTACAATTACTTTTTTGTTTATAAATTCAGCTTATGCTGAAAATGGAGAATCAACTTCATCAGCACAAGCCGTTAAAAAATATAAAATAACATTTCCGGTGGAGTCACTGGGAAATTGCAGCAGCTTAGAGGAATGTAAAGCTTATTGTCAGGATTTAACTCACAAAGATTCATGTATAGCATTTGCAAAAGAAAGGGGTTTTTATAAAGCTCCTTCAAATAAACCAAATACTGCTGAATCGGCAAAACGAAATTCCCTAATAGTTAAGGCAAAAGAAATTTTAGGTTGTGATTCGGAAGAATCATGTAAAGCGTTTTGTTCTGATTCAACTAATTTTGCTAAATGTGCAGGATTCGCAAAAATGGTATTGAATGGAAGCGGTAAAAACGGCACAACAGATAGCGATAAACATGAACAAGCATCGGGTGAGGGAAAATTCCTGCCTAACTCAGCTAAAGCTTTTGAAAATGCCAATGCCAATGCTAAATTCTGCCGCGAATACCCTGAAAAATGTAAAAATGCCACCGGATCGGCAGCTATAAAAGTATTAAATGAACGAAAGAAGGAAGAGGAAAAGAAAAAGCTGGAACAAAAACTGGATATTGAAAAGAAGGAATTAGAGCGAAAAGAGGAAAAACTTAAAAAGGAATTTGAAGCAGAAAAGAAAAAAATAAACAAAGAACTTGAGAAAGATAAAGAGCTGGAAGATGACGTTCAATCCGAAGTACAGGGAGTATCCAGATCCCCCTCTTTGTTTGACTCAGTACTACGCTTCTTCTTTAAATAATTTCCCGCTTGGTATAAGCTAAGATTATGCTTAAGATTGCTATAGTTTCAGTAAACTTCAATGGAGAAAAAGATTCACTTGAATTACTTGAATCCCTTAAAACCTTATCCACTACAACCTATCAACTAAAAACTATTTTTGTTGATAATGGCTCCACAGATAATTTTGTAAAGGTTGCAGCAGATAAGTATCCTGAAATAGATATTTTGCAAAACGGAGTTAATAAAGGTTTTTCCGGAGGTTATAACCGAGGGCTTAAACATGCGCTAATCTGGGGAGCAGACTATGTTCTAATCATTAATAATGATGCACTTACCCCCGATAAAAAATTATTATCTGAACTATTAGAAGCATTTAGAAAACACCCAAAAGCCGGAATTGTTTCGCCGAAAATATTATTTGAAAAAGGTTACGAATTTTTTAAAGAAAAATATTCTGAAGAGCAAAAAGGCAAAGTTGTCTGGTTTGCCGGAGGAAAATTTGACTGGGATAATGTTACGTCGATTCATAAAGGGATTGATGAAGTAGATAACGGTGAATATGATGACGAGTTTCAAATGGATTTTGCAACAGGGTGCTGCTTTTTAATAAAACGTGAAGTCTTAGAGACAGTTGGATTTTTTAACAATAATTATTTCGCCTATTTCGAAGATGCAGAATATTGCAAAAGATTGATAGATGAAGGCTATAAAATCTTTTATAACGGTAAGGCATATGTTACGCATAAAGTTTCACAAACTGCTCAAACCGGTTCCCCTACGACTGATTATTATTTAACCCGCAACCGTTTACTATTTGGATTTAAATACGCAAGACTTCGTACAAAATTTGCTTTATGGAGACAGGCTATGGTTCATCTGGCATCTGGAAGAAAAGCCCAAAGACAGGGAGTCTGGGATTTTTTTGACGGAAAAACCGGCTCGAGACACAAACAAAATTGGAATGAAAATGCTAAATATCAGATTGATTTATCTATTATTTCGATTAACTACAATACGCCGGATTTAATTGAGAATCTCCTGAAGAGTATTAAGAAATACGAGAAACGAGAAACGAGAAACGAAATAATAATTTTGGATAATGGTTCAGAAAAGGGTTGTGCCAGCGTTGTTAAAAAATATTTAGGCGTCAGATTTATTCAAAACCAGACTAATACAGGATTCACCGGTGGAAATAATAAGATGATGAAATACGCTCGTGGTAAGTATATTCTTATGTTAAATTCTGATATTGAAGTGCTGGAAAATTCTCTTGAACAAATTTACGAAGAGGCTGAAAGTTATAATCAAAACGCAATTGTTTCAGGTTCTTTAATTTTTCCTGATGGTGATCAACAGGATAGCGCTTTTTACTTACCCACAATCACAGGTGCTATAAAAGAGTACTTTCTTGGCATAAAAGGCTCATTTTTTATGTATGCGCCTTCTCAAAACCACAATACAAAAGTTGAAGGTGCCGCAATGGCCTGTTTTCTTATACCGCGAAAAATCATGGAAATAGTCGGACTACTGGACGAGCGACTATTTACATATTTTGAAGATGTTGATTATTGCAGGAGGCTTAAGAAATTGGGAGTTCCCGTTTACTACACACCCAAATCCCGCTTTATTCATCTTCACGGAGCGACGGGAAAAAGGATGGAATCGGGACATACGTATAAGCTTTTGCAGCGGGCTGCGAAAGTATATTACGGACTCCCCTACTACTATGCTTTAAGTTTTGTTTTAAGAGTTTGCCAGAAGTTATCGCCGGTTAAAACCCCAGTTGCGCGTTAAAATCTTGTCTGTCTTTTATTTGCTCTAACGTAAATGCGGCAAATGTTTCGCCTTTATCGATATAAGGACCAATTAAATCAGTATTCTCTACGAGAAATCTGAATGAAGCATCGTAATTAAAACCTTTTTCTCTCATTAAATATTCTACAGTGAAAAATACTAACTCGTGACCTCTGATGAGAGGGTGGTAACGGGCTTCTATTTGAGCGTCTTCGCGACTTAAACCCTGCCTGATTCCCCTGATTTTAAGAGCCAGTGATCTCGAGTTAACGAATTCACTATGCGATTCATCTTTATCTTCAGGATGAACTTTGGTTTTGTTTGCGTAAAATTCTGACAATGCATATTCAGCCAAGCCCGCAACTATGATTTGTTCTGTATCGATTAGCTCGAGTGTTTGCTGATCTAAAACTTTTCCATTAAAAAAATCCTTACGGCGTTTATATATCCCTGGATTTATAGCATGAACAAAAGGTAATGTTGCTGCCCAAATTTCCTGCACTTCTCTTTCCTCTTCAGGCAAAAAAGGATTAATAAAAACCGTATTAATTTCGGGTACATAAGCTGTATGCAAAGGTATATCCGGTATTTGCCATTCTTGTCCTCTAACTTTGGCATCAATTTGTAAACCTGAACCTAATCCCAGACGTTTTCTTAAAGCGGGACTAAAATTCAGGGTATTCGAGGTTAAAATATCTACCAGTTGGGGTTCTCTATCAAAAGTTACTCCTAATTCAGCTCTCCAGTTGGATACACCTTGAAAGTGAGACCTGATAATTCTTCTTGAAAGTGGAGGCATACTTCGTTCTGCCATAAGTATGTATAATATCAAAATAATATCCTATAGTCAAAGAATTCAGAACAAGCAGTCTTTGCTTTGAGGCTCGGGAATTGATAAAATACCTTAGTTGAAAGTCGCTAAGGCTTTTAAACTCGGAAATGGTGGAGTGGTCAATCACACCAGGTATCTAGCGTTGACCATTTACAGTATAATAAGTTTGTGAAAGTTAAGTATACGAAAGAAATGCTAGCTGATGCGGTTTCGAATTCAGCATCAGTTCAGGATGTGGCCAGGATATTGATAGGTAAGTCTGTTGGTGGCAATCAGCACCAGCATTTCAAAAGGATGATTCTGAAGTACGGTATTAATACCAGTCATTTTTTGGGAAGAGCGCATAATAGGGGTAAGATTTCTAATAAAAGAAAATCTCCAGGGGAGGTGTTTACTGTAGGAGTAAGGCAAAAGTCTCATCTACTGAGGAGAGCCCTTATTGAATCTGGTATACAATATAAATGCTTTATATGTTTAATTGATAAATGGTTAGGTGAAAGTATAAGTTTGGAGATTGATCATATAAGTGGAGATAGTACAGACAATAGGTTGGAAAATCTAAGGTTTTTGTGTCCGAACTGTCACTCTCAGACACATACTTTTGGATACCGGGGGACCAAATACCCGTAGGTGGCAGAACGGTTGATGCAACAGACTGTAAATCTGTGCCAAGTAGGTTCGACTCCTACCCTACGGACAAAAGTTGAAAGTTAAAATTTAAAAGTTTAAAGTTAATATAAGCTTTAAATTCCTAATTTTGAACTTTAAATTTATATCATGCCTTTAAGAAGACTTAAGAAACAATTGGACTATTCTGGTTTGAAAAGAATTTCTTTTATCTCTAAATTATCCAAATTTTTACTTTGGTCAATTTTGGCCGGTCTTGTTGTGGTCATCGGAGTCGTAATTTACTTTTTTACCCAAATCCCCTCACCCGAAGATTTACAAAGCAGATTTGTAGCTAAATCTACTAAAATTTACGATAGAAATGGAGTTTTGCTTTACGATATTTTTCAGGAACAAAACAGAACTCCGGTAAAGCTTGAAGATATTCCTGAAGTTGTTAAAAAATCGACAATATCTATTGAAGACAAAGATTTCTATAAACATGGCGGGTTTGATGTCATGGGTATTTTGCGTTCATTTTATCGCCTTGTTATCCACAGACGCATTGAAGGAGGAGGTTCGACATTAACCCAACAATTGGTTAAAAATGCTTTGCTCACCTCAGATCAATCATTAGTCAGAAAGCTTAAAGAATTGATTTTAGCAATTCAGGTTGAACGGGCTTACGGTAAGGATATGATTCTGGAAATGTATTTGAACGAAATTCCTTATGGTGGTACGGCTTACGGAATTGAAGCGGCGGCGAATTTATATTTCGGCAAAAAGGCATCGGAATTAAGTTTAGCTGAAGCCTCAATGTTAGCCGGATTACCACAAAGTCCTTCAAGATATTCTCCATATGGTTCGCAACCGGAACTCGCAAAAGTCCGTCAGGAACAGGTTCTAAAACGAATGGTTGAAGACGGCTACATTACTGATGATGAGGCACAAAGAGCGCTGAATGAAGAGTTGATTTACCGGACTTCTCAAGCTGAGCGTGGATTTAAAGCTCCGCATTTTGTCTTATATGTTAAGCAAAAACTTGAAGAGCAATACGATACCAGAACTGTTGAACAGGGAGGGTTAAAAGTTATAACCACGCTTGATTATAAACTTCAGGAACAGGTTGAAGATATTCTTAAGGCTGAAACTGATAAATTAAAAAATTACGAAGTTGGAAATGCGGCCGCAGTTGTTCTTGACCCAAAAACAGGTGAAATCTTATCAATGGCCGGAAGCAAAGATTATTTCGCACCCTCAGAACCTGAGGGCTGTATCGAAGGAAAAACCTGCGTTTTCGAGGGAAATGTTAATGTGGCTTTGGGTCAAAGGCAACCGGGATCTGCAACGAAACCAATCACCTTTGCAGCCGGAATGTTAAAAGGCTATCCGGCTTCATATACTATGATGGATGTTAAAACTGTTTTCCCCGGAGGCGCAGGATTACCAGCATATACTCCTGTAAATTATGATGGTCAATTCCACGGTCCGGTTCAGGTTCGTTATGCGCTGGGCAACTCGTATAACATTCCTGCAGTTAAGATGTTAGCTTTAGTCGGAGTTAAAAATGTTATGGAGTTGGGATATAAAATGGGTCTTTCAACATGGGAACCAACTGCAGAGAATATTAGCTCTGTCGGACTTTCCTTAACTTTGGGAGGACGTGAGGTAAGACTGCTTGATCTGACTTCAGCCTTCTCTGTTTTTGCAAATCGCGGAAACAGGCAGGAACCGGTTTCAATCTTAAAAGTTGAAGACTCAGAGGGAAAAGTTTTATATGAATATAAACCAACTGATGGAGTCAGAGTGTTAGAAGATGGCGTGGCATTTATTATTTCTAATATCTTAGCTGATAATGGTGCGAGAACCCAGGCTTTTGGTTCGAACTCTGTTTTGAATGTTCCCGGAAAAGTGGTTTCAGTTAAAACCGGAACCACAGATCAAAAACGGGATAACTGGACAATCGGTTATACGCCGAGTATCTCAGCAGGTGTTTGGGTTGGGAACAATGATAATTCAGTTATGGATCCTAAAATTGCTTCAGGTGTGACAGGTGCTTCCCCCATCTGGCAAAAGATTATGATAGCTGCTTTAAAAGATAAGCCAAGTGAGCCTATCACAAGACCAGATAGTGTGAACGAATTGGAAATTGATGGATTAATGGGAGGTCAGGGTAAAGATGGTTCACCAAAGAGAAAAGAATTTTTCTTAAAGGGTTCAGAACCAACTGCGGGGTCACCTGCTTATCAAAGAGTTAAAGTTTGTAAAGTTAATACTCATCGTCAGGCTAATGATGGCGAAGATTTAGAGGAAAAGGACGTGATTGTTTTACAGGAAGCTGATCCAACTGGTGCTGATTTGTGGCAAAAAGGGATTAATGAATGGGTTTTAACTGCTGCTAATCCCCTTTTCGTAGGAACTGATAAAGGGTGTTCAGGGATTCCTGGATTTTCAACCGGCGGCGGCAGCGGAGTGATTAGTATTGTCAATATTCCTAATGGTGCGAATGTACCGAGAGTGTTTGATGTTTTAGCTAGGGCAAATTCGCCCGCAGGAGTTAAAAAAGTTGTTTGGCTCTTAGATGGAGCTGTAAAACACTCTCAAACTGCGGAGCCTTTTGCATTTCATGTCGAATTTCCTCAGGGCGACACAGGTTCGCACACAATCACAGTTGAACTAGAGGATAATAACGGACAAAAACATACTTCTATAATTGGTGTTACGGTTGCGTTGTGACGCAAAAGTAACAAGGTACAAGCTACAAGAAACAAATAAGCAAAGCTTGCAAAGTCATAAAATCTAAATGACCAATTTAAAAACTGAGAAAAAGTTTGATCTGGAAGAGAGAACACTCGAGTTTTCGAAAAGGGTAATAGATTTAGTAAAGCAGCTTCCTAAAAATACTGTGAACTTTGAATTATCACCTCAAACTATTCGTTCTGCAGGTTCAATTGGCGCCAATTATAGAGAAGCGAATGATTCACTAGGCCAAAAAGATTTCTTAATGCGTGTCAGAATTTGTCGCAAGGAAGCCAAGGAAACAAAATACTGGCTTGAACTAATTTTATATAACAATCCTGAGCTTAAGAATTCAATCAATCCTTTAATTCAGGAATCATCTGAATTTGTTAAAATATTTTCTTCAATTCTTAAAAAATTTTGAATTTTGTTTTTTGAAATTTGTTTGTAACTTGTGTCTTGTTTATTGTGTCTTATTGAAGCTTATCCAAATTAATTTCAGCCACTGCAATTTTTTTCTTAGCCCCTAATTTATCAGCAACTGCAGGATGAAGTTCAGCAATTCCACCGATCAATTTTCCTTTATGAGTTATTGATAAAAATCTTAAAGGATGGAAAATATCTTTGGCTTCTGCAGGCGGTTTCATCGCTGCAAAGTCTATTTCAATTTCAAGCGAAGCAAATGTTTGATAAACAATTTTAACTAATTCCAAAACCGGATTATCAGTTCCATCGATTAATCCTACCCCGAGCATTAATCTCTCATCAGGCCTTTCTGTTCCCGGGAAAAAAGTTTTTCCTATTTCAAAAATCGCCACATCTTCGAAAGATTTATTATTAAAAACTGCAGATTCAGCTAAGTTCGGCCAGATATTCATTCGCATATATTCTGTTTCTTTGGAAATCGGATTTGCAACTTTTACTAAAAGTTTCTTTTTTAAATCATCAAATCCTAAACTTTCCAAAACTAACGTAGAATAGAAAGAATAAGTTCTGACTTCGGACATTCCCTGATGCATTAATTGTTTTTTAAGTGAATCAATAATTTGGAATTGTGTTTGGTCCGGTTCCTCAGGAGTTTCGCCTCCTAAAGCTTTTGACGGAATCTTGTCATAACCGTAAAGTCTCGCAACTTCTTCAATTAAATCTTCCTCAATATTCACATCAAGTCTGAAATATGGACGCGTTACATTAAAAACTCTTGGTTTAATTTCTTTCACTTTAAAATTTAATTTGGTGAGGAGTTGCGAAATTTGTTCTTCCGTAAAGTCTAAACCGATAAGTGAATTAGCTTTCTCAACTCTTAAATGAATTTCTTTTTCTTCATCTTCGAAATTTCCTACTAAAGTGATCGCTGTTAATTTCCCTCCGAGTTTTTCATACTCTTTTATTGCTGCATTTAAAGCCTGCATTAATCTGATTTTTGTTAGACCGTGATAGAATCTTTTCGAAGCTTCAGATTGTAATCCTAAGCGAGTCGATGTTTTTCTTAAGTTTTGAGGATTAAAAATTGCGGCTTCCAAAAGTATTGAAGTAGTTTTATTTGTTACTTCACTATTCTCCCCACCCATAACTCCGGCAATTCCAACAGCTTTTTTTGGATCAGTAATTAATAAATCATCTTCTGTTAATTCTCTCTCTTTTGAATCAAGCGTTACAATCTTTTCTCCGGGCTTTGCTTTTCTGACTATTATCTTATTTTCCGAAACAGTCGAAGCATCGAAAGAATGTAAAGGCTGACCATATTCAAGCATTACCAAATTAGTAATATCCGCTAAATTATTTATCGCTCTGTAACCTGAATCTTCCAATTTATGTTTTATATCTGCTGCTGAAGCTTCCACTTTTAATCCTTCGATTTTTGCAATTGCATAAAATGGTGAAGCCTCAGGATCTTTTATTTCCAAATCAACTTCCGGTAATTTTGAATTAGCAAAATCAAAATCACTTTCCTCTTTAAATTTAACTTTTGAATCAAGTAAAGATGCGACTTCATATGCAACTCCTCTGAGTGATAATAAATCTGTGCGGTTATAACCTTTCATATCAAGCTCGATAAATTTATCGGTTACCTCTTTTGTACCGATTGTTTTCATATTAATTTCCTCAAGGAGATCCTTAAATGGTTTATTAATTTCAACTAATTCTTTTAACCAGTTTATTGATACTTTCATATGTTTGAGATACGTGATAGGTAATACGAGATAAGCAAAACTTATCTCCTGTCTCGTATCTCTTATCTCCTAATACTTATTCAAAAACTTTAAATCTCCACTATTAAATAATCTAACATCTTCAATTCCTTCGCGGACCATAAGCATTCTTCCCAAACCAAATCCCCAGGCAATTCCTGAATAAACATCCGGATCTATTCCGCCGTTTCTTAAAACAGTTGGATGAATCATTCCGGCGCCTGCAAGTTCTAACCACCCTACTCCACCGCAAACCTTACAGCCTTTTCCCTTACAAAAAATACAAAGTCCATCAACACCTGCACCTGGTTCAACGAAAGGATAATATTTTGGTTTAAGTCTCGCTTTGACGTCGTAACCAAAAATTGCCTGGAAGAAATATTCTGATAAATATAAAAGATTTGCCATTGATAAACCTTTATCTACGTAAACAATTTCGAATTGTTCAAAAGTGTGTTCGTGTCTTGCGTCAACATTTTCATATCTGTAGCATCTTCCCAAAATCATTTGTCTGAAAGGTGGTTTCATTTTCTCCATAATTCGCATCTGAGAATTAGAGGTATGAGTTCTGAGCAAAAGTTTTCCAGGAGTAATTTTTTCACTAGACTCTAGACTCTTGCCACCAGATTCTATATACAAAGTGTCCCAAAGGTCACGGGCCGGATGATTTTCAGGGATATTTAATTTCTCAAAATTGTAATCATCTGAATCGATTTGAGGAGATTCAAATTGTGAAAATCCCAACTTTGCAAAAGCTCTGATAATTTCTTCTTCAAATTGAGTGACAAGATGCATATGGCCCTGACGTTTTTTAGTTTTGATTTTTTTAAGTGCAGCACTATTTACCGTCCTTAATCCTAAGGGTTCTTCCAAAATCTTTTTAAAGCCTGAAAGTTTAATTTCTTCACGGCGTTCTTCAATTGCCGATTCGAGAGATTTTTTAGTTTGATTAAATAAAGGACCAACGACTTTCAATTCTGATTTTTCAAGTTTAGAGAAGTTTTTAGGAAAAAGAGTTATTTTTCCATTTTTGCCAAAGAGTTCAAGGAACAATTTATCAAGTTCCCCCAGTGTTTTTGCGGATTCAATATCCAGCTGATAGGATTTTTTTAAATTGTCGAGATGATCATCCATACGCACGATTCTAGCACTCGCAACGCATAAATGTAAATATTAATTAAATATTGCATTTTTCTTTTGGCTCGATTTATGCTGAGTTTGTTTCAGTTTTCCTAGATCTTTTGCTTAATCATTCTTACGAGAGCAGCTCGGGGATTAAATAAAACCTGGAATCTTTTACGCGACTTTAAAGAGGAATAAAGTTGTTGTTTGGCGCGCCTTTTATTTCGTTTTCATCTATTTCTCGCCTTTTTTAAATAAAATACACATCTCTTAGCAAGCGGTTAACGCAGTAACTTTCATAAAGCAGAGATTAAGTGGCAATTAATTTTATAAGATTAAATTACCGTCTATAATCATTCCTCTGTTTCTTTGTAAGTCAGGTATTGTGAGAGGTTTTGAAACTTTGGTAGGTTCTAAGAGAACACCATTCCCCTCGGGAATTTCACTAAGATACTGTTTTGAAAAATTATTAGATTCTACACCGCTATTTCCGAGATTTATTCTGGCTCTAATAGAGCGTGCCCGGTCTTCTGCATATACGTCACTAGCACCTAAAGGAGGATCCTCTTTACGGTTTAAAACTTGTTCCACTAAACTTTTATTTAAGTCAAAAGCCGTAGATGGTTCCCTTTCCCTGCCTCGACCATGTCGACGTGAATTACCTTTGCTCATACTTAAATTAAAACTATGTTTGTAGTTTAGTAAAAATAATTAAGAAATAACTTGTTTATAAACTTCTTTAAATGCTTCAGGGTTGTGAACTGCGAGTTCGGCTAAGATTTTTCTGTCCAACTCAATATTCTTTTCCTTCATCTGAGCGATGAATTTTGAGTATGAATTGCCTTCTGCTCTAACTGCATTACCAAGTTGTACTATCCAAAGACTTCTCATATCTCTTTTTCTTTGTTTTCTTCCCGCAAAAGCATATTTTCCGGCATGAAGTAAAGCCTCTTTAGCCTGTTTTATGTTTGATCTGCGGCCTAATCTATAACCTTTTGTTAAGGAAAAGACTTTATTGTGCCTTCTTTTTGAAACTACTCCTCTTTTTACTCTAGACATATTATTTCGTTATTCGTTATTCGTTATTCGTTATTCTGCTTTTCGCAAAAACATAAAATCGTTTTACTATAACTCTAACCTTTTCGAAATATTCCTTTCCGATTATTTCGATAGACAAAACTTTTTTTTCTACCCTGGCAGGTTTGGAAGTAACTTTCTTCTTAAACTTCCGTCCCATACTAGATCCCGAGCATTCTTTTTGCAGCTCTGGTTGCACTTTTATCAAGAACAATCGGTACTGCATGCGTTCTTAAGGTCTTTTTAGCCTTATTTCTTCTTAAGTGTCCGCTTCTTAATTGATGAGAGCGCAAGATCTTCCCGGTGCCCGTGATCTTAACTCTTTTCATTAAAGACTTTTTTGTCTTTTGTTTAATTCTTTTAACCTTGTTAGTTTTATTCATTTTATTCCTTACGCTTTCGGTTTTGGTACGTAACCACTTTTTATAGGTGCAGGTTGAGGTACTGTTGCTGTCCCCGTTCCTCCCCTGTTTCTACCAATAATCATCGTTATGCTTCTTCCCTCAAGTTTTGCGTCTCTTTCAATTCCTACCTTTTCTCCTAAAACATCCATAACGCGCTGGAGAAGCGCAAATCCAATATCAACGTGTGCCATCTCTCTGCCTTTAAACTTCACCCGAAACATCACTTTGTTATTATCGCCGATGAACTCTTCGACTCTTCTCAAACGCGTCATCAAATCGTGTTCTGCGATTCTTGGTGTAAGCCATATTTCTTTAAGCTCTACATCTTTTGCGTTTTTCTTTGCCTGTTGTTCCTTTTTGTTTTCCTCATATTTGAATTTTTGAAATTCAATTATTTTGGCTACTGGTGGATTTGCCATTGGCGCGATCTCTACAAGATCAAGCCCTGCTTCTTTGGCTTTATTTAAAGCCGCAGTTTTGCTCATTACACCGATCTTCTCTCCGACCGCATCAACCACCAAGTGTTCCTTATCAGGCAAATTAAAATTTAACCTGTAATATTTACCTTGTGGTTTTTGTTTGTAACTTTTATACAATGAGCTTTACTTATCCTCCAAATACGAACTACAAGATGTGATTTTAACATACGTTGAGCCTGATAAGCAATAAGTCAGTCGTCATTCCCGCGTAGGCGGGAATCCAATAATCTGTTGGAGTTGGGGAACTTAAATAAAGGGTCGTTTAATTCAGGCTAGAATTACTTAGTTGGATCCCCGCAGTAGTTTACCCTCGGGGAATCGGGGGCGAAGATGACAGCGCAATTACGCCTTGGAACTTATCTCTTCAGCAAGTTCTTCTAAAAACTGTTCTCTAATAACCCCAAATTTATTCTCACCATTTCTGGTTCTCACAGTAATTGTACCTGCTTCTACTTCTTTATCGCCTAAGATAATCATATACGGAACTTTGTTTCTCTGAGCATCTCTTATCTTGCCCTGCATCTTCTCATTTCTAAAATCAGCTTCAACACGAATGTTTTTATCCTTTAAAAATTGAAAAAGTTCCTGCGCTAAATCATTATGTTTTTCAGAAATCGGGATGATTGCCACCTGTATTGGCGATAACCAGACCGGAAAGTTACCGGCAGTGTGCTCAATATAAACCGATAAAAATCTTTCAATCGATCCTAAAAGCGCTTTATGAACCATAAACGGAGTTTTTTCAATTCCATCAGCATCAGTGTAAGTTAAACCAAATCTTGCAGGTTGGACAAAATCGAGCTGGGCTGTTGTGCATTGCCACTCTCTACCTAAACTATCCATAACCATAAAATCAATTTTAGGACCATAAAAAGCTGCTTCTCCTCTTTCTATTGTGTATTCCAACTCTTCATCTTTCGCTACTTTTTCTAAAATCCGTTCAGCTTCTTCCCAATGTTTTATATCACCTAAATATTTATCAGAATCATCGCGGAAAGAAAGTCTGGCTTTAAATTCCATTTTTAAAGCGGAATACATCTCGCGAAGCATCTGGATGATTTTTGCAAATTCCGCCTCAACCTGATTGGGAGTGCAAAAAACATGTGAATCATCAATTGTTATCGCTCTAACTCTGGATAATCCAAGCAGCTCACCCGGTTTTTCATCCCGATACTGAACAGTTGTTTCCATATATCTAACAGGTAAATCTCTATAACTTCTTTTCCGGGAAGCGTAGATTTGAGTGTGGTGAGGGCAGTTCATGGGTTTTAAAACGAAATGCTCATCAGTTTCCTGACTTTCAACTAAAAACAATTCTTTACCAAATTTATCCCAATGTCCGCTCTTTTTATAAAGATCGGTTTTAGTTATATGGGGGATAAAAACTCTTTCATAACCGTTTTCAATTTGCAGTTTCTCTGAAAAACCGAGGAGCTCAGTTCTTAAAATAGTGCCTTTTGGAGTAAACAGCGGAAGTCCGGAGCCGACTAAATCAGAAAAAACAAACAGATCTAATTCTTTGCCTAATTTTCTGTGATCGCGGAGTTTAGCTAGTTCAAGATTCTCTAAATAAGTCTGCATTTCTTTTTCTGTGCCAAATGCTGTGCCGTAGATCCGCGTTAACATTTTGTTTTTCTCGTTCCCCCGCCAATATGCACCGGCGACCGAGAGCAATTTAAAAAATCTTACTTCCTTAACTGGATCAGAAACGTGCCCGCCTTTGCATAAATCAAGGAATTCTCCCTGATGTGTTTCAGTTATGGTTTTGCCTTCACTAGCAAATTCTTCAACCAGCTCTAGTTTATAAGGATTTTTTGCAAAATCTTTTTTTGCCTGATCGGCGCTTACTTCACTAATTTCAAATTTATCCCAGCCTTTTAGAATCTCCCGCATTTTTGCCTCGATTTTTGGCAAATCATCCTCTGAGATTTTTGCATCCCCCATATCAAAGTCCTGATAAAAACCGTTTTCAATTGCAGGCCCTATCGCATTTTTTGCTTTGGGAAAAAGTTCTAAAACTGCTGCGGCTAAGAGATGGGCTGCAGTGTGGCGGATATGGTCAATATTCTCTTCCTGTTTCATGCTTGTAATAGTATCAAATTTTGAGATTAACAGACAGAGCAGACTTTAGGTTGGTAATCTAACGCGCACCTTTCGCACTCGCCTTCAAAATCTTCAATAATTACAGGTTCTTCAAAATTTTTTTCGGAACTCTTCTTTATCTTGCTTAATAACAAGTCAGTTTTGTCTCGACTCATATATGTTTTTATATTTATCTGCATATCTGTCTTTAATAATTCAAACCTCAAATCTCCAAAATTTCTGCTAAAAAAAACCTCCCGTCTGATGAGGGAGGCTGGTTTTGCTTTTCGGGCTTTACCCCTTACGCTAATCACCCTCCCGAGTTAGGGATGGTAAAATGTTTATTGGCTGTGCGAATGCAAAGAAAGTTCATAATCTCTTAAACTAACTCTATTACTTTAAAAGATTGCTGTCAATAACTAGGGTGATTGATTTTGGTTTATCTTCGGATATGAACTTTGAGGGAAAAAGTCTTTGACTGAATCAAATAATCCCAGAAAGTTTAAAGTGTAAACTAAAATCGCAACTATAACGGTTGCGCCAATAACAGTTCCTAAACCCCATGCAATGCCACCGATAAAATTAGCAACTAAAACCTGTCTTTTAGGGATATCAGTATTTGCGAATAATTTCTTTGTCCCGGGGGCAGGCATAGTATAGTATTTAGTATACAGTATAGAGGTAAAAATTAGTTACTTTTTTGAGCTAGCCGTCGTGCAGCGTGCACGACTAAGCCTACTTCGGCTACCAAAAGAGCTGCGATTGTACCAAGGGATTCAGGTGAGGGTTTAGTGTTTGCGATGATGGCTCCTGCTACAGGCAATAAAACAAAACCCCCTATAAGAGGCTCAAGGGATGGTTCCTGGAAGAATCTGATTAACCCTCTAACACCAGTATTCCTTTTTAGCTCAGGTGGTTCTAGGTTTGGGTTATGCATGAGTTTATTTTAATACATTTACGCAAGTTAGACTTGATCGAAACTAAGGGTAATCTAAAGCAGTTGGTACAAATTAACGGCAAATAGTTGTTAAATTAAATTATGTATCGACTAAATCAAATACCTTCTGAGGCACAAATCAAGAAACAGTTAAGGAGAATTGTTTTTGGTCAGAATCT
>JAKFWZ010000006.1 GCA_021731695.1 Candidatus Daviesbacteria bacterium | reverse complement strand
CACCTCCCACCTCCCACGAGGATTTTACTAGCTTTAGTCTCAAAACTCCAGAGAATTGATTAATCTATACAAAACCACTACAATTGTATTATGCAAAGAGTAATTTTACAGGTTCCTATGAGTAAAGAATTGAAGGAAAAGGCAGAAGCCGCTTCTTTTGATCTGGGTTTTTCTTCCCTTCAGGAAACAATCAGGGTTATTTTGGGGAAGCTCTCAAGAAAAGAACTGAACATAAGAATCGAAGAAGTTGAGGAAATAACCCATATCTCCCCTAAGGCTGAGAAAAAATTTAAGAAGGCTGTTGAAGATATTAAGGCAGGAAGAAATATCACAAAGACAGAGAGTGTTGATGAATTTCTGGCTCTTCTCAGAGAATGAAAATTGAGGCAACCAATGCTTTCATAAAAATTTTTAAAAAACGTTTTTCCCACAATCCAAAGATCCATAAAAAATACGAAGAAAGATTTAAAAGATTTGCTCTGGATCCTACGGATTCTCTTCTGTTTGATCATGAGCTTACAGGAAAACTAAAGGGACATCGCGCTTTTTCTATTACCGGAGATATCAGAGTCATATATTATATTCATAAAAATACTGCATATTTCGTGGATATAGGCACGCATAATCAGGTCTATTAACTTTTAATCAAAATTAGTCTGGATATTTGTATAGATTAAAATCTGTAATCCCAACTCTTTTTTTGATAAATAAAGAAAATAATCTGTTTAGCTCTAGGATCCATCTGATAGAATATTCTTAGTGAGCCTCTTTTAAGTTTTTTAAATTCTTCATCGCCTACCTGGGTACGCATTCTAATCTGTTCTGCTTCTTTCGGAGCAGCAACTAACCAATTTAGTGCCTTTATCACTGACTCAGGTTTAATTGCACAAGGAATATTATTTGATCTGACAAAATGAGCAAAATCCCGCTGCCTATCTTCTAATGTAGTTCCTCCAGCAACATCCATTAATTGTTTTTCATCAGATGTGTTGTTTTGTGCGTATCTCAAAGTCCATCCGTCAAGATTTCCTGCAATGAATTGCCTCTCTAATTGACTCGCTTCCTCAATTTCCTCGGGTTCCTTTAATAATGACTGCACCGTATCTGTTTCTTTTTGTAAATTATCTCCTGAATTAGCATCGGCAATTGTTAACCTTTCACTTAAGTAACAATATGCTTCTCTCCAATTAGATCTAATCCATTGTGCGCTTCTTTTTCTTATGTCATCCACAGCTTTGACGACATCTCTATCTGAACTTCGATGGATTACTTCGCTGGATAATGCATATGCAAATTCCCAAATAAATTCAGCAGCCGGCTCTGACCGCATCGTGCTCGAATATTCAAGAAGGTAGTTTTTAGAATCGGCACTCAATAATCTCGCTAAGGGATGAAGAATTTTTCTAATTACAGATTGTATTCTGGTTTCTTCGCTTCTGGTTAAACCAGTCATCGTGAATTGCCTATCACTTAAAATTTGACCTAGAACAGGAACAATCGTACTACCCTCCTGCTCCGCAGCGTTTTGAACTAAAGTACTTGTTCTTAATGCGTGTTCAATATACAAAGCTGTCATGTCGGGCGTTGCGAACAAAGCTCCTGATCTTGTAAAGCTTCTTATCGCTGCTTCAAAGACTTCCCCGGGAGGGGTAACAATGCGATTCCATTGTTCATAGGGAGTCTTTTCAATTACATCTATCGGAACCAATGTACGATTACACCTATCTGTAGTATTTAAATAAATTAATAATTCAGCCAAGTTTCCAATTTTCGGAAAAAGAGTACGATAACTTTTTTCTGTCCATAAAACAGCACCCATCGTCTTTTTACCGATATTAGTATAGAGATGATCTGTTTGACTGGTAACATCGTTAAGCCTTTTTTCAGTAACCTCAACTTCCTCTTTATCTTCGTCCAATTCAGTCTTAACTTCTGCAATATCCGGCGGAACACCATCGCTATCTATTATCCAGTCCGGTAAAAAATCTCTAAAAGTGCTTTTTGAGATGGAATATGATCGTCTCATAGCTTGAACATCTCCCATTTGTATTTGTTTATGTACTTTTTCAGCTTCACCATCTGTATCCAAATAAGCAGCAAAATCTGCGTGTTTTAATGCAAATATCTGCCAGTCTACAATCGAACCCTTAAACCAACTCGGTGCCTTAGTAAACTTTGTTTTTAACTCCCTTAATTCAACCATTTGTAAATTTTGAGTTTGCCTAGAGTATTCTGATACTATGCTTTCGGAGGTGCCATATTTGTTTTTATTTTGAAAACGTATTTCTGTTAGAGTAATGTTAAAATTTAAGCACTGTTTAAAAAAACTGAACATTGCTGCTTCAGGGACTCCCGATTCCACTAATTCGGCATGCATCTTTATATAGGCTTCACCAACAGTAACGGGAGTTTGTTTTTTCAGATAGTCATCTCGTAACTCAGTTATTATCGGTGAAAAAATTTCAGAACGTCTTTTATATGAATCTAATAAACTCCTGAATTTCTGAGTACTCTCATTTCTCTGCGATGTCAAGCTTCCCGCGTCTGATAAAAGCTTCTGCAGCGGTTGCAATTCTCCGGAACTAAACCTAAAAAGAGGCATGCTTGTGGGCAATCTATTTTCGGGTGATAAAATCATTAGCAAATTATAATATATCTTATAGTTATTAGCAATTTTCTGCGCTTCTGAAATCTTTTAAAACTGGGGCTGAATATTGGTATAAATTTTAACTGAATTGTCTTTAGTAAAAATAATTGCCGTATCAAAATCATACCTAATTTCTGTAATATCAGTATCAAAAAACTCTTTAAAAGCCTTCGCTGCAAATGGAATATTTTCAGCTCCCTCTTTGCGGACTCGCAAAACAACAGGAGTTTTTTCAACTAAAGTTATAAAATTCGCATGATATGGCAAAATATCAAATTTACCTAAAGTGTTTGTTGAGGAAACAGACAAAGCGGGACCATCAAAGATAGTTTGAGTTGGAGATAATATTTTAACGTTTAAAAAATCAGCCATTGTTTTATTGATTATTGATTATTGATTTTTGATTAATGAATGTTTTGCTTTTTCTGATTAATCCCTGCAGCAACTGTTCTATTGAGGTTATTTGTGAATAGAGATCACTAAACTCGCCTTCTTTTAAATAACCTATGTCTCTCGCAATAAAGAGAAAATTCTTAAGTTCGGACAGTGATCCTTTCGCTATATAATAAAATTGAATCTTTTCTTTATATGTTTGTCTTCCAAAACCCTCAGCAATATTGGCCGTTATTGAAGCAGCGGCTCTTCGCATCTGATTAACCAGTGAATATAGCTCTTCTTTTGGAAAGTTGACTGTAATCTTATAAATAAAAATAACCAATTTATGAGCTTCTTTCCAAACTATCAAGTCCGTAAATGCTTCAATTTTTCCGTCTTTCATATTCAATAATCAATAATCAATTTAAGTCTTTCAAATTCCCAATATATAGGAATTTCTCCTCAGGTATTGCATCTAATTTTCCGGAAATAATTTCTCTGATGTCAGCAACTGCTGCAGCCCTTTCTACAAAAACTCCCCGCTTTCCGGATTGAGCTTCAGTCATAAAGAAGGGTTGAGTTAGAAAATTTATAACCTTTTTTGCTCTTTGATACAGCAAGCGGTCCTGAGCTGAGAGTTCTGACTCTCCCACTATGGCTACAATGTGTGCTAAAGAATTGTACTCAGAAAGCATCTTTTGGAACTGTATAGCAACCTCAAAGTGGTCAGAACCAACTATTCCCCGTTTAAGCGCAGAAGTCGAAGATGCGGATAAATCAATTGGGGGATATAAATTATGTTGGGCAACAGAGCGAGACAGCACAATCGCTGTATCAAAAAACGAAGTTATGGCTGTAACTGCAGGATCATTCGTTTCATCAGCCGGCACATAAACTGTTTGGATTGAAGTAATCGAACCATTTACTGTTGAAACTAAACGATCCTCAAGTTGCGAAAGCTCAGACAACATCGTCGCTTGATAACCCTGCTCTGAAGGCAATGTTCCGAGAAGTGTTGCCAATTCATTCCCCGCCTGCACAAATCTAAACATGTTATCAATAAAAAACAGCACGTCCTTTCTTAAATAATCTCTGAAATATTCTGCAATTGCTGAAGCGGCCAATGCTACACGGAAACGAACACCGGCATTTTCGTTCATATTTCCGAGCACTATCGCAGTATTAGGCAAAACCCTTGTTTCAAATAACCTCTGATAAAGCTCCTGACCCTCACGAATACGCTCACCCACACCGGCAAAGACCGACGCCCCGTTATGCCGAAGCGTAATATTATGTAAAAGTTCTGTGATCAGGATCGTTTTTCCTACTCCGGCTCCTCCAACGAACCCAGTTTTTCCTCCGTTTAAGATTGGCGTCAGAAAATCAATTGCTTTTATGCCTGTTTCCAAAACTTTATCGCTTGTGGCAATTGTGTTTAGCGAAGGAGTTTTTGAATAAATTGAACGTCTTTTATTTGCAACAATTGGTTTTCCGTTATCTAAAGGATTTCCAAAAAGATCAATTGCCCTGCCTAAAAGCTCCGGAGTTTCAGGAATAGAAACTTGGGCTAAGGTACCGACGATCCTCATTCCTCTAAATAATTTATCAGGATCAGACAAAATCAGGCACGAAACATATTCTTTTTCCTGAAAAAATACTTCCAAACAAATCCCTTTCTCATCAGGTGAAATTAATGCTTCATTCAAATCAGGCAACCCCCCGCCGGAAGATTGAACTTGAGCGATTTGACCTTGTACAGAGACGATCACTCCTTCAAAAGGTTTTTTTTGGTTTTTAGCTAACTCGTTTTTCTCGGGTTCAGTTTTTGTTAAAGGTTGATCCATAGTTTTTAGGTATTGGGTTAAGAAGCGGGTATGGTTTAGAGGTATAAGTTTGTGGTCTTTTTACCTTCCACCAAAACCCATCTTCCATACTAGTTTCCTAACCTTTTAACCTGCTCCCTTCTGCATCGCTGCAACTGTTTCTAAAATCCTCGCATTACTAATACTTCTCTGGGCATTCAACAACAATTGCTCCTGTGTGTTTAAATATTTCTCAGCTTCTGTTTGAGCTCTGTCCATTGAAATCAAACGTGATGCAGTTCGTGCAAGTTCAGACTCTAAAAGTGCGGCTTCAAGTAACAAAACCTTAATTTGACCGTCAAAAAAATCAATCATTTTCTTCACTTCAGGCTCAATTATGAAGCTATTAATTTGGGAAACTAAATCTTTTGAGGCTGATGTCTTCTCACTAACAACTTCTTCACTGCGTGTTATATCGGCAATTGTCGGCTTTTGAACTAACACTGATTGAAATTTAGGATGGAAAACTAAAACTTTACTGTATTGTTCTACTACTTTTGAAAGCTCTAAGAATTCTGCATTTGTCGGAAAATCAGATTGCAAAATGAGTGGTTGATAGGAAAGTGCATAATTTAGAGATCTTAAAATTTCGACTCCGGATTTGCCGACTACAATTTTATCGCTTCTGATTTTGCTGGTTTGAACAATAAAAAATTCAACCAATTCGCTCGTAATTTTGCCGTAAAATCTTTGATTTGAAGTTAAAAGTAAACTCAAAGTTTTGCCGTTTTTTGGCAGCGATTTAATTTTCCGGTGCTGGGCAATGATATTAATAATCCCGTAAATATTAGAAAGTTCCGCAAAAAAGTCACGGTTTCTTTCAACTCCAGTTCTAATCCGCTTCAGCTTCGAAGAGGCAATTTGAGTAAAAGCCTGAGTAATCTGTTTTAAAGACTGTGCTTCTTCTATTAAGCTGTTTATTTCTTTTGTAGTCATATTAAAAAGATATAAGCAAAGCTTGCAAGCTCTCGCTCTAAAGATACAAGATACAAGGTACAAGGTACAAGCAAATTCTAAATATCAATAATCAAACGTTTTTAATTTAAGTATTTGTAATTTGATCATTGTTTGTTACTTGTTACTTGGTCATTGTTTGTTCCTTGTTACTTGTTCCTTCTTCCTTGTTCCTTGTTACTTGGTTATTTTCAACTGCAGCCTGAGTTGGAGTTTCTGCACCAATCAACTTATTAAATAGCGGAACTAAACCTGCTACTTCTTTTATTAACTGATCAAGATTTTCCATCGCCTTAACTTTATCAATAAACGAACGCAGCGTTTCATCTTTAGTGAAACTTTCTAAGATCACAAGCTTAGATTTTTTAATGAATTCAACGTCTTTATCTAAAAACAGCGGCGTGAACGCAAGACTTAACAAAACAATCTGCTGACTAATATTAATCCTTATAGAATTTTCCTGATTTAAGAGCTCATCCATGATTTCCTCTTGTTTTAATATCAGCCTGGTTTGAAATGGAAGTTCTGCTGAGAACTTAGAAATTGTTTGAAGTTCTGCAGCGCGGGCCAAAAGCTCTCTAATTCTGCTTGAAAGCAAATTTTGAAGCCGGTCTTGCGTTTGACGACCAACCCTGGTAACTGAAAGTGAAATATCTATAGCCGGCGAAGTACCCTGATTTCTTAAATTTGAGTTAAAAAGTAAGTGCCCATCAGTCATTCCGACTAAATTTGTGGGTAAAAAGGTAGCAAAGTCAGACAAAGCAACTTCTAAAACCGGAATTGCAGTGATTGATCCTCCACCGTTTTCATCTTTAAAACTTCCGGCACGCTCAAGTAAATGCGAATGCTGATAAAAAATATCACCAGGATACGATTCGCGACCGGGAGTTTTGCCTGATAAAAGTGAAATTTCACGGTAAATTTTGGCATGCGAACCGATGTCGTCCAATATTAATAAAACGTCGCGACCTGACTTTTGAAAATATTCAGCAATTGTAAAAGCAGTTTGCGGCGTTAAATAAATTAAAGGCGCAGCTTCAGATGATGAAGCTGCCACAACTACGCTATACGCCATTGCGCCTGTATGAGTTAACACTTCAAGCAATGATTTTAACTGGGAGATAGGTTTTCCGATTGATGCGTAAATACAAATCACATTTCGTTCGCGTTGGTTTAAGATTAAATCAATTGTAAAAGCAGTCTTTCCGGAATGCGCATCGCCTAAAACCAATTCCCTCTGGCCCTTCCCTAACGGGATAAGAGAGTCAATTAAAGTAATTCCGGTAACGAATTGCTCATCAATAAATTTGCGCATATTAATATTGGGGGCTTTTCTATCGAGCTCGCTAACAGCATCTTTTCCGGTAGCTAATATTCTTTTGCCATCAATTGCTACACCCATTGGATTAACTGCCCGCCCAAGAAGATACTCACCCATACTAATCGAAAGTCTGTTTTCGCTTCGTTTAAATAATTCACCTGGATTTACAACTCCTTCATCAAGCATCAAAACTTCAACTCTGTTCCTTTGAAGAGAATAAACCCAACCCCTCTTACCTGTTTCAGAAATAACCAAATCATTTATTTTGACATGGGGCATTCCGTCTAAGAAGACTAAAAAGTCACGGGAAGATATAACATAACCGACTTCCTGTTGATTCGTTGCTGGTGCTTTAGCGTCCATCGAGGTTGTATTACTTTCTCAAATACCCCCTAAACTCTTCCATTAAATTAGCTTTATTGGCTGCGATCCTAGCTTTCAAAGAATAATCTCTGTACACTCCTTTATATGAAATTGCACATCCTCCAATTAATGATGAATCAATTTTGACATCAAATAGCAGTTCAGGATTTTTTAGATGTTCACGAAGCCATTTACCAAACCCTTCAACCTGAGAATTATCAGGGATAAAAACAAAAAAGATAGTAAGAGTCGTGCCTTTATCAATCACTCCTTCTATTAACGCGCAAACTTCTGAATAATTTTTGTCATTAATTTTCTCTTTCATCTCAGGACTAAAGGATGAAACCCATTTTGCAGTTTCCTCCGATATAGTTGCTTTGCTTTCCGGGATTGCTTCTTCACTACGTGATATCGCAATGACGTCATTGCGAGGTGCTTTCTCCGAAGCAATCTCAGAGTCTACAGATTTCTCAATCTCATCCTTCTTTTCTTCTGATGACTGATGACTGTCAACTGATGACTCTCCTTGATAAATCTTTTTCTGCAATTCGAGTTTTAAACCTAAGAACCTTTTTTTCAGATCACCTAATGTAAAGGTATCCTTGAGTATTTCATCTAGTATTTGCTGTTCCATAATTAAATTGAATGAAGCACCACGGGCTTACGCCCGTGGTTTCTTCTAGCTTCAAGCGGCTAAGGTCGCTTGTCCTCACACTACGTGTTCGGAAAATCTTCATCCGTGAGCTAATGCTCGTGGTTTTAAGATTTGTCGCTATAAACCAATAACCCAATATACTCGTTCATTTGGCATTTGACATTGGCTTTATTGGCTTTATTGGTTTAAGACAAAGTTGCAAGCTTTGCTTATTGGGTTATTTATACCAAAAAGCTCTCCGTCTTCGCCTTCTCTAAACTGTCATATACTAAATCTGTTTGATCTTTTAAGCTTAAATTCTTTCCTAAAATCAAACTCAAAGTCTTCTCTAACATTGAAACAATATTTTCATCAATAATATTCATCTGCTGAACTTTATACGTATCGATTAACTGACGAGCGGATTTGAGCTCAAGATCAACCGAAAGCATCATTTTTTGTTCACTTTGAAGCAAAAAGTCTGCCATTTTAGTTTCAAAATTTTCAAAGAGCTGAGAAACTTGTGCTCTGGCACCTTCCCAATTTGCTACCTGAGCATTTTGGGACTGCTTTTCAAGATTTTGCAGAAAAATATTGAAATTATTAATCGAAGAATCCGTTTTGTTTTCTAAAACATCAGTTAAATCTTCTAAGAAACGTTCAAACTTTACTTCCTGAGCTTTAAATTCCTGTGTAACTACTTTTTGCGACTCTTCCGTCTGTCTTTTTTCCGTCTCTAAAAGGCTATTTAGGCTCTGGCCAAAATCCTGGGTTGATTTAACATCAAATTCTTTGACTTCTGAAATCAATTTTTCCGCATCTTTGCGGGTTTCATTTACCAATTCATGAGATTTATCGGTTAACTGGGCAATTGTAGCGTAATTTGTAACATCCTCACCCTTGGGTTTTGAATCTGATTCAATTTTCCGGCGCAGAGCGTACTCTTTAACGTAAAGAGTGGTTGCGAGTATGGCAATTACACCAAAGACAACTTCGGGCATTAGATTTAGTATATATATTTATGACTTAAGATAAAAGATTGGAGATTCGGGTAATCATAAATTTTCCAAATCTTGTATAATAATCTTGTATGCAAATCCTTATCAACCAAAACCTTATTAATAAAATTTGTGACCAGGAGGGTATTGCTTATTTGGGTCTTTTTGGTTCGCAAGCTCGGGGTGATGCTAATAAATCCAGCGATATTGATTTATTGGTTGATTTTGAGCAAACCAAATCTTACTTTCAACTTGCCAGAATTCAGGAAAAACTAGAAGAAGCTTTTGATAAAAAGGTCGATCTGGTACTTAATACATCAATCAAAAAATCATTAAAACCTTACATTTTAAAAGATCTTGTGACTCTGTATGGAAAAAAGTAACGATATCTATATTCAGGATATTCGAAAAGCTATTAATAAGATAGAGGATTATCTGGAAGATATTGATTTTACTAAGTTTGCGCAGGAAGAAATGCGTCATGACGCAGTAATACGTCAGTTAGAAATTATCGGGGAGGCAGCGAATAAACTTTCCGAAGAGTTTGCTAAGCAAAATCCGGATTTTCCTTTAAAAGAAGCTATTACTATGCGAAATTTCCTAATTCACGCTTATGATGATGTAGATCTGATGGTCGTTTGGAAAACTATCCAGGAGGACATCCCGCTTTTAAAAAAACGTATTCAATCCTTAAATTAGAGAATACTCCTGTTCCCGATCTCCCTAAAGACAACTTCGGGTATTAGAGATTAGGGGCTTGGAGACTCAGCGTTATTTCAAGCTTTCAACAATTTTAGCTTTACCAAAAAATTTCATTTTCAGAAGTTTCTCATCATTTGTTAAAAAGAAATCACAATTTGCTTCAGCAGCGCTGTGCAGCTGAACATTATCTTCAAAATCATTTGTCGGACCTTCTAAAGATTTATCATGAATATATTTTGTTAGCGGTACTATACCTAATTGCTCCTCCAGTTCATTCATTTCCTGATCAGGAACTTTTAACTTGTAGATGTAAAATAAAACATGAGTTGAAAGGGGCGAGATAAAGAGTAAATTTCCCTTTAATGACCCTAATTCTTCCTTTCCCCTTTTTGTTACATCAAAATATAAATTTGCATCAAGAAATACCCTAGCCATGTTTTTTCATCATCGCTGCTCTATATCTTTTTTCACGCTCTTTGTAAGACAGTTTTGGTAAATTAAGTTTTTTTACAATCTTTAAAAATTTCTCCGGATCAAATGGCTTTGGATCGTAAATTTTAGGTTTAATTTCAGCGACAACTCTTGATCTATGAATTAGATCCACAGAATGTCCTGCTTCTAAAACTTTTAACAACTCTTTTGATTTTGTCCTTAATTGGGTTGTAGATATAACTTGCATATTCTATATGTACATTTAAATATACATTTTGTCAATACTTCAAGACTGGTAAATAGTTAAAATCTCAAAAGAATAACAGCAGCTACTACCCCAACCAGCCCTATTCCTATCGTAAAAATAATATTTAAAACAATTCCAAATTGGATTGTCGTGCGCGCGAGAGGGTTACGCCCGAGAGCCTCCATAGCTTTCGGAATTGTTCTCGCTAAAGTAAAAAATCCAATAGTGAAACTTATAAGTACTGCTAAACCTGCCAAAATATATCGTAATATATTAACAAAGCTTTCAGGATCCTGAGTATTTCTAAATAGCGCGAGGTTCAAAGCATCTAAAAGTCTATTGGCATTTCTCGCAGTATTAAGTTCTGCAAATTCAATCTTAATAGCTACATTTATTTTTCCAACTCTGACTTGCTGTTCCCCTCCTTGAGGTAACGTAAATGAAGCAGTTTCTCCATCCTGCTCAGTAAAATCCTGAAGTGCCACCCCGACAATATAACCTGAGATTGTAGATTTTTGCCCTTTGCCCGCAAAAGATGAGCTGGTTATAAAATCCCCTGTTCTTATTGGACCGTTTGCAGTTGAAACGTTCACATCTACGGTTCCGTTTCGCACAACCGGGATGCCCGTTCCATCCTGCCGCCTATAAACAACTAACGGCTCGGTATCCAAAACCCCGAAGACCTTATCATCATTGGCTCTGGTTGATGTTGCGAGTCCGGTTTCCGTATATGAAACAATATCTCCGTCGACATACTCCCCGTTTACATCAAACGTTTCAGCAATCTCAAGCTGAGCATGGGCTTCATTAGAAAAGAGAAAAGAGAAAAGAGAAAAGAGAAAAAAACCAACAAGAACAATTAGCGTTTTGCGTTTGCCGTTTTGCATTTGCCCTCCATAACCTAACAATAGGAAATTCAGCACAATTTAGCAACCTGCATAAGGTAAACGGGAGTGCTTTTGTCATTCCCGCACAGGCGGGAATCCAATAGATAAGCCCACCATTAATCACCCTCGCTCATCAACCCGCACTTTATTTGCCCACACTTTTCTTAAATTAACCTCCACCACACTTTTTAGCATCCACACTTTAGCCTCAAATGCCCACACTTTTTAGTGTGGATAAAAGTGTGGATCCACACTTTTGCAGTGTGGACACCCTTTTACTAACTTGTTACTTATATCTTGTTACTTTAAACTGAGTTTATGCCCTTTAATAGTGAGAAAAGAAGTAAACAGGCCACTGTCAGAAAAAGAGACAGCAAAGGCCACTTCATCCCCTTAAACCCTCATCTTAAATCCTCCTCCGGTGTTTCAGGCTCCGGAAAAATTATTTCCGACTTCATTCGGGGCGAAGAAAGTAAGGATGACGAGGCATTGGTTAATGTTAAAGTATTGAATCCGCTCAAAAAAATTACTCAACTTATGCAGGACATTAAAAACAAACAGTCAACTACTGTATCAATGCGTTTCACAATACCTCTAATTGCCTTGCCTGTTGTGGCTTTAATAGCTTTTGGAATAGGACGATACAATGCCAGTTGCATTAATAATCAGTCCTCAAAAACAGGTGTTTTAAAGGTCATAAATTTCAATGAGGAAAAATTAATAATCCCCTTTTTGCCTGAAAGTTTAAATTTTAAGCAGACGATATCGGGACAAAGACCAATTTTAGTCCGGCAATCCGGCAGTATTTTAAGCCTGGATGGTGAGTTGGGAAATTTGCAGCCTCTATATAATAATGTTGTTATCGCAACCGGTGATTATTCTTCATGCAATGAATCACTCTCAATCTCCTCCTCTTCGAATATTCAGAAGATTTAAAAATCTAATCGCAATCAAGGAGCTTGACTTAAAATCAAGGGGATTATATGATTTGTATGGAGAAATCAAATGAGCTTCACAACCACTTTAACTTCAAAAAATCAGCTTACTTTACCTAAACCTGTGCGAGATAAATTAAGCATTACAAAAGGCGTCAAGTTTGATATTTACCCCACTAATGATGGCTTTATAGGAAGATTAAAAAGAAAATCTAGAATTTTAGATTTTGCAGGTGATCTTAAACATCTGGATGATGGAAAATCTATTATAGAAATTCGTGAGCAAGCCCAAAAAGCTGCAGCGGATGAAGCTGTCTCTAAATTAAAGTGAAAACAATTGCTTTTGATACTAATGCTCTTTTAAATTATCGCCTTGAAAGAAAACCCTATTTTGAACAGGTCAAAAAAGTATTTAACCTATGCTTAGAAGGTAGAGTAGAAATATTTATTCCGGAGGCAGTTTTTTTGGAATGTGAATGGGTTTTAAGATCAGTTTACAAACAACCTAAGTCAAACATAGTAAAGTTTTTCCAGGAAATACTTTTAATTGATAATGTCTCGTTAAAAGATAAAAAAGACTTAGAGCTGGCTTTAAATCTCTACAAAAATTCCTCAGGAGTGAGTTTTACTGATTGTATGATTATAAAGCAAATCGAAAATTTTAAGCCTGATGAATTTTTAACATTTGATGAGGAACTAAAAAAAATATATAAGGATGGTGATTAACGGATTCCGGGACGAGGTTGACATTTAGCCTCAGGTTGCACTACAATACCCTAGCTTAAGAAAACGAGCGAAGCGAAGTCCTGAACGGATGTGAAGGACCTCACTCATAAGTCTTGTTGAGGCGGATTTGAATAGCCTTCAGCTATCAGTCTTCAGTCGTCAGATGTAAAAGTCTGAGAGCTGACAGCTGGTGACTGACGACTAATAGAGCGCCTCAGGGGCGCTTTTTCTTTAGCAAAATAAAATGCCAAAAACAAAAGCACAAAAACAGGAAATATTAACAGATTTAACTGAAAGAGTCGCAAAATCAAAATCATTGGTTTTCGCAGACTATCAGGGAATGACCATGACTCAGCTTCAAACATTGAGACGCGAGCTCGATGGAATCAACGCTCAATTTAGTGTTACAAAAAACCCTCTTATTAAAATAGCCTTGAAGGAAAACGGACTTGAGGCTGATGATGCTGTTTTCGCGGGTCCGGTTGCAACTTTATTCTCATACGGCGATGAAATTGCCGGAATCAAAGCCTTAACAAAAGCTATTAAAGATAGTGGCATAGGTAAAACAAAAGCCGGATTCTTAAATGGTGAGTATCTAACTGATGCAGAAGTTAACAAACTAGCACAATTACCATCAAAAGACGAACTCAGAGCCAAAGTTGTGGGCTCGCTAGGCGCTCCCCTTTATGGAATTGTCAATGTATTACAAGCTAATATCCGGAATTTAGTATATACAATTAATGCTATCAAAGACCAAAAGTCAAACCTTTAAGGGGGTGAAACAATCATTCGTTACTAATTTTTAATTAGAAATTTGAATTCAAATTGAAAATTTTAAATTATTTCGAATATAAAATATATGACAGACGACAATACACAAGCTAACGATGCTCCAGTTGTTTCTGAGGAATCTATTGTAGAAGCTCCTCAACCTGAAACAGCTGAAGAAGCAGCTGAAGTTTTAGAAAAAGCTCCTGAAGCAGAAGCTCCAAAAGAAGAAGCGAAAGAAGAAAAGAAAGCTTCAAAGGAAGTTTCTAAAGATTTAGAAAGTATAATCGAGAAAATCGAAAAACTTTCAGTTCTCGAACTCGCAGATTTAGTTCACGCACTTGAAGACAGATTCGGTGTTACAGCAGCAGCCCCTATGGCAATGGCCGCAGGACCAGCAGCAGCTGCAGCAGGCGAACCGGCAGAAGAAAAAACATCATTTAATGTTGTTTTAACCAGCGCAGGTGCAAACAAAATCGGTGCAATTAAAGCAGTAAGAGAAATCGTTCCTACTTTAGGCTTGAAAGAGGCTAAAGATTTAGTTGAATCCGCTCCAAAACCAGTTTTGGAAGGTGCAAATAAGGCAACGGCCGAAGAGGCAAAAGCAAAGTTAACCGCAGCTGGTGCTACTGTTGAATTACAGTAATTCCATCGAACGTTAATTACGTTAAAAAAGCTCCCTTTCAGGGGAGCTTTTTGTTGCCTTACGAAAGCTTCGCACATATTGAAATCGTTGTTTCAATATTAGCTACGATGTTCTAAAAGCTGCAGCTGAAGAAGCAAAGACTAAGCGGAGCTTGCAAAGTCATAAAACTTACAGCAGCAGGCGCGACAGTAGAACTTCAGTAAGTTCATTGTCATTCCAGCGAAAGCTGGAATCCAGGTTAATTAAAAAAATCAGAGGGTGATGGTTGGAATGCAATTTCCCAATCATCCCCTCTTTTTTTGCGCTTAAATTTATTGACAAATGATATGGATTGTCATAAACTCTGTAAGTGAAACGATTTGATTGGGATAAAGATAAAAATATCAAATTGAAGCTGGAGCGAGGTATTGGGTTTGAAGATATTAAAAATGCGATCGAGGAACACCAAGCATTAGATGATTTTCCTCATCCAAATAAAGATAAATATCCCAACCAGAGAATGGTTGTAGTAAATATAAAAGACTACGCTTACCTAGTACCATATGTCGAAGATGAGGGAAAAATGTTTTTAAAAACTATCATTCCTTCAAGAAAGGCCACAAAGATATACTTAAAAGAGGAGAAAATATGAAAAGTTACAAATTGGATCCGGAAGAGGAACAGATTTTAAAGGATTTCGAAGAAGGTAAATATGTTAGGGTGGAAAATTTTGAAGAAAGAAAGAAAGAGTTAGAAGAAGCTGCCAGAAATACTCTTAAAAAAACCAGGAATATTAATATCAGGCTTACTGAGATGGATTTGCAAAGGTTAAAAGTCAAAGCTGCAGAAGAAGGCATTCCATATCAGACCCTAGCTTCATCCATTCTGCATAAATACACTCAAAAATAGACTTTACAGAGACTTTAAATGTAGCTACAATGTAATTACAATGATAACTACATTAATACCTATAGGAAACTCCCGGGGAATACGCATTCCAAAGCCCCTTCTGGCTGAAAGCGGTTTGGGAAACGAGGTTGAGTTACAGGTAAAAAAAGGTGAAATAAAAATCGTAGCTGCTCCCTCAAAAAGCACATCAGACGCTGGCAGCACCCTGTTATTATCAGAAAAAGTACTGGGTGCGGATTGGAACCGGCCGGAAGAAGACACCGCATGGGAAAGTTTGCAATGAGCAAAACTCCCAAGCTTACCCGAGAAAACAAAACCTCTTTTGGGGCAGGAACTGTAGTTTTAGTAACATTTCCGTTTTCTAACCTAAAAGTCAAAAAACTCAGACCGGCTTTAGTTTTAGCACAAGTCGAATTTGATAATTTAATTTTATGCCAAATCACTTCTAAACCATATTCCAGTAAAATGGCAATTCCTATTAAACCATCTGATTTTAGTAGCGGAAATCTACCTTTAGAAAGCTTTGTTAGACCGGATAAACTATTTACAGCTGATCCATCTATTGTTAAAAACAGCATTGGAGAATTAAATCTAAGTACTAAAAAAATGATTTTAGAAAAAGTTAGCGGCTTATTCTCCGGTTAACCAGAATGGACCTTCAAAGGCTTAAAGTTAAGGCTGCGGAAGAAGGCATTCCTTATCAAACCCTAGCTTCCTCCACTTTGCACAAATATACTCAAAAGCAATAAGTTATTGTATAGCTATTTTTAATATTGACACTCTTGGGATCTCTAAACTATTTTTAGGCAGCTTAAAGAAGATTATCCTTATGGGTTAACACGTATTCAACCCCAGTACTCATCCCTCTTGTCCCAATCATAAAGTCACTTTTACCTAATCCTTTTTTTAATCTGTCAATACCATAACGCATCTCCAAACCAGCGGATTTATTGAACTCATCTAAAGGAACAAACTCATCCATATTAATCCATAATGAATTAAGAACCTGCAGTAAAGATTTCGAAAGTCTCAAAGAATCTATACCCACTCCCCAAATTCCTTCCTTATGCCAAGTAAATATCTCCTTGGGATCGACTAATTTACTTCTTAGAACATGTAAATTGGCGTTAAGCCTTTTTCTCCAATCATCAGGTGGCTCATTTCCATAATAAAACCTGGCTATATGCTCCTCTGGCATTATGTTGCCATAATGATTACGAAGTAATTTGCATATTTCTCTTTCCCTTGCGCTTAGGCGTACTCCTTCTTTCAGCTTGAATGTTTTAATATCTTCCGACCAATCAATAACCTTGTTTCTGCCTAACCAATCCTGAAATTCTTTTTTGTAGATATCATTTGGTTTTGAATGCCTAGACAATATTTCATCCGGGATCTCTTTCAGACGGTAATACCTTGATCTGTTAGCAAAACTGGCAGTCTGGATTTCAGCATTATTAAAATTAACAGCATTAGTTACAGTTCGGATTCTTCCTCTTGCCTCTCTGATATCTTTATCGCTGGTACCCCCATATAGCCTTTGAGCAACTAAATCATCACTTACAAACCTTCCCCCGCCTTCCCATAAACAATAAAGAGTTTCTAAGACAGCAGGATTAGATGGTTTTAGGTCCGTTACGCCCACCCCCTGCCCAACAATTCCAAACCACAAAGACTCCGGTCTTTGAATAATTGATCTTAAATATCTTCCTACAGCAGACGCAGCGTTCATATCATCCGGCTCACTAACCCCATAAAGCTTAGTAGCAATTTCATCCCCAGGAACTAAATATCCAGGAGTTTGACTCAAGATCGGCCACAGTTTTTCGGAGTGATATCTTTTTTGCCGACCAAGCACTATTTGCCAGTTATTTGGATCTTGATCATATCTCTTCAATAATCCCTGAGCTGCCAAAAAATCCTGAAATTCAAAATTTGAAAGCGGGTTTTGAGGCTGGTTTTTTCTATTTACCATCCCGATATTATAGGCTTAATTCGGCATAAATTCAATTTAGTCCTGTAGTCATTTTTTGTATTGACACTCTCTGAATCCCTATGATATATATGTATGTATCTTTGATCTTCATTAGACAAGTAAAATATATTTAAAATGATAAATGATACAAACAAGCTTTCTTTAGAAGACCTCCCTGATTTATTAACTGTAAAAGAAGTTGCTCAAGTTTTGCGTGTTTCTCCCCTGACCATTAAAAGATGGGGAAAGCGTGGAAAGTTACCTGCAATTAGAATCAATTCTAGAGGTGACAGGCGGTATAAGAAAGAGGCGGTGCTTTGGTTGTTAGGCATAACTCAAAAGACTTCTTAGCCTCTTGCTTTCCATTCATTCCGGATTGACTCTTTCTTGCGCTCGCTTCGCAATCTAAAAAAAGAGGCTGTTCTTTGGCTTTTAGGCATTACCCAAAAGACCAGCTAACTCCAAACTCACACTCAACCTCAAGTAATCGTGCCTCCTTTTTGCGAGATTTACACTACTATCAAAATCGATGTTTTGATAGTGCTTCAATCTCTAAAGAAAGAAGCTGTTTTGTGGCTCTTAGGTATCACTCAAAAAACTAGCTAGTTTTCACTCCTCTCTTTTTCTGTTAACTTCTTGCGAAAGCTTCGCTTGATATTGAAATATTTTTTTCAATATCGGCTACGATGTTCTTAAGAACTTACTCACAAGTTCGCAAGACCTTGCGCCGCAAGCGTCTTAAAAAAGAAGCCGTACTTTGGCTTCTTGGTATTACTCAGAAAACTTCCTAAGGTAACATTCCCGTTAACGTCATTGCGAGCGAGAAAGTCTAAACGACTTTTGAAGCGTCGCAATCTTGATTTGTTTTTCTTTTGCCGCACAGTTCTTTTTATTTCTTCTTTTGACCGCATAATCATTTTTCTTTTGCGATCCAAAAGCACAAAGAGAATAATTGGGTTTTTAATAGGAACTCCAAAACGATGAATGATCTACTAAGTTATATCCTGATACGTTTGGCAAGAAAGTTATACTTCTGCCAGAAGCTATCGATTAGATTGCGAATATGCCGAAATCTTCACTTCGCGCTGTGATCTATATATACGCAAAACCACCTACTCATCTGGCAACCGCTTTCGCAGTCACAACCTTATGAAGAAACCACGGGCTTACGCCCGTGGTTTCTTCTAGCTTCAAGCGGCTAAGGTCGCTTGTCCTCACACTACGTGTTCGGAAAATCTTCATCCGCGAGCTAATGCTCGTGGTTTTAAGATTTGTCGCTATAAATGTCACATTTCAAAATTGGATTTAAATTTTGGAATTGACGTTTACATAGTGCGAACTATGATCCGATATAGGATGTGAGCACTTTATATACAAAGTATGGCAACTTCCAAAGCCTCTTTATTTTCGAGCTTAAGCGAGAAAGCAAAGTTAACTTACCGAAGCCAGGATTAATCTTTCGCAACTAAATAGACAAAGTAGGGCAATTTCCAGAATCTCTTTATTCTCCACGGCTGAATAATAAATCGGAATAACCATTCCAACCCTAAAGAACGCATAAACTCAGGAGCTCTGGAAACCGAACCGGAAATATAATCGAAAGATCCACCCACCCCAACCATAATCCTGGCATTTAGCTTCGGCAGATTTTTCTGCATCCAAATTTCCTGTTTTATATGCCCAAAAGCTACAAATAATATATCTACTTTCTTAGATAAAGTATGGACATTTAGGAGGCTGGATGATTTGATGTTTTTAGACTGCGTCGTTTTATTATTTTGTGTATCAAATTGCATCTCGCCCTGCGTATTAACTAAGATATTTCCCGAACAAAATTCAATTTTTAAAGTCGGATATTTTACTCTTAAGCACTTGAACAACTTATCTGCTACTCTTTTGCTACCACCTAAATAGGCCGTTCTATAGCCCTTTTCCTCAGCCAGCTTAATTAAGCATTCAGTTAAATCAACTCCTGTCGTGACCGGATAAAGTTTTTTATCTAAAAAATTGGGGAGAAAAATTTGGGGCAGGTGTAAGATTTTATTAAAAACATTAGTCGAACTGTTATAGGACTGCGCCCAACCTAATCTCGAGCTATCCGGAATAGCCAGGTCAGCTTTATTTAACGCATTTCTAAAGGTCGTGTTTTCGAGGCTGTCTACGATCATTTCCGGATTAGGGGTGACTATATAATGCTTCCCTTTTTTTCCAATCCAGGAATTAACTATAGACACTGCCTCATTTATATCTATAAAATCCACTTTTACGCCTAATATATTTTTTTTCATTGTCCTTTCCTTTAAGTCACTTAAGCTCCTTAAGTAACTTAAGTGTTTTAAAGGCGCATTTGTGCCAACTAAACTCCCCAACGCGTCTATATCCTTTTTGTATCATTTTAGATCGAATTTCTTTATTTTTTACAATTTCCCCCATCGCCTCGTATATTTTGGTTTCACTATATGGATCAACTAATATTGCGGCATCTACGGCAACTTCCGGCATTGATGAAAGATTGGATGTAATTACAGGACAACCGGAAGCAAATGCTTCCAGGATCGGCAAACCAAAGCCTTCGAATAATGATGGATAAACCAAAGCCTGAGCATTTTTGTAAAGGCAAACCGCCTCAGAGTCCGAAATTCTACCTGTAAACACCACCTTATCTTCAATCCCTAACTCTTTTGGCAAAGAATAAATCCTGTCAGATTTCCAGCCTTTTTGCCCCGCAAGAACCAGTTTAAATTTTGACTTTGACAATTGAGGATGGAGAGCAGAAGATCGTTTTTTGATAGTCGAAGATAGAAGATTATTTTTGTTTTCGTCCATCTTCAATTTTCCACCCTCCACTCCTACCTTCATTCCTCCATCCTCCACCTTCAAAAATTTAGCAAAAGCCCTGATCACTCTTTCCAAATTCTTTCTCGGCTGTATAGTCCCGACAAAAAGAAAATAGGTTTTAGGTTGTAGGTTGTAGTGTCTCAGAACATCTCTTTCTATATCATCTTGTGCTTTCCTGTCCCCAACGACCAATTCCCTGTAACCTTCGTATATAACTTCGATCTTTCCGCTCTCAATTCCCACCTTTTTCACTATATCCTCCTTTGTAGCTTTAGATACCGCAATGATTTTCGAGGCTGTTTTAAGTTGATAGTGAGTCATTAAGTTTAGATACAAAACCTGCTTAAGTTGATGAAATGAAGGCAAATATTCTGCCCCTAAGTCGTGCACTGTAATGACTGTTTTTAACTTCGGATTTCTAATTAGGGGTAGTGTATGACTCGGGACAAACAAAACATCCATTCTGTCGGTGAAGGTTCTCCTGGCAAGTCCCAGCTGAGTCCAAAATCTGGGCAAATTGATCTCAGAAAATTTAAAGTTGTCTGGCCAGTTTTCCTTTTTTGTTTTCCCTATCTGACCAGGTCTTAAATAGATCAAGTATGAATTGGTTTTATCAATTTCTGAGAGAGCGCGGAGAAGTTGATAGGAATAATTTTCAGTGCCAGTTCGGTGTTTTACAAAAGCCCTCGAGGCATCAAAACCAATAGTCATGATAACATTATAAGTAACTTAAGTATCTTAATCTACTTAAGTATCTTAAAACGCTGCATGAATCCCGTTAAGAAGCTTTTGTCGTATCGGTACGCTGAGATTATTTTTGATTTGGGCTATGAGTTTGTTAAAAAGTATATTGACTATAAATCACGTACAAAAGACCAGCTGGAACAAGCATTGAGATCCGGCAAGCAAAATATTGTTGAAGGAGTAAGCGTTGGGTTTACCTCTAAATCAAGTGAAATAAAATTATTAGGTGTTTCCAAAGGATCGTTCGAAGAGGCACAATCTGATTTTGAGGATTATTTAAGGGTAAATAACCTTGAAACCTATCTTAAAACTGATCCCAAAGTAACGAAATTCCGCCAACAAGCCTATCAGTTAAGTAACTTAAACAACTTAAGCAGCTTAGGTTACTTAATCGAAAAGCCTAAGCTTCCAGGCAACCCGCAAGATGATGCAAATTTCCTTCTGACTCTTTGTCACATAGTTACATTTTTGTTGGATAAACAGATAAAAGCTTCAATTGCTAAATTTGAGAAGGAGGGTGGAATTAGCGAAAAATTAAGGGCGGATAGAATTAAGTATCTTAAGAGTCTTAAATAAATAATTAAGTTACTTAAGAAACCTAAGTTACCTAAGAATCTTAAGTTAACTCTTAAGTAACTTAAACCAATCCACCGTTTTACGAAGCCCTTCATCAAGCGAAACTTTCGCTTCCCAACCTGTCGTTTCCCTTAATTTTTTAGACGATGCATAGTTTGCCATAACATCACCCGCTCTTTCCCCTAAATCTTCAACCCCCAGTTTATATCCAAATATATCAGATAATTTATTTAATATATCAATTATCTTAACTCCCGCTTCAGATCCGACGTTAAAGACCTGATAACCCGACAAATTTAAAACTGCAACATGCGCAGAGGCTAGATCCTCAACATAAATAAAATCCCGAACTTGCTCACCTTTCCAAAAGAGCGGCACCACCTTTTTTTCGAGCCCGGCTTTAATAAAATTTGGGATTGCATGAGTTTCAGGCCTATGGTTTTCTCCCGGACCATAGGGATTAAAATAGCGCAAAATTATGACATCCAGTCCATGAGTTTTGTTAAACGCTTCGCATAAGACTTCCATTCCAATCTTCGATGCCGCATACGGATTGGCTGCAGAAAGCGGAGCATCTTCTAAAATAGGCAAAGACTCCGGCTCGCCATAAACCGTGGCACTTGAGGAAAAAACTAATTTTTTCACTCCGGCTTTTACCATTGAATCAAGCAACACAGTGGTCCCGAGCACATTATTGTCTATATACTTGTATGGATCTTTAACCGATTCTTCAACCGCAATAAACGAGGCCATGTGTATTACCGCGTCAACCCCTGTAAGGCTATTTATAAGTAATTTTGAGTCTTTAACATTGCCTTCTATAATCGTTCTTCGTTTTTCGTTGTTCGTTTCTGATTCTTGCGAATTACGACTGAGGAATGACGATTTATCGCTTGTTGAAAAATCATCATAGATTATTACTTCATGACCTGAGTCCAAAAGCTGTTTTGAAATATGAGAACCAATAAAACCTGCCCCGCCGGTAATTAAAACCTTCATATTAAGTATCTTAAGCGACTTAAGTAACTTAAGCAACTTATAAACTTAGTGCTGAAACAACGATTTCAGTGCGTGCGAAGATTTCGCAAGCGCGAAGTTAGCGTTTGCTAACTGAGCGCTTTAGAGCAGGGCTCGCAAGAGAAGTGTTATCTCTTAGAAACACTTCTCTTATACAGGTCTAAATTCTCAAGCGCCATTCCTGTTCCCAAAACAACAGACAAAAGCGGGTTTTCAGCTATGTGACAGGGCACACCTGTTTCCTGAGTCATTAATTTATCTAGATTATAAAGTTGGGATGTGCCTCCAGACATCACAATTCCTTTATCAATAATATCTGAAGCCAATTCCGGTGGAGTTTGTTCTAAAACAGCTTTCACTGCTGAAACTATTTTCTTCAGAGGCTCATATATGGCTTCGCTGATCTCTTTTGAGTTAATTAGAATGGTTCTTGGCATACCAGTTGCCCCATCCCGTCCCCTAATCTCCATCTGCTTTAAATCCTTCTCACCAAAAAGTGCATTTCCTATTTCAACTTTAATCGCTTCGGATTGATGTTCTCCAATAATCAGTCCATATTTCTTGCGCACAAACGAAGTTATAGCTTCGTCCAGTTTATTCCCACCTACTCTAACGCTGTTGTGAACAACAACTCCACCAAGCGAAATGACAGCAGCCTCAACTGTTCCTCCGCCAATATCAACAATCATATTACCCGAAGGATTGGCAATGGGAATATTTGAACCAATTGCCGCAGCCAAAGGTTCGTCAATTAAGAAAGCAGTTTTGGCTCCGGCTGACATTGTCGCATCGAGCACTGCACGCCTCTCAACAGAAGTTACGCCCGCAGGCACGCAAACCATAACTTCAGGTTTAAAAAGTCTGGATGATCCACAAACCTTATCAATAAAATAGCGCATCATAGCCTCAGTGATTACATAATCAGCGATAACTCCATCTCTCAATGGTCGGGTTGCAGTTATGTTTCCGGGAGTTCTACCAAGCATTTCTTTAGCCTCGTTACCTACTGCTAAAACCCTGTTATCAATTGTTGAAACAGCAACAACAGAAGGCTCGTTCAAAACAATCCCCGTTCCGGCGAGGTATACGAGACTATTGGCGGTTCCGAGATCAATGGCAATGCGTTTAGAGAATTTGAACATTGGATTTGTGTGTCATTCCGAACTTGTTTCGGAATCTTCCAAGCTAGCCATTTTTACTGAAGTTGGAGGATGCTGAAACAAGTTCAGCATGACAAAGTATAACTAACGAAATACCCTGTCTCAAGATATATTAAATGGATCAAAGGGGGTCTAACGTTAAATTTTACAGGTCCTACTAACCCCAGCTAATCCACAACATCCGTGGTCTGGATTAAAAGTGCAATAGATAGTAGAATCCATTGCTTCGTGAAGGCTATCTGTATTGGCAAATGCTAAATAATATAAGGGAGCTTGCCTAGCTATTCTTAAGAGAAAAACCAAACCCCAAACGAATAGAACAACCCCAACCCCTATATAAATGGATTTTTTAGACATTTACTTCAAATTAATCCCGTATAAATTTGGAGCTGAAGCTGTTTGAGTAGGAAGTGATGAAATAACCACCAACCTTGACCCATCAGGCCATGGCACAACAATATTTGGATTTACAAGGCCATAATATATTTCTGCTTTGTTAGTACCATCAATTTCTATAATCGAGATTCTGGTTTGAGCAAAGTTGTCTTTCATTACTGCTGAATCACTGGCAATCTTAGGATCTGTAAGCTTTGGCTGATCATATTCAACCATAACTAAATGCTTTGAGTCAGGCAGAAATTGATAATTCGAGGCTTTTGGTAAATCATAATTTTTCTTAAGACTTAAATCATTCAATTTATAGTTGCCCAAAGAATCTGTATATAAAACTTTGGTCTCATCAGCTGACCATTTCAAAACCGAAGAAGCTGATGCTGTAGTTCGCAGCGATAAATCCTTAATTTGTTCGAGCTTAGTTAAGCGGTTTTGAGCCTCAGTCTCATCCCATGATTTAAGTGTAGCCTGATAATTAGCTGTGATATCTCTTGGTATATCATTTAACCGGCTTATATCCAGAAGCAGCTTTCTCTCAGGCAAATCGACATAAATTTGAGAAGAATCAGGTGACCAGCGGTATTTTGCTTTTGAATAATCGACACCGTTTGATTGTACTAATTGTCTTTGCACTTCCCCGCCTCCTAAATTAAGTCCACTCTGATTTGCCATGATTTGATTAGCCATAACCCAAACCCAAATACCCGATTTTCTTTCCGCCATCGCGCCACCTTCAAGACCGTTCGGAATAACGTACATCAGCTTCAGACTATCAGGTGAGAGCAATGAATAATCGACACCTGAATAAGTAATTGGATAAATTGTGGGAATTGATCGGAAAAGTGTCGCTTTTATTTCTGAAACTAAACCCTGATTAACTTCAATATCTTTTTCCCAGGGCACATAACCCTCTTTAACGATTCTGACTTTATAGGTTTTTGGTGGAAGTGAAGTGATATTATCATCAGTCGCAGTTGTTAAGTGTCCGTCCAAATATACTGAAGCCTGATCAGGTATTGAGGAAACCGAGATTATGCCTGTTCCTGCAAAAGTTCCGGTATCCGGCTGATATCTATAGCCCTTAGCCAAAAAAATGGCCAGTCCAGCCACAACAACAATCACAACTAAGCTAAATATTGTATAAACAAAATGTTTCCGCACTTCAATAAATAAGTATACAGGTTTTAGTAAAGAGTTAAAAGGTTAAGATGCTCGTATGGAAGTCGGGTTAGGTAAAGCGTCACTACTTAGACCCCTTGACCCTAAACGATACCAGCTTCGTAACCCTTTAACCCTAAACTATGTGCCTGCTAACTTTGCTCTGACGATTAATCTATTCAAAACAGTCCCTGGAGGATCACAAGTTTGCAAAGTTAAAACTGGTCTATCATATCGATTGATCAGAAATGAAATATCAGTAGCCGGCGCCGTTGTCTTGTCAAAAACTATATAGTCATAGCGTCTGTTTTGATAGAAAACAATCACTCTGTCACCTGCCTCAAGCTCTCTTAACAGATAAAAGATCGCATTATAGCGGGCAATATTCCACGGAGCATCTGTTGAGTGGGAGAATAAAAACATATTTCCATCTTCACCCGGATTTGTGGTGCCTTTTGCCTGGGCAATACCTTCAGCTAAAGCTTTGGTGTATTCTTTTTCGTTAGCAGGATCAACATTGGCAACAATTTTTGCATTAGCATTAATTTTTTCTATCACCAAACCAAATTCAGTTGATACAGGCTTGATAGCCTCTTCATTTGCAGCTAAGTCAGAGAATCCCTGTCCCGTTTCAACACTTGCTTCAGGCATAGAAGAAGCATTCGATGCCTTCGGTCCCTCCGACCCATTCGACCCTATTTGGGTTTGACCTTCCGAAGTTATAACAGTTTGCGCAAGCCTGTGCTTTTTTCCTGTAAGCTGATCCATCCGGTAATTTAATTCTGCTGAAAGCACCGGACCAAATTGCGCCAGAGTCATAACTGTGCCTGTTATCATTGCAAAGTAGATAAAGAAGCGTATTAGAAAGATTTTCTTAAATCTTTTAGAAGCCATAGATGTATTGTAACAATATTTGAAAATTAAGGGGTTACAACTGAAATAAGTTTAGCTTCATTAGTTATAGCTATCGGAAACCAACGTATTTTGTAATCATCGATTACGACAGTCACTTTACCTTGATCCTCCCGATCTGGATTTTTCACGAGCAGTTTCTTCGCATAATCCAAATCATCAAAACAAAAATAAACTTTTACATAATTTTGACTGATTAATTTAGGCATTTTAGCTTCCGATTCGGAACCTAAATCCTGAACGCAAACCTGCTCCATACCGAAATTACCAGTGGCTATATATTTTATATTTCCGGTTATCTGAGTCTGACCTTTAAAATCTACAAAAGCATTATCTGGATCTGCTTCCTCCGTCTTATATCCTCTTATA
>JAKFWZ010000005.1 GCA_021731695.1 Candidatus Daviesbacteria bacterium | reverse complement strand
CCAGTGACAAGTTGCCTGGTGTAGTGAGTGAATTCTGCTTCAGATTTTCACATCCTGAAATGTTCGAAAATCCCCACTACTACTTGCTAATCACATTGCATCTTGTACCAACTCGTTAATATTACCCTTTTTGGGGTGGAAACTTTAAGCTTATCGGTATATTATATTGAAACATGAAAATGCCCTCCGATGTCGTTTTATCCACAAAAACTTTTATTATTTCCCACACAGCAATCCTTCTAATAGCCCTGCTCTTTTTTGCAGGACTTTATTATATTTTGTATCAGGATAAATTTCAGGCAGGTGGTATCTCCTACAATCCCGTTACAAAAGAACCTGTTGCCTTATTTCTGGAAATAGGCACACCAGAAGATGATATTTTGGCACATGAGGATAATGTTTTAGTAACAGGCAAAACCGGATCCGGCGACACAGTCATTATTTCAAGTAATTCATTCGACAGCGGACTCCAAGCTAGTAAGGATGGTCAGTTTTCCAAAGTTATTGATCTTGCAGAAGGTCCGAATTTAATTGAAATTACAGCCTTTGATAATGAAGGAAATTCTAAAACTGTAACTAAATCTGTGTATTTTTCAAAGGAGAAATTGCCATGATAAAAAGATTTAAGATTAAAGATTTAAGATTAAAGATTTTTTTGATGCTTGTTTTTGCTTTATTCATAAATCATTCATCATCAATCATCAATCCAGCTCTTGCGCAGGAAGCTTCACCCTCTGGTTCGCTGCTCCAAAAACTGAATGAATTAAAAACAGAAATTGCCTCAAAAGCTGCTGAATTTAAAGCCGTTGTTGATAAAAAAGTTCAGAATAAAGCAATAATCGGAAGCATTTTAACTTTAGATGATACGAGCATGGCAATCCAGACTCCGACTGATGTAAAAAATGTTAATTTTGATGAATTTACAGAAATAATAGGTGCAAAAAATAAAAAAATTAAGATCACAACTTTAGAGGAAGGTGATGATGTCGCAGCCTTGGGAGATTTTGATGATAAAGGAAATCTCGCCGGAAAAAGGATTGTTTATTTAGAAAAATATGCTACATCCTCAGGTGAACTTGTCTGGGGCCAAATGCAAAAAGCTGCGGGCAATACAATTACCATAAAAAATAAATCAGGTCAGTCTCAAAACATAACAGTCTCGGGAACTACTTCATATCTATTAGGAAATAATGAAGCTTCGATATCTGATGCGAAAGTTGAACAATATTTGGTGGCTCACGGAACAAAGTCAAGTGACGGAACAATAAAGGCGAAATTTATTTATTTTATTCCGGCTGTGGGATTTGTAAAACCAGTTGAAAAATCTTCTTCACCTTCTGCAAAACTAAAAAACTAATTCAGCTATGTCATCCAAAATGTATATTTGTCATGCCGAACTTGTTTCGGCATCTTCCAAGTAAAATAGATCTTGTAACTTTGGGTTTATTTGTTTAATAAGGTTAATCTTCCACTGCCTGTGCCAGTTTTTGAGTTGTTTTTCTCTAATTAAAGCTTCATTAATATCGCCAGTTTCCTCAAAATACACAAGTTTGCCAAGATGATATCTTTTGGTAAAACTTTCAATTAATTCATCTTTATGTTCATATATTCTTCTTTCCAGATCATTTGTTACACCAATATAGAAAGTTGTGTTTGTGAAATTAGTAACTATATAAACATAGTATCTATATTGTTTTATGGGCATGGAAGATCCTGAAACAAGTTCAGGATGACAGAAAGAAAATTAATTTTCAAATCTAAAGAAATTTATCGTTTTTTTCTTCTTTTAGCCTCTCTACAACTTTCTTTACATCCTGCGTTTCATCATTCTTAGCAATAAGCAAAGCATCGCCTGTATCAATAATTATTAAATCCTCTACTCCAACAACTGCTACCAGTTTCTTACCTGCATCAATTAATAGATTCTTGCTGTTTATATTTATCACTTCTGTTTCCGGATCAGAAGTTATCTGATGCATATTTTTTGGACGCAGGTCATAAACTACTTTCCAGTCCCCTACATCACTCCAACCGAAATCCCCCGGAATCACAACCAGATTTTTAACTTTTTCTGAAACTTCATAATCAATTGAATTAGGATTTCCTAATTTTGCATATGCGCTTTCCAACGCACTTGATCCTTTTTCAGCAATTTCTTTGCAGGCTTTATAAACTTCGGGCGAGTATTCCTCTAAAGCTTTTAAAATTGTCTTTGTTGACCAGCAATATAAATTCGCATTCCAGAGATATTGACCGGAAGCAACGAAAGACTGAGCTGTCACCATATTTGGTTTTTCTTTAAAATCAACTCCCTTAAAAACAAATCCTTTTCCCGCGGTTTTCGATAATTCCTCAATTTCTTTTCCTATTTTTATATAACCTAAACCGGTATGCGGAAATTCAGGTTTAATTCCAACAGCCACAATATAGTCTCCTGAGGATGCAACTTTAAGCGCAGCCAGCGCATTCATTCTGAATCTTTCCTCGTTTTTAATAACATGATCAGCTGCCAGATAAATTATTGAAGCGTTTTCATTTCTTGAGTCAATAACTGCTGCTGCCGCACCCATTGCCATTGCCGTGTTTTTCGCAACCGGCTCCCCTATTATATTTTTCGCAGGCACTTTCGGAAGCTGATCTTCTACTTCTTTTTTGTGAGCAATATTAGTAATTACATAAATATTATCCGGAGGCACTAAATCTGCAACACGATCATATGTTATTTGAATCAAGGAGCTATCGCCTAAAAGTTTTAGGAGGTGCTTAGGGTGCGCTTTTCGGGATGCAGGCCAAAGCCTTGAACCACTTCCTCCGGCTAAAATTACTGCGTAGTAATTGCTTCTCTTCTCATCACTCACACAGATAAATTTAAACCAAAAATGGAGAAATTACAAGTTAAACAGCTGCGTTTGACTAAACTAGTTATTGCCATTAAACTTTGAGATTATGGAAAAACTACGAATCGTTGCTGCATTGCTCATGACATCCGGTGCCTTACTTGGCTGTAATAGAATTGATGGTCCATCGCCAAAACGCCAACCCGGACAAATTGGATATGCTGGTGCTGCGCCATCACCTAATCCAAATACTGAACCTACTCTTACACCAACTTTAAGACCTACTCCTCCCCGTCCTTTGGCACCAGGGAATAGTGTTAAGCCGCGTTTATCAAACCCAATACCGCCTACTGAAATAATACCCACTACTGAGCCTACAAAAATTTCAGTATCAACTGATCCTCAAACCAGAGCGACCCGAATTCAAATATTCTATAATAGCCCGGACTGATTTAAGAGCGTACTCTTCTTGCCCCCTCTCAAATAAGTTGTTAAGATTAGAAGGAAATAATATGAAACTTGCAACACCTAAAGGATTCAGAGACCTGCCTGCCGGCAGGCAGGCTTTTCACAGGAAAGGCACATTACTATGAAGTTAGCAACACCAAAGGGTTTTCGCGATTTCCTTCCCCTTGATGCAATGAGGCGGAAGATTGTCCTAGACAAAATCATCATGGTTTTTGAAAGATTCGGCTTTGATCCGCTTGAAACTCCAACTTTAGAATTTAAAGAAACTCTTTCCGGTAAATATGGCGAAGAGGGTGATAAACTAATGTACAGTTTTAAAACCCAGGGCGAAGATGACGTCGCTTTAAGATATGACCAGACTGTTCCTTTAGCAAGAGTGGTCGCTCAATATGGTCCACGAGGTGCTCAAAAGATTATGTTTCCTTTTAAGCGCTATCAAATTCAGTCAGCCTTTCGGGGAGAAAACACTCAAAAAGGCAGGTATCGGGAGTTTTTACAGTGCGACGCAGATATTGTTGGAGTTTCTACTCCTCTTGCTGATGCTGAGATTCTCGGATTGGTTTATTCAATCTATAAAGAATTGGGACTAGATATTGTTATAAAAATTAATGACAGGAAATTAATTTCAGATATAGAGCCAAAACATTTAGCTGCGATTGATAAATTAGGCAAAATTGGAGAGGAAGGAGTTATTGCTGAACTTGAAAGCAAGGGTTTAAGCGGAAAAGATGCAGGGGATTTATTTGCAAGAGTAAAAGCAACCCAAATCTCTAATGATCTTTCCCAAACTATGAAAATTTATGAGGAAATGGGTTATCCGGCAAATTCAATTAAATTTGATCCGACTTTGATTCGTGGACTCGATTACTACACAGGAATTATTTTTGAAGTTGTACCTGCTGCAACTCCTGATGCCTCGTCACTCGCTGGTGGCGGAAGATGGGACAAAATGATAGGAAATTTTACCGGCATTGAAATGCCAGCTGTTGGATTTGCGATTGGTTTTGACCGTACGGTGGAAGCCTTTTTAGAAAAAAATGAAGAAGTCTTCTTAACTACAAACACTGAGGCTTTAGTCACTTTTAATTCTCCTCAGGCAGCTGACAAAGCCGTTAAAGTCTTAGCTGCACTTAGAAGTCAAAATATAAATAGTGAAATATGGCTTGATCTGGATACTAAATTGGAAAAACAACTTAAGTATGCAGACAGCAGAGGTATAAAATTTGCAGTCATTGCCGGACTTGCGGAAAACGAACCTGAAGACGAAGTCATTTTAAAAAATCTAGCTGCCAGAACACAGGATAGTGTTAAGATTAATGAGTTAGTACAGCGAATAAAGAGTTAAGCGGTAATGAAGCTGGTATGGTTCGGGGTTATAGGTGTAAAGTCTTTTTGCTTTTCACCATCTTCCTTACCAATATTTCGATACTAGCCTCCTAACCGTATAACCCTAAACAAGATTATTTTGAATTCAGAGATTTTAAAAAAACCGGTTTTCTACTTAGCAATACTGACTGCCCACATTATCTGGGGAGGAAACTACGTATTCGCAAAAATTGCCCTCGAAGAAATTCCAATGATGTCTTTAGGATTTTTACGTTTCGCACTAGCCTGCCTTTTTATTATTCCTTTTCTTTTTAATCTCGAAGCCAAAGATAAACGGATAAAGCTCGCTCATCTTCCCCAACTTATTTTAGGAGCACTATTTTTATCTTCAATCGCTATAGCATTTTTTTATGCAGGCCTTCAAAGAACTACTGCAATTAATGCTTCGGTTTTAGAACTCTCAATACCTATAATTTCTGTTATTGGCGGTTGGGTATTTTTGAAAGAAAAGGTTTATACAGCAAATATTATCGGTGTCATTATTAGTTTAATTGGCGCTATTTCAATAATCGGCATTCCCCTATTATTCCTTGGTAATTTTTCAGGCCGCGAGGCAATTGGTAATCTTTTAATTCTTGGCGGTGCAGTTTCGTTTGTGGCGGGCACGATGATTCTTAAAAAAATGCTTAAAATATATAAGCCTCTTGTTATAACTGCAATTTGTTTTCTAACAGGTGCTATAGCTTTTGCTCTACCCGCTTTAATGGATTATTTACAGAACCCAGAGTGGCCTTTAAATGTCAGCATTCTCGGAATCTTCGGGTTAATCTATATCGTTATATTATCTTCTATTTGTGCTTACTTTTTGCTTCTTTGGGGACTGGTAAAAGTTCCTGTATCTCATGCTAATATGATGCAATACATTGGTCCGGCCGTTGCTGCAAGTCTGGCAGTACCGCTCCTCGGTGAAAGAATTTCTTTCTCATTTATCATAGGGACGTTGCTTATTGTTTTAGGTGTATATTGGGGAACCATGGGCAAGGAAGAACATCATCATCTTCAGCATAAGCACCACAGGAATTAGTAAAGGGCTATAAGGTAACGATACTGGTTATGACTTTGCAAGCTCTGCTTATCGCAAGGGGGTATGGATATAGACGCAAAAAACACCAAATACTCTAGACCCTAAACCATACGAGCTTCGTCACCCTTTAACCCCTCACTATACATTTTGCAATTTAAGCTCTGACTTTGTTATAATACCATCCGTATGAAACAAAACATTCATCCTAAATGGAATACGTCTGCAAAAGTGATCTGTGCCTGTGGTGCAATTTTTGAAACCGGTTCAGTTCTCGAGAACATAAAAGTTGATATCTGTTCAAAATGCCACCCTTTATTTACCGGAACACAGAAATTTGTTGACACTTTAGGTCAGGTCGATAAATTCAAAAAACACACAGAAAAAGCTGCAATACAAGGTGAAGAAAAAAGAAAAATCAAAGAAGCCAGAGCTGCGAAACAAGCTATCGATAAATCAGAAAAACCTTCACTCAAAGACTTGCTTATGCAAGCCAGAAAAAATCTCAAAAGTTAGATATCCCCAAAATGTCATCGCGAGCGCCAGCGTCGCGATCTTGAAGATCAGCAGATCGCAAGCTCTGCTTATTTCTATCGAGATTGCCACGTCGCTTCGCTCCTCGCAATGACGATATAATAAACTCATGCAAAACGATTACATAGCACAACAAATATCGGAACTGGATCAACGCATCAATGAATTACGGGAAATGTTAAATGATCCTGAAATGGCAGAACTCGCTAAAGCGGAGATTATGGATCTTGAGACGCAGAAACAGGAATTAAATGATTCTGCATCATCTTCAACATCCAGTTATGACGACGATTCAGATGAAGACGGCGTAAATCCAAATATCGCAATTATGGAAATCAGGTCTGCAGCCGGCGGAGATGAAGCCGGATTATTTGCCGGTGATCTTCTCAGAATGTATAGCAGATTTGCTGAAAAAGAAAACTGGAAGATTGAAGAATTAGACCGGTCTGAAGGTGGAATTGGTCAAATTAAACAAATCGTTATTAAAATTAAGGGTAAGGATGCATTCAAAAAGCTCATCTTTGAAGCAGGAGTGCATAGAGTTCAAAGAGTACCAAAAACAGAATCAGGCGGACGGATTCATACTTCTACAGCAACTGTTGCAGTTTTACCGGAAGTTAACGAATCGCAAGTCTTTATAAACCCTGCCGATATTTCTTTTGAATCTTTTAGATCCGGAGGCGCCGGAGGTCAAAATGTTAATAAAGTTTCAACAGCAGTAAGAGTTATTCATAAACCAACTGGTATTGTTGTAACCTGTCAAACTGAAAGATCTCAGCTTCAGAATAGAGAAAATGCGATGAATTTATTGCGGGCAAGAATTTGGGAAGCCGAACAAAAAGAAAAATTTGCAGAAGTTGATAATGCGAGATCTTTAATGGTCGGTGCCGGAGACAGAAGCGAAAAAATCAGAACCTATAATTTTCCTCAAAATAGAATAACTGATCACAGAATTGGTAAATCCTGGCATAATTTAGAACAAATTTTAGAAGGAAGTCTGGAACCGGTTGTAGAGGCTCTTCAAACCGCGTCAGAAACTGATGAAATGTCATCTCAGACTTAATCTGGGATCCCTGATATTGTCATTGCGAGCGAAGCGTCGCAATCTTGATTAAGCAAAGCTCGTGACTCGTTTAAAATCAGGATTCCTACGCGCATTTCATGCGCTCTGAATGACAGAAAATACTATGAAAAAAGGACAAATATTAAAAGTTGAAAAACCTAAACAATATCAACTGGGCTGGACTGAATTCTACAAACTCAAGTTCCATTTAACGCCAGACGTTTTAATCCCCCGCCCTGAAACAGAACTATTAGTTGATGAAATAATCAAGTTGGTTCATTCATCGTCTGTACTAACTAACCATAAACCAACTAACCAACTAACCATAATGGATATCGGAACGGGCTCCGGAGATATTGCAATTTCCATAGCTAAAAACCTCCCGGAAGTCAGAATCCTTGCGACAGACATCTCCCCTGCTGCTTTAGAAGTAGCAAAGAAAAATGCCAAATTTCATAAAGTAGACGATCGTTTGTTTTTTGAAACAAGAGATTTACTTGAAGGAATGCAGAAGGCGCCTGATATTATCGTGACCAACCTCCCCTACATTCCAACAGCCAGACTAATGCACATTGATCCGATGGTAACGCAATGGGAACCTAAAGTTGCTTTAGATGGAGGTATCGATGGATTTGAAATATATAGAAAGTTATTCACTCAAATTGCGCAAAACAATTTGTATCCAAAATATTTAATCGGAGAAATTGATTACACTCAGGCAGATTTTGTACACGAAGAGGCTAAAAGACTTTTTCCAAAGGCCGCAGTTGAAGTTAAAAATGATTTAGCAGGAAAACAAAGATATTTTGTTATTAAGTTCTAAATTATTTCGCAGGACCACCGGGAGTTGTCGGAGGAAGAGGAGCTGGACCTGCAGCTGGTCCTGGGTTAGGTCCCGGTACAGTCTTACCAGCTACCCAATCCTGAATTTTATCGGCATCATTAGTGGGTTTTGGAAAAAGATCGGGAGTATTAGCTAAAGAGGGTGCTCCTCCTGCTGGCCTGAACATTGCTTCTGCTCCAGGAGTTTGATTTATTTTATCCAAAGCCTCTTGTACTGTAGCCGGTTTCTTATCAGCATCATTCGTGCCTTTTGATCCCAATTCGCCTAGTTGTTTTCTGAATTCTTCATAATCACCCTCGGGTTCCTTTACTATATATGGAGTAGCACCTCCGGCCTTAAGATAATCCTCCATTCCTGATTGAAATTGTTCATTTGTAGCTCCGGGCTGACGTTCTATATAAGGCTGACTGGCCGCCTTAATAGTATCTGCTGAATCTGTTGGCTTATCCATTAAGCTACCCTCTCCAGGAACAATTTTGCTGTTAAACCACTCTCCAAACACTGCCATTAACTTAGATGCCAATTCAGCTTTAGCTTTATATTCACCCAATTCTATCTTCGGATCTGTCTCTGCTAGTTTTTGTCTTTCTCCCGCAGGCCTAAATAAGGCCGCTACTTCCAATGCACTATTATTTCCCGATTGCCCAGGCAATCTTTCCATTGTCGGATCTATTTGCAAAGGATGAGTTGCTAACGGATATGCCTCATTGTCAGTTTGCGCTCCTGCTGCTGCCTGACCGGCTTCCGCTTCATGATTGCCTGGAGTTTGATTTTCAGGAGATTTACTATCCATATATTTATTATCGACACTCTAGTTCTTATTGTCAAGTAGAGTTACCTCTTTAGTTATTCTTACTTTAATTTAATTCAATCTTCACCAAGCTAAAGCATAATTTACAAAATCGGAGGTGATTTAAATGGCTGAAGCAGTAACACCAGTTCATGAACATGTTGTTCACGAAGATTCAAGTTCAAATTCAATGATGAATTTACTTATCGGCGCTTTAATAATAGGAGCACTTCTTTTTATGATTTTATATTTTGGAGGACCACTACTTAGAAGCGTAAATCAGGGAGCGCAGCAACCGCAGATTATCAATAATCCACCGGCTCAACAACAAGCACCGCAGATTAATGTACCCGACAAAATTAATGTGGATGTAAATAATCCGGGACAGTAAGTTTGGAGTTCAAAGGTAAAGAGGCTGGTATTGAGGAAGGGGTTAGGAAGAAGGTAAAGTTCTTTACATTACCCCAGAACCATACCGGCTTCTTAACCCTATATCTTATATCTATTGAGTATTCGCCTCTTCAAGCGTTATCTCAATAGTTTTTGTAGTCCCCACGCCACCTGTATCTTTCCAAACTTCAACATTTATTTTATCTCCAGGTTTTTTACTTCTTATAAATTCGGAAATAAAGTTCGGTGCACCAACGGTTTCCCCGTCTATTTTTGTAATAATATCTCCAGGTTCAATTCCAGATTTTTCAGCAGGACTCCCCTTAATAACTTCCATAATATAAGCGCCCTGCGGAATTTCATTTAAGACTGCATAGTCTCGGGTCACGACCTGATAATTAACTCCGAGAAAAGCCCGCGATATTTTTCCGGTTGCGACAAATTCATCAATAATTATTTTGATCGTATTAATCGGAACGGCGAAACCTATATTTTGAGCAGATTCTGAAACTGCAACATTTACTCCTATTACTTCACCTGCAGAATTCAATAAAGGTCCGCCCGAATTCCCCGGATTGATTGCCGCGTCTGTTTGAATTAAATCATCTAATAATTCAACTTCCTGACCAAAAGGATCTCCGGCTCCGATAGAACGACCTAAACCGGAAACAACTCCTGTTGTTACAGTATTTGAAAATCTGCCTAAAGCATTTCCGATTGCTATTACCGTTTGCCCGACTTTTAGCTTGCTCGAATCTCCAATTTTTAGAGGAGCCAAACCGGTTTCTTTAGTTTTTATCAAAGCCAAATCTAAAGTCGGATCTCTATAAATTTTTTCAACTTCGAGTTTTGTACCATCTCTGGTGATAACTGTGTATGCGGCATTAGGATCTGAAACAACATGACGGTTAGTAATAATCACGCCATTTTTACTGGCAACAAATCCTGTTCCAATTGTTGATTGTCTGTTTCTTGGTAACGCCTGAGGATCAAATGGATTTACGAGTCTTTCATTTACACCAATTGCCACAACTGAAGGAGATGATTGCTCAACGGTATCGATAACAGCATTTTCCTCTTTAACCAGCGTTCTGGTTTCCTGAGTCGGATTTTCAAGTTTTGGAAGCGGATCTAAACTAAATGTTAATTTACCTGAGTTTACTAATCTAAAAAACAACACTCCCAGAAGACCGACAACTAAAATCCCGACCAATAATCTTTTCGCAGTATCGTTCATGGTTAATATTTTAGCACAAGACTAAAGGCGTCAGCCAAATGTAGCATTAACGTTATACGGTTACGAGGCTCGTATTGTTTTAGATTATGGATGAATGGTATTGGGTTTGGAAGCCGGTATGGAAGAAGGGTTATGGTAAAGGTCTTTTAAAAGTAGTCCAAACTCTACTAAGCTTATAAAGCTGCCTCGCTGAAATATCATAACTTTTAACCAAATCTTTTATTAGAGTTTCATCAAGATTATAAATATCTCTACATTGTTCTAAGCTCACTATAGTCTCGTTACATTCTGCCATTGCATCATCAATATATTTTTGAAATCCCATTTTCTGATGCCTCTTTGCATAACCTTCGGCTATTAATCGAGGAATAGCCTTACATGATCTGCTTAGCTGATCCGATAAATCAAACTTTTCTCTTGAGGGAAGGAGCGGAATGACTTGCTTCATCACTACTAACATCGCCTGATAAGTATTTTGATAAACTTCAAGATCCCTGAAGCTTCTTATGGGAATTTTTCGGTCCACTATTCCACTATAACCCAAACCCCCTAACCATACCAGCTTCTTATCCCTATACCCCCATACTAGTTATCAAGTTCCTGCAGAGCCCGTTCGAGCTGGAAATCTTTATTTGGATCTTCTGTTTCCTGTTTTAATTGCTCGTCAGTTAATTCCACTAAAACATCAGGTGTTAAACCTAACTGATGAATCCATCTTCCCTGTGGAGTTAACCATTTTGCTGTTGTGATATGTATTCCGGTTTTTTCCGGCAGTTCCTGAGATTCCTGAATCGTTCCTTTACCGAAAGAAGTTTCTCCTATTAATTTACCCCTTTTATAATCCTGAATCGCCCCTGCAACAATTTCAGACGCAGAAGCCGAACCTTTATTAATTAAAACAACCATCGGCAAATCCAAAAGTTTTCCCTGACGATTAACTTTATATGGTAATCGCTCTCCTTTTGAATTTTCCTGTAAAACGATATCACCACTTTTTATAAATTCCGAGCCGATAAAAACGGCCCCGTTTAGAAGCCCGCCGGGATTATTTCGCAAATCTAAAATTATGGCATCAGGTCCACTGGCTAATGTATTTGAAACAGCATCTTTCCATTCGTCATCAGTTCTTTCACCAAATCTGGTGAGTTTTATTAAAGCAACTTTTTTCCCTTTTGGTGTTACCTTTTCCTCAAATTCAACGCTTTTAACAACAATCGTATCGCGGGTTAAATCGACTTTTCTGGTTTTTGCATCGCCTTCGTGATAAATCTCAAGAGCAATGTTCGTACCTTTTTTGCCGCGGATCAAATTCACAGCTTCAGGTAAAGTTAAATTCACCGCATCTTTATCGCCTATTTTTACGATCAAATCACCAGCTAGAATTCCGGCTTTATCCGCAGGCGTATCTTTTAGCGGTGCCATTACAGCCAGTCGTTTTTCTTTATCGTATCCAAGCTGAATACCAACTCCCTCGAAAGCTCCGTTAATTTCTTCTTGTGTGGATTTTTGTTCCTCCGGCGGAAGAAAAACTGTATAAGGATCGCCTAATGAGGCCACCATTCCGGAAATAGCACCATAAAACATTTTTTGTGGATCAACAGCTTTTTTATCTACGTATTCATTTGAAACCTGATCCCAAACCTGCCAGAACAACTTAAAATCTACATTTTTGTTTCCTGGAACGTTTTGATTAATAAAATTGACAGCAGGCCTACCTTCTTCAATTTTTAGCCTGAAATCATGCTGACCAAGCTGAATACCTATAATAAATGTAACAAGGGCTACTAGAAAAGTTATTCCGTTAATTTTTTTTATAAAGTTCATAATTTTAGACCGACTATAGATTATAGATGATAGAAGATGGTATTTTGAAGATTGAAGATTGAATTCCATTTTCAACATTCTATTTTCTACTACTATCTTCCAGCGCGAAAGCGCGAGCTGCTAATTTTCTATCATCCACTGTCATCATCCACTGTCTATGAAGCTCCACGGGCTTACGCCCGTAGTTTCTTCTAGCTTCAAGCGGCTAAGGTCGCTTGTCCTCACACTACGTGTTCGGAAAATCTTCATCCGCGAGCTAATGCTCGTGGTTTTAAGATTTGTCGCTATAAACTAAATAATTATCTCAATATTTCCATAAGGAACTTTAATTTTGCGGCTCTTCGTCTCCACAGTAACTAAATATGTTGAGATTCCCGACTCGAGTGTTGTTGGGGTTTTATCAATATCCGAAACCTTACCTTGTGTACCCATAAAAGGTGGCCAGATCAACCTTACCTTAACTCCGTTCTTTAGCTCCGAAACCAGAAGCTCAGGTTTTACACCCTGTGCCTGTCTTTCAGGAAGACTAACCTTCCTGCAGGAAAGTATACTATCAGGGTCGCTACTTGGCAATAAAACCCTTCCGAGATTTCCACTAATCATCGCAAACTTTTCATTGTGACCAGCTAAAATTTCCTGAAAATCATCACCAATAGGTATGAGACCAAAGCCTTCAGATGCCACGAGTGATATACCAATTTCTGTTCCGACTCTTTTGCTCGGGACCAAACTCGTCGCCATTGATAAATAATCGTCCATATTTAATCCTCCGCAAATAATTCCACTTACGTTACACGTTAGCGCTTTTTTGATTGTTTCCTGCATAACAAGCGATCCGGCAACCAGAATCTGACCTTTATTCGATAAATTTATTTTTGAAGCATTAACTAAATCGCCGGATCCGGCAATTATATTTAAAAACCCTTCACGCTCAGAGCCTGTACCAAAAATCCCATAAAGCTCTGTTGTCAGACATTTTATAGTTACTTCACCCCTATTTGCATCAACTGACTCAACTACACCAAAAACTCCTGAAGTTAAAGCCACTTCTTTGGGAATCATTTTTAAAGTGATTTCACCTGTTTCCCGATCAACATTTTCGAAGATCGCATCAGTTGGTGCAATAATCTGGGTACTGCCAAAGAGATTTTTTTTAAAAGCTAAAAGCTCCCCCTTATAAACCGTTTGTCCTATCGCTTTTTTGATATATTTATTAACCTCGAGCGGAGGAATATTCATTTCGCGCGCCAAGTTTAATTTTGTAAATCCACCTGTTAATTTATATTTTCCTAAAACATCATGCGGTGCGATTTCTGTATTCTTACGCGCTAAAATAACACCCGGACCCTTAAGGCTTCTTTTTACTAGTTTGCATGCTCCCTGCCTGACTCTTAATCTTTGATTCGCGTATAGCATTCTTTATTTTCTCATAACCCGAAGATCAATAATTACCCCTAACTCCCCTCCTGAAACACTGTAATCAACAACACCCAGTTTAATTTTGATTAACGGAGAAATTACTGATGAAATTGAAAGGGAATTTAAATTTAAAAACCCCTCAACGCCATCTACAACTACCTTTACCTTCGATTCTTTTGCATCAAGTTTTTTATCATCAGGAGGACTGATTAAAGTACCTACCAATTTTACGCTCGATTCACCTTTAATATAAATCTGAATTACCCCTTTTGGACTAATTGCTTCAATAATTATCCCTGCCAATCTTTGGAGAGTAGGAAAACGCTGAATAAAAGTTTCAGGAATAAATATTTTTGATGTTTGGGGTTCATAAACTAAAGTCGGCCGTTGCTTTAAACCTTCCCGTAAAATGGCAAAATCGACTTCAAGCTCCATACGACTCGAAGCTACTGTTTGAGGGTATAAAATTCGATTTCCTAAAAGATTAACCAGAGAATGTTCTTCGATTTTTTCTCTAATCCATACTTTTAAATCATTCGATGAGATACGATCTAAATCGGGAAATTCTTCAAAAACACCAGTAAGGTGGGGCATGATAGTAGTATAGGGTATGGAGTATAAAGTATAAAGTGAACAGACAACCTTACAAAAATTGACACGAGCTGTAAAATCTAAAACAGCGAAGTGTCATCCTGAGGAGGCGTTAGCCGACGAAGGATCTAGGTCTGGATATAACGAGAGATTTAAATTACCTGATATCAGACTTTTGTTATGAACGGTAGCATCGCCAAATGACGTGCGTATTTGATATGAGTTGTAAGAGTTCTTTGGTGAGGGCTGCAAACGCCTGATCTTTGTTTAGGATTTATTCTTGAACGGTCTGACATAAAACGGCGCAAAGATTGCGAATCCACGAAAGAAGGCTCCTTTGCGTTGTCGCAAAAGAAACAGGTTTTTTTCTTAGCTACTAAATCTCTTTTAGGTGCATCTGCCATAGGTAGGAATTATAAACCAAAATGGGGTAAAGGTAAAGGGTGAAGAGGCTGGTAAGGTTTAAGGATAAATGGGAGAAGATTCATACCTTTCGTCTTAACCCATCCTCCATACTAGCTTCATAACCTTATACCTCCTAACGATCAGAAGGGTAGATCATCTAAATTTTCAACTTCTTCTTTTTCCGGTTTTTTTGTTTCTTCTTTTGGGGATTCTACAACTTCTTTTTTGTTACTTGTGTCTTGTTTCTTTAGATCGTCAGGTCGCAAGCTTGCCTTATAACTTTTTTCCGGCATTTCATCCGCGCTTCTGGCTGGAACATCTGCAGGAGCTTCAGAAGCATTAAAATCTCCTCCACCGAATTCTCCGCTACTTTTGCTTGTGAGCAAAATCATATCCTCGATTACTATTTCAGTGATATATCTTGTTTGACCCTCAGGAGTTTCCCAATTTCGATTTTGAAGTCTTCCGGAAACGAATACTCTGTTTCCTTTTTTAAGTAATTGATTGCAAAGTTCAGCAAGTTTATTCCATGCAACGCAGCGATGAAAATCAGCTTCTTCTTTTTTCTCTCCATCAGAAACAAATGTACGGTTGGTCGCAATTGAGAATGTAACTACTGCAGCTCCACTCGGGGTATAACGCATTTCCGGGTCACGGGTTAAATTACCTATTAGTTCTATTCTGTTCCAGGATCTGCTTGCCATATTAATATAAATAAGCGAAGCTTGCGACTTCGTCTAAAGCCAATAACCCAATGCCAAATATACAAATGCCCAATGAAAATTATTGGGAATTGGTTTAGCGCGAAGCGCGAGACCTTCTCATTGGGTTATTTGTTTATTGGTTTATTTACTTTCCCTACCTTCATTGCTTTTGGTTTCTTTTCTTTTACTGCTTCGGCAGGAGCTTCGTTCACCTCAGCTTCAGCCTCAGCTTTTTCAACTGCTTCAGCAGGAGCTTTGCTAACTTCAGCTTTAGACTCAACCTTTTCCGCTTCTTTTTTCTCTGCTGGTGTTTCCTTTTTAAAAGTTTTTCTTATCTTTTTATTTTCAACTCTAATCAGCAAATACCTGATAATATCCTCATTTAATCTGATATTTTTGTCAAGAGTGATAACTGCCTCAGGTTCTGCTTCAAATTCAAAGTAGGCATAAAATGCCTTGTTTGCATGTTTAATATCATATGCTAAAGAGCGAACTCCCCAAAGATCTTCTTTTATTAAATTTGAAAAACTTTTTTTGACTGCATCAAAAGTTTCTTTGCGGTCAGCTTCAGAAACCTTTTCATTTATTAATATTGTTAATTGATATTTATTCATATTTTCATTTTGCAAACTCCAACTCAAATTTGCGTCTTGGGAATTGTACTAAGAATTGAGCTTAAATACAAGCATTATGCAAACCCTTCATTCAACTCTTTCATAAATATAAATACTCTTTCCTGTAAAATTAACTTTCTTATCAAGTTCTAAACAGGAATAATAAACAGGTTTTTCAAAAATTACATATCCCACATTAAATTTATCCAGCCGTCTGTCACAGGGATCTATTCTTATTTTTATCAAATCTGCCTGTGATAGAAAAATATCCGGTGATTTTTCATCAGTTTCTTTAACCTCGACATGCGCGTACCTGTTATAAATTTTTTTATACTTTTCTAAGGGGTCAAATTCTTTCCATATTTCAAACTGCGGGTAAAAATGCGTTCCGAATAAAACGCTGATTCCATTTGCAGCCAAATAATTACTTAAAAGCCAATTGTCATAATTTATAAATTTTTTATCAGGATAATTTAATTTGTACGAGAGCAGCGATTGAGAAAGTTTTGATTCAGTTACAACTTTAAGTCCTCTATATAAAGGGTTAACTGTTGCTGAAGAAAAAATCAAAACAGTTAAAAGAAATATCAGAAAAGTTTTTTTAAATCTGAAAAATAAAAGTAATAATAAAAAGTAAACTAAAAGAGCCCCTGAGATAAGTTCAGTATTACTAATAAAAAATCTCGAATCGTTTTTCACTGTTGAAAATCCCGTATATGCAAAAACTGCAAATCCTAAAATAGCAATCGGAATCGCCCGCAACTTAATTTTATACTTCTCATTGTCCCTATACAGAAAATTGAAAACTAGAAAAAGATTTGCCAGCCCTATCCCTAAAATTAATCTTTTTTGAGGAACCAAATTTATTAAGAAAAGTGAATAGATAAAATCAATTGTTCCTTTTAAAAACCAACCTACATTAGGAATTCCTAATGTAGCAAAAATAGATACAAAAATTTGAGTTTGCAAAAGAACCCAAAAGGAGCAAATTGAAAAGAAAATAATCAGTGAATTGATAACCGGATCCCGTTTTGTGCGGCTTAAAAAAATGAAAAGTATAAGGAAAGGAAAAAGCATTATAAATGAGGCGAGTTCTGAGCCATTTACTAAGTTTCCATCTTTAATGTTTCCATTCTCTAAAAGTTTGTAATTAAAAAATCCTGCAAAAAAATCATGCAGCGGAATATCAGCCCAAAATATTTGTCTCTGTCCGGGGTATTCTGTGTTTCTAATTAAGTTTAAGGTTTGCGTATTTACAGAAATAAAATAAGAACAGGTCAATATTAAAAAAATTCCAATTAGCAAAAATGGAATTGTTATTTCTTTTAGCCTATCTTTCTTTAGAATTTGTGGTGTTTTTTTTATTAGTCCAATAGTAAGAAATAAAATAAAAAGGCCAACTGAAATTTGAAACGGCGGGTAAAGAATAAACAAAAAACATAAAAGAAAATAAATTAAAAATACTGAATTAACTAAAAGGCTTTTTTTTGTTTTAAATTCTAAAACCTGAAGAAAAAAATAAAGTATAAAAAGCCCGTATGAAACGGTTTCGACTGCCGATACCGAATACCACCATTGAATAAACGGTGAAAAAAAAATTATCAAAGAACCCGTAACGGATAGGAAATAATTTTTATATAATTTTTGAAGCAATAAGTATGAAGCTAAAATAAGCAAAAATCCTCTGATAAACCATTTAAAAGCAAAGGCGTTTTCCAAAGGCATTACTAAAAATGAAAAATTGTAGGGCTTAAATATTGTTGATAAATCTCTATTAGGAATATCGGTAAAAAAATACACTTTTTGATCATTAGTAAATTTATTTTCTGGTGAGAAATTATTTTGAGACTGCGAAATTGCAAAAGGCGTTTGTACTGCCCACTCATCACTTCGAATTGGTCTTAGTTTACCGGCGATTAAATCGGGATCTTTAAAATCCGCACCGTCAAAAATTTGATTATAAACCCCGATCGAAGAACCATGGATTTTAAAAATTGTAAAAAGTAAAACTAAAAGAAAAAGAATTGACGGGAAAATTAAAATTTTAAAATCCCCGCTTTTTAACATTTCAATAAGACTCTATCATATTTATAAGTAAACTCAAATTTACTTTTTAAAAACTATAAGATATAATTAATATTCAATTTTATGATAGAGATATCTGAACAAACATTAAGCGAAAGAGGCGACTTAATCGTCAACGGCATAGAGACGGCTTTTAATACAGGCCTTTCCCGGGAGAGAATTAAATCGCTTCATAACGGGGAGACGCAGCGTCTCCACCAGGATGCATTACTAGTTTACCTGGGATTGAAACCAGCGGCTGTGATGTTGAAATCGGTATTTAATGCATACAAAGAGCAAGGTATATTCTACTTATCCCTCATTCAATCAGATATACCCGATGTAAATGTTAGAATGAATCTAACAGGAAATCTTTTATGGGATGCGGTTGGTACTCGAGAGGTTTTGGAAGAAAATCCTCCACCCAGATCATTTAGTGGGCAACAATATAGTCACAATCCTGAAAATTCTACTTTCGGGGAATATCTTTTTCATTTAAGTTTCGAGGCCGCCTCCAAAGCCAGCTACGCCCATACGCTTGGGCTCTTATGTGGATTTCCTCCAAATGCCACTGAATTTGCACTCGAAAGAAAGAATCTTATTTTATCTGAAGCTAAAAGACGTTGGGATTTTGCTCAATCTCAAAAAATCCCCCTACCTCCTCTACCACAAGCAACGGCTTTTTTTACAAAATCCGATAAAAATAAAAAGCTGTTTATAGATTTAGGCAAATTGGCGCCAACGGATGAAATAACCAGGGATGACGCAGAATTAGCTGATGAACTAGTCGCAACAATTCGATTGGCAAATATCCCCGGCTTCAGATATATAACATATAGTGATGATACCGCCGACGAAGAGGCTCAGCTAAGAGAACAATACGAACAGTCAGGCATTGAATCCAAGTTGAAGAATATCCTGGACTAGCTACCGATTAAAAACTCAACCACATCTCCGTCTTTCATCACATACTCTTTTCCTTCAGTGCGAACGAGTCCTTTCGCTTTTGCATTTGCCATAGACCCCATTTCGATTAAATCTTCGTAACTCACGACCTGAGCTCTAATAAATTTTTTCTCAAAATCCGTATGAATTGCACCGGAAGCTTGGGGAGCTTTCCAACCGTTTTTAATAGTCCAGGCTTTTACTTCTTTTTTACCCGCGGTCAAAAAAGAAATAAGTCCCAAAAGATAATAGGCTTTTTTGATTAATCGGTTAAGTCCCGGTTCTCCAATTCCTAACTCTTTTAAATATTCTGCTCTCTCGCCGTCGTCTAAATCAGATAAATCTTCCTCAATTTTTGCACTGATTATAATCTCATTTTCGTTAACAGTTTCATGCTCCAATTTATGTGCATATGATCCTTCAGCCACATTTAAAACATAAAGCACCGGTTTTAAAGTCAAAAGCGGTAAAGTCACAAACCATTCTTTAAGCCGCTCATCTCCGACATTATATTTTCCAATCATTCTCCCCTCTTCTAATTCCTTTTTAATAGCGTTCAGAATTTCCAGTTTCTGCGCTTCAAGCGCATCTTTCGAGCCTCGCATATTTTTTTCCTGTCCCGTAACTAATTTTTCTATAACCTGTAAATCTGCTAAAGCCAGTTCTGTTTCAATTGTTTCTTTATCAGAACTCGCATCAACTGAGCCTTCTCTAACAATATTAGAATCTTCAAAATCTCTTAAAACATGAACAATCGCATCGACTTCGCGGATATGACTCAGGAATTGGTTACCAAGCCCTGCGCCAGTTGATGCACCTTTTACTAAACCGGCAATATCAACAAATTCAACAACTGCGGGAATGATAGGAGGCAATTCGTTCATTCGTTCTTCGTTCTTCGTTAGTTCGGCTAACTTCAGTAGTCGTTCATCAGGAACCGCCACAATTCCCGTGTTTGGTTCAATCGTCGCGAAAGGATAATTTGCAGAAAGAGCCACTCTCTTTTTTAAGAGAGCGTTAAATAAAGTAGATTTTCCAACATTCGGTAACCCAACTATTCCACATTTCATAAATTACTTTACAATCTCCTTATCAATTATTCTTAATCTCTCTATACCATTTTTTTCAAACTCTTTTCTGTATTTTTCATAGTATGAATGTACTTTTTCAGGAAGCCATAAGTTTTTATTTACCTTTTTTCTTTCAGAAGTAGTTAAACTTTTGTAAAAATCTCTTTGCCCTAGCCTGACTTCTAAATTTTCCCAAAACTCCTGATCATCATACTCTTCCCTTATCTTTTCTTCCTCTAAACATAAAGCGCTTGTCGGTAGCTTCACCCCTTCAAACTCTTCTATGAGGTCATTGTGCCCCAGTTCTTCAGTCAAATTAATTATGTAGTTCAGCTGCTCCTCTATCTGCTTTTCATCTTCCTCCCGTGCTTCCGCAATAAATGCTCTTACAGTATTCCCTACCATAAACGTAAGGAGTATTTCAGTAAACTCTCGAGAATTAAGATCCTTTAATTTTCTGGTCATTTTTAGACGAAGTCGCAAGCTCTGCTTACTCATTTTTCTTTAAAACATAGTAAGTTGCCCTGCCTAGCCCCTTTCTCTGAATTAGATTTAGATCTATTAACTTTTGGAAATCTATTGCCCTGGTGGCTTTTGCACGGTTTGTAATTTGAGCATAATCTTTATGAGTGATAAATCCTTTTTCTCTTATAAAGTCCAGTATTCTAAGATGAAAGGGTTTAAGGCCTGTCTCAGGCGAAACTGTTACTTCAGGAAGTAGTTTTTGCACTCTTAATAATTCATCAATTATTCCCTCAGTAAAGTACTCAAGCCACGCAGTAAAATCTATTCCATATGAGACTAAGTCATAATAATTTCCAGATTCACCCACTTTTTCGAAATACTTTGTGACATTTTGATTGTAATAATTCTCAAAGCTGAATAAATTAAAGGTATTTAGCCCCATTTCAGCCAGTAAAACTTTTGTAGCAAGCCTTGTAGTTCTGCCATTCCCATCTGTAAATGGATGAATCAAGACCATTTGTTTATGAAATATTCCGGCTAAAATCAAAGGATCAATTTGGTCCCGAGCGCTATTTACAAACTCAATTAAACTCTTCAGTAGCAACTCTACGTCCTTTACGTCCGGTGGTAGAAACTTAACTTGTCGTGTTCTGGGGTCGTTCACAACAACTGGTTTTTGTCTTAAAAATCCCGACTCATAAGGAGGCAGCAGACCTTCTGTAACTTGTTTTTGAACTTGTAATATTAGATCCAGAGATAATTTAATCTTACCGGTCTCTAATTTTTTGTTCAGGTCTTGTAATGCTTGATTATAGTTAAGGACTTCTTTTTCACTATCTCTTATATGTGTGGGTATTGATTTAAGAATTTTTTTAACTTCTGTTAACGGCAGCGGGTTGCCTTCAATGCTCGTAGAAGCATAAGTAGAAACTTCTCGTGCTGTTCTCTCCAGTTCCAATAGTACAACTTGAGTAAATCGTTTATTATTTAGGCCGCTTATGAGATTATTTATACGCTTAATATTAGCCAGAAGATTATCAGTAATCGTATATTTAGGAGAGAACATATAGACGTATTTAGCTCGTAAGCTTTGCTTAGGGCTTCGTTGAGTAATACTAGACGTATTATAGACGATTATTAGACGATTTTCAAGATCAGATTTTTATACCTATGCTTCAGAAGGCTTTGAGTTCATTATTCTCCCATATTTATCCCTCGATATTATGTTCCGGCCATATCTGGGTTTGGGCAATTTTATTACCAACTCAAAAGGAATTCGTGGACCATTTACCAATAGAGGAGAGTAAAAATGTCGGTTTCCGCTCTCAGCTTCCCAACTTTTAAACTCATTGTGAGATTATACAAGAATGGCTAGAATAATAGAATAAATGAAGCTGCCTAATAGCGAAAAGGCTTTAGTTTCTAAAGAAAAATTGTCAAACTATCTGCTTTCAGAAACCCATCCTGTTGGAGGTTCCAAGGCTAAATTTTTTCGCCGATTAGGGCTTAATGAAACAAACTTAAATTTACTGACAAAGTCCCTGTTAAAAATAGCCCGGAAAAATGAGGTTAAGGGTGTGAGAAAAATTGTTTATGGCACTAACTATATGATTGAAGGAGAAATTGATACTCCATCCGGCAAAAAAGTTAGAATTATAACTGTCTGGTTTACTAAAACAGAAAAAATGAAGCACCACGGGCTTACGCCCGTGGTTTCTTCTAGCTTCAAGCGGCTAAGGTCGCTTGTCCTCACACTACGTGTTCGGAAAATCTTCATCCGCGAGCTAATGCTCGTGGTTTTAAGATTTGTCGCTATAAACCTAGTTTTGTTACCGCCTATCCGATATAATATCTGTAGTAAAGGTGATTAATTATGCATAAATTTAAGGAATTAGAAACAGTCATACTAAGACGCGATATTAAAGAACATGACCTTCGCAAAGGAGATATGGGAGCCGTTGTAAATGTCTATGACAACGGTCAGGCTGCTGAGGTAGAGTTTGTTACAGCAACAGGCAAAACTGTGGCGTTAGCTACCCTAACTGCAAAAGATGTGCGTGATGTCGCTCAGAATGATCTTCTCTCTGTCCGGGGTTTTGCTTCTGCTTAACAGCTACATTCAGTCCAAAATCCCTACTTTCATCAGAAAGCATCTCCGTTCACTTTTAAACTCATTGGGGAATTATATCAGAAGATTTGATTGATTTATGATCTTCAGTTCTTCATAAAACCATGCAACTCCTGTCACAACTCATCTCCACACCCTAACCATTTATTCACGACGACTTCTTGATGTTTCAGATTTGAAGGCTTGATCGTAAAGACTCCTGCTGAAAAGCGACTATTCAGCTTCCGTAACCTTAAGCGATGACTTATCCCCCTTACCATTTTTTATTAAATTGTTTGGATTTCTTTTTTGAGGTTTTTATGGACTTAACAGACTTTTTCGCAGGCATTAAACAGCTTTCTCAGCGCTTGTATACCCAGCGGGCGATGTATTGGATTACTATCACAACAACAAAAACCTGGATTCCTAATTCTAAACTCTGAGAAAAAAGCCAGGTTAAAACACCTGCAACAATACTTGGAAAAAAGAATTGAAGAGTCGTCTGAGATCTTGCTGAAGAACTTTTGGGCATTAACTAAGTTTCAGATAAAACTGTTCAGCTGTCAACAACAGAAATACTTACAGGACATTCACAATCTTTATTTTTCAGTATTTTTTCCTGTTCTTCCACTGTATGAAGTAATTCATTCTGAGTCTCAGATCCTGAAGTGTCAACTAAAGGGGTCAGATGCTTGTAGTCTCTGTTCTGCATTTCCCGAACTAATGCCTCGTGGCGCAATTTTAAAGCCGGCAACTTCCCTACCCACCTTAAAGTTTCAGGATGATTTCTATAACCTTTTTTATTGTTTAAAAGTATTGAGTAAAGAGCATGCAGCTCACGGTGCTCTCCTAATAAATGTTTTCTGCATAATAGATTCGGACTTATATCCCAGATTCTCATAACGCTAAGTTAAACCCTTTAAGCAGAAAAATCAAAACCTTGTGCACAAGGAATTTTCGTTTTTAAGTTTTATGCATTCGCACCCACAGCTTTAGCTGCTTTCTTACCTTCAGCAATTTTGCTTTTAGCAGTCGCTTTTGCATCGTTCATTTTTTCCTCAATCTGATCTGCAGCATCTTTTCGATGCGCTTCAAGATTATTTACCCCTTCGATTACTTTATCTTTCACATCGTTGAAAGTATTTTGAATCTTGTCTCTGTTTTCTTTCTTAGATAAAACAGCTGTTGCAGCCACTGCAGCTCCGGCTCCAATTACGGCTCCGGCAACTCCTGCGCCAATCGCAGCATTATTATTTGAATGTTTTTGATCTGTCATTTATTTTCACCCCCTTATTTCTCTAACCTTAGCAATAAATTAAATGAAATAAATAAAAAATATGTAAGGAATTGATTAGCTTTGCTTACTGCCGAAGGCAGGAGACGAAGTCTCATTCGTAAGAAAAGCATTTGCTTAGTTACTTGCGAGTCTATAATCTACAAAAAATTCCGCTTTTTCAATTTTTCCGTTTTCATTAATTAAAAATCCCAATGCTTTACCATCTTTTGAAATTGCGAAAGTATCAAACGCTTCGTCAATATCCGCATATTTACTATCTTCGGGATCAAATACCCAACCCTCCTGCTTCTCGCCATATCCTGAAACAAAATCAACAACTTTATCTAAATCCTCAGTCTGTCCGCAACACTCTGTTCCATAGGCGATAATATTCACTTTCGGAGCCAAAAATGGTTTTAAGTCATCAAAATTTTTCTCCTCAAACATTTGTTTTAAAACGATTTTAGTATCAGCGGATGGAGAAGGTATGGGCAAAATAGAAGGTTCAGCAGAAGGAGACGGCACTATAGCAGGTATCGGCGTTTGGGTTGGCTCAGAAGTTTGACTATTTTGTAAACCCAAAAAATAGCCTCCACCGACTAAAAATAAACCTCCCAACATTACAAAAACTATTATTAGTATTTTCATTTTTTCTTTTTAGATTTTACAGCCACTCCATCCAGATGCTTTCTAATATGATGATGAACTTTCCAGCTGATTTTGTAAAGAATAAAGGCTCCAATCAAACACATAAAAGCTAAAATTATTAAAAGAATTCCGGCCAGTTTATTAATTCCCATTTGCCCGGCTATTAAAATAAGCGGATTTTTTGTTTTACTTTCTAAAGCGATGTCGTTCATCACTGACCCGCTGTCTGAAGCCACAGACGCAACGTTTTCTTCATCGAGTGATTCTGAAATCGCATAGTCGGCAACTTTGTTTTCAATCTTATCCTGAATTCCCGTCAAAGGATTTGAGCTTGAAGAAGGCTTGGCTGATGGTGAAGGAGCAACAGAAGCGAGACTCGCATTAGTTGTAAAATATGAAATTTCTCCGAATTTTTGTTTGTTATCCGCAGTTTTTGACATCACCTTAAAGCTATATTTAACTCCGGGTGTTAGATTTGCCAGATTGATTTGATGGTTTGCAGCCAACTCGTCTTTTCCGGATTGCAAATCAAATCTGTCAGAACCATCGGTTGCATTTCCATAAAAAATCCAGGTTGATGCGTTTTTATTTGTTTTCCACTTTATTGTTGTGCCTGTTGAACTTAAGTTTTCAACTTTTATTTCAGTGATTTTCAGATCTGCCTGCGGCAAATTCCCCGGATTGATATTCGGAATAACCGGATTAAAATCTAAATTGCCGAGAATAATTGGATCAAGAGCTGGTGGTGTGTAATCAACATATAAAGCAGGTCTGCGGGCGACGTCATTAGCTGTGCCTGTATACGAGCGATTCATCATCACACGGGGCGCATTATCGGAATACAAAATTTCAACCCCGTAATTAGTGCTTCCCCCGACCCAGGATTCCACGATTTCATCCATATGCCACATTCTCTTTCCTAATCCCTTATCCCCAAATATCAACGAGTCCGGTACGGCGATTGCAGGCTTGGTATTCCAGGTTACTCCGCCGTCCCAATTTGAAGTAATTCTGGCTATATCAATTTGAGCAGGCGAAGCCCCATCGCCACCTTCCTGCCAAAGCTCAACTTTTGAGGAATTTATCGTTGAATTTGCAGGGATTGATGAAATATCAAATTTTAAAAGTATTCTTTCCTGCTTATTGATTGCGTTATTACTAACCCAAAGCGAATTGCTGTTGCTGTATGAAGCATCAGGCACTGACTGGTTAATATAAGTATCAATTACCGAGGTGGTTTGAAGTGTGGCGGCAAAAGTCGTAACAGGTGGGTATATAACCGACAAAACTATCAGGACAGATAAAAGTTTTGCAAACATAGGATTTAATTAATATTAAGCAATTGATTTACAAAATGCAAAACTGTTCAATTAACCCACAGTTTCGTCATCTATATAGTAATGAGCCCCCTCGGACTAAAGTCCGCGGTTTCTCCTGCTTCGCAATAAATCCAGTTTTCACTTGGTTGCAAAGATTTAATCACCGGATGCTCGTGTGGGGTTAATGCTTTGTTGCATGTTAACGGAGTCAGACGGAGGCTTTGCCTCATTGACTGATTGATCACAACATCCGACATATACGCAAGTTAAACAAAGCCTTAGATGAAACCACTAATCACCTAGCTTCAGGCATTTCTCACAATCCCAGGAGTTTTAGGTTTTGTTTTTAAACCAGTTTTTTTTAAATGAACACAAATATCTTCCACGAAATTAATTTAACCAGAAGTCAGAAAAGATTTAAGCTTTTTTGTGAAGTTTGTGATTAATCATGTTAGCTACCCAAACTGAAGCAAAAACTCCGAGTCCTAAAAGTACTGCTCCTGTTAATGCATATGCTGCGATTCCACCGGCTGCTGAAGGGATTAAGTGATGTTTAAAGTGAGGAAATGCGAGTCCTTTTTCTTTTTTGGCAGCTGTCTTCTTGGGCATATATCTAATATGACTTAAATTTTATTTACTGTCAAGAGATCTTTTTTAATCAAAAAACCATATAATTAAGTTAATGCAAAAACTTTCATTGTCCACCAAGTCGAAAATGTGGTTTGATTATTTGCGGTTTGTGGTATTTTTACAGCAGGGCGAAACAATCCGCGTGGCTTTGGGCATTTTAATTTTTCTTCTTTCAGTTTACCTGCTTGAACATGAATTAGTTTCTAAATTTA
>JAKFWZ010000020.1 GCA_021731695.1 Candidatus Daviesbacteria bacterium | reverse complement strand
AGTCTCTCTCCTGCTATGTTTTTGGAGGAACCAGGAGTCACTGCACTTGTTAGTTTAGTCAAAGTTGCTGAACCACAAAAATTATTAAAACTCTCCCCTGGTACTGTTGTTAATTTAGTTCCCAAAAAACGCGGAGTTTCGGTAACTGATTCATCAAACACTTACCTGGGAGCATTTCCTGACGACAGCGCTTTTCATCTTTTGCGACTTTTAAATGGAGGTAATAAATATGTTTCAATTATTAAATCAATCCGCTCCAACGGACTTACAGTTTTGATCAGAGAAACATACAGATCCAAGAAATTTAAAAATCAGGCATCTTTCCTTGATGAAAGTAGAATCGTAGCATTTTCTTCTGAAAATATTTCCCTTATGGGAGAACGCGGTGGTGGCGACGATAGTGAAGATTCAGGCTCAGAAACCGGTGATTTAACTAATTAAAAACAACTCCGCAAGATCTTTTGTATTTAGCTGAAAAGGTGAAACTTCCTTTGGTATTAGACTTCTTTGCTGGTATGAAGAAAACTTTTTCTGTTCCGGATAACTATCAACTAATTTTTTAAGTCCAAAGGATTGTTCAAAAATTTCTGCAGCTTTCTTAGCCAGACCTAGCCGATCAACGGGATTAGGGTCGACTGCCATAAGTCTTAAAGTGCATTGAAAACCAGTTTTTGCATTTATTTCCGGTACACAAACTGCCTGCAAAAATAATTTTTGATTTTCTTTGATCTCAATTTTTAAATCATGTTCCGGATTTTTAAATGACGATTTTGGATCAATGAGCCATGTTAAAGACTGATTTACCGTAACTGCTTTGCTGACAGCTAAAAGCTCACTCCCCGCTTCTCCTAAGTAATCCTCTATCTCAACAAGTTTTAATTCCGGAAAGAGATCTTCCATTTCAGCAGGACCAAAAATTGCGAGCGCAGCCTCACTACCCTTATTGAGTTTTTCCAAAGAAAAAAACTGCTTTTTTTCGGAAAAAACACCGTGAAGTCTATCTAACAAGCCTTCAGAAAACGCAGAAGGATTTCCGATATAGAAAAGGCTGTTTAAGCCTACACTGTCAGGAAATTCTTCATAATCTTTCATTGACCGGAAGGCCAAAACTGCCGAGACTAAAATTATAATAAAAAACAAAATTATCCAAATCATGAATACTTATGAGTAGTATATCGTAAAATTAAGCACAAATCAGTTTTTTAGTGTTTTTCCGGAGAGAGACTAAGGTCATCTTGAAGACCAGTAGTTATAATATTCTTCTCCTAAAACAATAATTATTGCAGAACGCGAGCTCAAAACCTCAGAATCCGCAGTTTTACACTCTTCTTTAATACAATTTACTGCAAAAATTTCAGCCAGTCTTTTGTACGTTTGGGTTGATTTTGCATTTGCTGATTCATTTGGATTTATATATATTCCACTTTTTACAAATTTCTCATTGGTATTGCTAATTATTGTAACTCTTGCTCCTAAATTATTAACAAGTCTCGCAGCTTCAGCTGTCAGTCCCGGATGATCTGTTCCGTTATAAATAGCCACTGTCATATCTTCGTTAGAAATCGCCGGATCAGCCAGATTTTCTTTGATAAACGAATCAAGCTTTACACCATCAACACCCAAAACCCGACTTGAATCGGGTAATAACTTACTTTGAGTTATTGTTGACCTAAATAAATCCAAAGAGGTAATTTTGTCAGATCGTATTTTCGAAGACTTAGTAACAAAATCCATACTCTCTTTTAAACTTAAATCTGTTCTGATTGAAGTTAAAAATTGAAAACCGGAAAAGAAATTAGACTTCCATGATTTAATTTGATCTTCAACACTTAAAGGATCTTCTGAGTTTATTTCAATAACCCCATCAACCGGTAAAGCCATTAGCTTTGAAACTGACATTTTTAGCAGATCCTCCCCCATTGCCGGATTGTTTTGTTCACCGAGTTTATAAACACTGGCAAGTTTCCATTCGCCGAAATTTTTTGGAACCTCGAGTTGTATTTCATCGGAAAGCTTAATTATTGTTACTGTTCCCTCTTGAGGATTTAAACTGACAAAATTTAAGTCTTTTAGATTATTGCCTTCATTATCTTTTTGGAATTTTCCGACAATGAGATTAATAACAGTTTGCCCATCCCAGGAATACTCACGCTGCTTTGTATTAAGTGCGTAAAATGGCTTCTGAAATTCGGAATAAATCTGAAATGCTTTTCCCACTAAAAGAAGCATTCCAAGTATAAATAAAGCTGTCAGAGCCAGCTTCAGATTTGACTTAGTCTGCCTCTCTTTTTGATCGTTTTTCCACACAAAAAACTCACACCCTTCTTCCGTCTTGTCTGCTGCTCTAAGTTTGCTCTTTTGAATCGTCTAGTATTTGTTTTTGCCTTTAATGGCTACTTCGGGAGCTGTAAAAACAGGAGCTGAGCTGATGAATTGCCCGCTATTACCCTTCTTTTTTTTCTTTTTCTCTCCCTTAAAAAAATCTCCTGCCATCTGTATATCATATTTTTCACGGAGGGTTTTGTCAACTTTTGCAAAGCCTAGTTCATGCCTGAAAAGCGAACATCCGGCCAGTGAACTTTTAACTGATTAACCAGAAAGTCGCCTGAAACCTGCTCAGGTAAAATTACGTAGTCTGCTCCAAGATCCTTTAGCGCTTTAGCATGATCCTTATCTAATGCTCTGGCTACAATCTTTGCCCTGATTTTTCTTCTCTTGCACTCTTCAAGAAGCAGCTCATTATCTGACATATCCCTTGTTGTTGAGATTATAAGTTTTGCATTTTCCAGCTGGAGACTATCCAAAATTTCCGGATCTCCTAAATCACCATAAATTACATACACACCTTTTTTGCTTAATGCCTCAACTATATGGGGGTTAAAATCCATCACCATAAAAGGAATTTTTTCTTTTGTTAAAAATTCCACTACCGGATTCCCTAATCTGTGAGCTCCAATAATAACAACATGATCTTCAAATTTTTGTTCAATTTTAGCCTCCATAAAATGTGAAGAATCTTTTCGCTCAAAAAATGAGAGTAATGGGCTAACCATTTTATAAAGATTTTTTGAATAAGCAATTGTGATTGAGGAGCAAAGAATTGATAAAACAGCAACTGCTGCCATAACTGATAGTGCCAGTGGCGAGGCAAATCCTTCCTTTACCCCAACCAGTAAAACAACCAGAGAAAATTCTGAAATTTGGGACAAATTTAAACTCGTCTGAAAAAGCGTGTGTTTTCTGAATCCAAAAATCCCGAGTAATAATAGATAAACTACCGGCTTTAAAACTAAAGCAAAAAGCGTAAACAGTAAAATTGCCGGCCATGCAAAAACAAAATCACTAACTTTTGTTTGTAATCCAAGATAAACAAAGAAAAGAACCAAAAAGAAGTCTCTTAGCGGTTTAATTTTGCCCTGAATTTGTAAGTGGTATGGCGAACTGGCCAGCGCAACTCCTGCTAAAAAAGATCCTATGACAACAGAAAATCCTAAAAGTAATGCCAGTGAAGTAAAAGCAAAGCACCAGGTGATTGCTGTTAAAAATAAAAGTTCGACTGATTTTGCGACGCTGTCAAAAACTTTCTCCAGAACAAATCTGGCCAGAAGAAAAGTTAAAACAAAAAGTCCGATGGCTTTGATGATTAAAGTAATTAACGGCAGGCTCTCCTGAAATCCTAAACCAAAAGCAGATCCTCCCACAGAAATTACCATCAAAACTGCAATAGCCACCAAATCTTCGATCAGTAAAATTCCGATTGATAATTTACCATAAAGTGAGGCTAAATCACGCTTTTCTATTAGCATTTTAACAACCACAACTGTTGAAGAAAATGCCAATCCGAGTCCTAAATAAATACTTTCTGTAAACCCAAACCCTAAAGCACCGGCCAAAGTAAAACCGGCAAATGTTGAAATGATAATTTGCCCTAATGCCGAAATAATAATCGGTACACCTAATGATTTAATTTCCCGAAGATCAAGCTCCATCCCGATTAAAAATAAAACAAAAGCAATTCCGATTTCGGGCAAAATCTCAAAAACTGCACTGTGATGAGGATCGATTAAGCTAACCAGAGAAATCGCAACACCTGCTAAAAGATACGCCACTACAAGTGGCAACTTAAGACGCAATACTACAAAACCAAAAAGAGATGACAATGATAGAGCAACTGCTAATTGTAAAAAAATACTATCCATAAGACATAGACAATCCTACTGTACTAAAAATTACCATTACTCTCGTTACCGGATTGCCTAACACGTATCGAAAGTTTTCTATTAAGTCTCATTTAAATTATTTAAAGCATTCTTTAAATCATCAGGTAACTCACTTAAAAATTCCACCCTCTTCCCTGTTTCGGGATGGACTATTTCAAGTCTTCTGGCATGCAAAAACTGTCTCGGACACCACCTCCTATCAAGCCTGACTGTTTTTCTTCCTCCGTATTTCTCGTCCGAAACCAGCGGAAAACCGGTATATTTTAAATGTACCCTGATTTGATGCGTTCGTCCAGTAGCTGGCTTAGCGCTTACTAAGGTAAAAATTTCGTATTTACTGGAATATATTTTCCTCATTTGAATTTTGTTAAATCCGGTAAATATTTCATTAACTTTTTCTTCTGACATCGTCAAGTGTTTTAACGGAGAAAAATCAGTTTCGGCCTGCCTGCCGGCAGGCACGGCTTCTTTTCCAAAATCATCTAAAACAATGAACTTTTCTCTGTTTGCGGGATTTCTGGCAATTGCTCCTTTTACATTTTTGGCATCACTCATATCTCCATGAACCAAAGCCCAATATTCTTTTTTAACTATTCTTTCTTTAAATTGATTTTGTAAATTTTCCAAAGCTTTTTGAGTTTTCGCAATTATTAAAACTCCTGATGTATCTTTATCTAAACGATGGACAACCCCTCCCCTATCCAGATTTATTTTGTATTCGTTAATCAGAATATCTGAAATCGTTACATCCTGAATCGTGTCAGCAGGTGTCACAACAATACCGGCCGCTTTATCGATAACCAAAATCTGGTCATCCTCATAAATTATTGAGAGCTTCATTGTAATAGTATAAATGGAAAATAGTTAAGAGTTAATGGGCAAAGAAGCTAGTATGGTAGGGGTAAGGTTTTTTGTCTTTCACTATCTTCCATGCCCTTCTTCAATACCGGCATCCTAACCGTATAACCCTAAACTAAATTTATGTTATCAACCTGGAGATCTGTAAGTAATTATGAATTTCCTGCAAAACCTGATCAGGGTTTAAAGCTGACTTAATCATATAACCCGCAGCTCCGGCTTCAAAACAACTTTTAATAATTGCATCCTGACCTATATTTGTTAACACTACAATTGGACCATTCGGACTTGAAGGCGGGGTCATTTTTGTTTCGCGCAAAATCTCAAGACCGTCTTTTTTGGGAAGCATAATGTCAAGAAGAATTAAGTCATATCCACCTTCATGAATTTTAGTTACCGCAGTTTCCCCATCCGGCGCAGTCTCAACATTCATTCCCTCTGAAACCAAAAGCTCCTCGTAAAATTCCCTTAAAAATTGATCATCTTCAACAATCAAAACCCGCTTTTTTTGGTCCATATATATCGCTAAATCTTTTTTATCATACACTTAGATCTACGCAATAACAACCTCATCTAATGACCACTTCCGCCGGCTCATTTGGATATGCCTGAATTGCCACAGGTTCCAAAAGTTTTACCCCATTTTCCGGTTTTACTCTATATTTCTCCGCTTCTGCTAAAACTGTTTTGGTCGCAACCGGCAAAGTAAATGTGAATTTTGAACCTTTATTGACCCCTTCTGATGTTACCGATATCTCCCCTTTCATCAACTCTACTAAGCTTTTGCAGATAAAAAGACCCAAACCGGTTCCCCCAGCGGAGGAAGCTGCAACATATGAATTATCAAGCCTGGAGAATTTCTTAAACAACCTTGCCTGATCTTCTTTTGAAATTCCCGCTCCGTTATCCGCAATCGAAATATCAACAGAATTTCCATCAGAAAAATAACTTATGGCAATTTTGCCATTTTCAGGGGTGAATTTTAGTGAATTACCCAGAAGGTTTAATAATATCTGGTGGACTTTATTCGGATCAGCAAAAATCTTTGGCAACATAGCTGAAGCTATTGTGATTTGTAAATTCTTTTCTCTGGCTTTTGCATCAATTTCAACCAAAACCTCTCCCATTAAGTTTTGAATATCAAATACTTCCGGAATAATTTCAATTCTGCCGGACTCAATTCTTGAAACGTTTAACATATCGTTAACTAAATTAATCAATCTTTCTGTTGAAACCAAAGTCCTTGTCAGATATTTTTTCATCTTTTCAGTCAAAGGCATATCCGGCCGGTTCAATGCCATCCATGCATATGAACGAATTGCTGTCATCGGAGTTCTTAGTTCATGCGATGCGATTGAAACAAAGTCGTCTTTTAATTTATCTAGTGTATGAAGTTTTGAATTCATTTTATAAACCTCCTCTGTCACCTGAGATAGTGTTAATTCTGTATCATGAATTTTGTAAGCAAAGTTAAGCAAATTTGTGATAATCATAATCAATTCTTTTTCCTCCTCAGTTATAGACTCAGCTTCCCTCTTCGTTCCTAAGCTCAATACTCCGATTAAATTATTAGCCCGCATAATAGGAGATAAAACTATGGTTTTGATTTGAGGTGTTTGTTTCACCAAAAGTGTTAAATCAGAAGTTACAAAAATCCTTCCCCAAAGTAATTCTTTTTCCCAATTATGTTTGTTATCCAGAAGCAATTCTATATTGATGATTGTCGGCGGCAAATCCACCTGGGTTGTTAAAAAACCTGAATCGGCATAAAAGGATTGCGTAATCTTTGAGCCTTCGTTGATGAAAATCACATCGACAAATTCGAAGTTAATGCCGATTGATAAAAGCTGTAAAAGAATTTGCGGAAGTAAGTAGTTAAAAACTGATTTTGAATCTTCAGAAGCCATTAAAATCTGCTGAAGACGCAAATAGGCATTTACTGACTGGGAAGAGAGCATGAAATTATCATACGGTTTAGGGTGATAAAAAGGCAAGGCTTGCTGAAGGAAAACTTATTTAATTTTTCAAAATATCAGGAATATCAGTAGCTGGAATCTTTAGACCGAAGGTCACAAGATTCATTCTTTAGTTTTTAAGAATGTCTGGAATATCAGTAGCTGGAATCTTTAGACCGAAGGTCACAAGATTCGTACATTAATTTTTAAGAATATCAGGAATGTCAGCAACGGGAATCTTATCAGAAAATGGTTCAAACGCATCTTTGCAAACTTGAATAGAAGCTTTTCCAAAAAGTTGCTCAAATTGCTTAACAAGGCTATTAAGTGCCTCTTTTTTATTACCAGTAACTTTTACATCATCTACGCTGGCAATTGCAAAGCCACTAACTTTTTTGGCCTGAACCAAAGCCATCGGACCTATTATGGCTTGTTGTTCTTTTATAATTTTACTAGCAGCCTGGGCAACAGGGTCCATAAATTACTAACTATCTTCCGATATATCTAAACTACTGACCCCAAAACTTATAACAAAAATTGCTACTGTAAATAATAGATCTACAAAATGCCCATTGTAGTAACTTTCCACAGTTGTTGTATATGAAAATAGAAAATCAGATATAAACATTAAAACAAAACCCGAGAGAATCGTCAGGACAGGCCATTTAAAACGACCGCCAAGATACTGCAGGGATAGTCCAAAAACAAGAAACGCGACAGTTAGGATAACCCAATCTCCCAATGGGTAATAGAAATTAAGGAACACTTTCAAAATCCCTCCTCCTGTCGAAAGAGAGGAATCTCTTGCTATAACGAAGAGAAAATAATAACTGACAACTGCCGCGATTACCGGCAGAGCAATCAGAAGCACCCTGCCTCTTAATTTTCGTAAAGTAAATTTAGCACCAGTTGCCTGCGAAAGATAAAAAACTCCAGCTGCCCAAAAAGGAATCGCCAGCACATAACCTAAATCAGCAAATGACGGGTATGGAACTTCAATATGGAGAACAAAATTATAAAAAGACCAGATAAGGGTACCCAAGCCCCAAGATATAGTTCCCAATGATATTAACACAATCGCTCTACCTACCGCACTTTTAGTACCTCCCCAATGTTTTGCTACAGCTAAACCCATTATCCCCACGACTGTTGCAGGAAAACCATTTGAAAAACTATACAAAAGATTAATCTGTAGATCTTTTATATTTGAAGTTTGTATACCGATCCAAAATATTAAATTCTGTAATAAATAACCTATCAGAAAAAAACAATATTTATTGATTTTCATCTCTTAAATCATTGTAGGTCTAAAATTTAAAGTGTGTCAAGAATTAATACCAATTACACTAATACCCATTAAGGTAAACAAAATTCCTATTTTTTGAATGGCCAATAATTTCTCTTTTAGAAAAAGGGCAGCCAATACGGCTGTAATTAACATGTGAATTGAGACTACAGGTGAAACCAAACTGGCAATTCCGTACTGATAAGCTAAAGCGATAGCTATTAATCCGGCCTCAATAAGAAAAATTCCTGAAACAGTATAGGCAAGGCCAGATTTATTCTTAAGATTTTTAAATTTCCTGCCTTTTTTATCAAAAAACGTTAAAATTATTAATTGGGGTATATACATTAGATAAACATAGAAAGTAAAGGTGAATCCATCCACTGCAAGAGTGGCCAATTTTGTAACAAATTCAGCGATACCTATAGCTAAAGCTCCAATTAATCCCCAAACAAGCCAAAGTTTTTTTCTGCGGATTTTTTTTTTACGGTCTTTTTCGCGGCTAATACAAATAGTTCCTAAAACAACAAGAATAATACCTGACCACTGATATGAATTTGGCCATTCATGCAAAAAGCTGACGGCTAAAATTATAACTACAATAGGAAAAGCATTTATTAAACTAACCATTAGAGAAACATTTCCCAAACTGATAATGTAATAAAATGAGGCGTACATGAAGGCAACAATCAGAGCATAAATTAAGATTTCACTGCCTGCACTAATATGAACCACATCAAAGAAGAGAAGGAGAGGAACTAATATTAGGTTAACAATAACAGCTGCCAATAAATTATCTAGAAACGGGGTTAATGCAATTTGCCCTCTTTTAACTAAAACCTGACCCACTCCTGTAACAATCGCACCTAAAAGAGCATAAAGAAACCACATTTTTCTATTTCGAATCCTTTATCAATTGATAATAGTTTCTGTACTTAAAGTACCAGTAGCTGACATCATTCCAGCCAGATGGTAAGAATGCGCCCCAGGGTTCAAAAACGGATTCCAAAGTAGGATCTAAATTGACTACTTTACGGGGTGATTTACTTGTTGTTAAAAAATCTTGAACAAACTTTTCATCATTGCTAAATACTGCATCCGTTAAATTAATCGGGTTTTCTTCAAGCCACCTTTTCCAGCCGTTTCCTTTGAAATGAGAAATTCCAACAATTGGACCAAATAAACTTTCTGTCAAAAAGGTACCTTCTGTTGGCTCAAGTTCTACAATAACAGGAGAAATATAATTCGGCCCGTACTTTGAGCAATCTGGATCATTGTATAAAGTTTTATATTTACTGGCCACATTTTTTATACTTTCTACTTGAGATGATGTAAAAAGCGGACCCATATCAGATTGCCTATTTAAACCAGGTGGTCTTACTTTTATTGCTTTCAAAAGACTCGAAAAACAGGAAAGAAATTTTTTATAAACTTTCTCATCAACAACTACAACGCGAATGCTGATACATATTTCACCATTACAGCGGACTAAACCTTGATAACAGGCTTCTGCCGCCTTTTCTATATCAGCAGTAGAATCCACAATTACCACACTGCAGCCATCTCCATCAACTAAAACTTTAACCCCTTTTTTGATTCCCGCAATTAATGTATTCTCGAGGTATTTTGTGCTCCCGACATAATGCACTAAATTTGCATAGTCTAAACTCGTCCTTACAAAACCCCTGGCGTCCGAGAAAACAATATTTAATTTCAACAGAGTTTCGGGTTTAAAAGTTTTAACTATTCCCTCTGTCAATAAAGAAACAGTACCTGCGACGCCTGGCGATGGCCGCAGCACCAGCACATTTCCGGACCAAAGTGCATGTACTATCAGCGTAAGTTCTGTTATTAATGGAGTATTTCTTGGAGTAGTGGCAGCTATCAAACCGAACGGGGATGAGGTTAATCTGATCTTCTGGCTTGCTCCTTTTTTGAAGGAAAAAGAGGTTACATTATCAATATATGAAATTTGATTAATATGTTTCCCATAGTCTTCGCAAAATTCGATCGAGCAATCTACCAAATCTTCAGAGTCTTTTTTTGTAAAACCCGCATCCTTTATTATGTGATTTACAAACTTAATGTAATTCTGCCTGATGAATTTGGCTAATTCAGATAATTCAGAATAATCCTCTATTGTTTTATTACTTTTTATTTCCCTGGCCTTTTTGAATACATCAATTAATTCTTCACCAGATAATAAACTTACTCTGGAAATTTCTGTCCCGTCTACCGGACTAATAGTCGTTTGAAATTGTTTTCCCGAAACGATTTTTCCTTCAATTAAACATTTTGCGTGATTCATTTCAGTTTATTAGAGTATAGCTCCTGCCATAATGGGCTTCTGTTTGATCTTTTTTTTACTTAATACCCTATTCTTTGTTTCAAAAAGGACCTGCATAATAACCAGTAGGCATCCGTAAAAAAATGTATTCGGTACAAGATGAAAAATTCTATTCATCGGCAACGAATCTTCCTGAGATAATAGCTTTCTTATAATCGGAAAAAGTATATTTTTTTGCATTTTGCTATCTATAAAAAATTTATCCAGACTTTTTGAAAAATTTTCCGTGGGCTCTTCTGGAAATTCTACTTTGTATAAAATAATCCATTCGATAAGCCTTTTAATCTGCAGCAACTTCCTTCTGTCAATATTTTCAACTGACTCTTTTTTAGGCAGCAAAGGGTATGGTTCTTTTCCCAGAAAAAGTCTGGAAAATTCAAGCCCCTGGTTCATAAATTTTTTGTACTTTGAATCTACCGTACCTCCGTACAGCGGCTCAAAAAGCTCATATGGTAATTTTGAAACTACATATTTGTTATAAGAAAGCTTATCTTCAATCTTATAATTGCGGGCAAACTGAATAATTTTCACCTTAGACAGTGTGAGATCTTTTTTTCTATGAGTTAAGAACATTTCATGAAAAACTTCATTCGGTAAAGAAGCAAGAAGTTTATATGAGAGGCTTTTATCCATTAGAACCTGTCCATAATGAATTATTTCCGGGTAAAATCCTCCAAAGAATTTTTTTGAAAGCGTTTTTGCTATAAAATAGCTTCCAACATCCGGATCAAGATAAGCTTTTGAGAACGCCTCAAAATCGATTTTAAAGACATTCCATTTTATAGCAGCATCTATTTTCCAGCTGAATTTACCTTTAATAGTCATCCAAGGTTCATTCGATGTTGCATTGCAATCAGAGCAATCAAAACTTACTTTTTCATTTTTTATTCCCTTTATAATAGTTCCCTCCATCTTTGAACAATTAGAACACACCGGCCAAAATATTTTTTTCATTGTGTATTTAGGAAATTCTTTTTTTAGGAATTTTTTAATTTCAGAATATCTTGTAAATACAATCTTTTTTGCAAAATCGTATAATCCGGATTCATACGAAGAATAACAATCTATAATATTTGGGTATATGCCTAGATTATGAAACCTCTTCAGGATTTCTGTTTGAAAGTGCAGCGAATAGTTCTGGTGACAATCATAAGGATCTGGAATTAGTCTTAAAGGCATCCCGCAGTATTTTTCGAACTTTTTGATAAGCTTTTCGTCTTTATCTACAGCAACCCTAAGCTGTCTAAAATTAAGGGGATCATACGAGTCGTCGAATAATAAAAAAAGTGTATTTTTCCCTTTTTCCCTCAGATAATTACTTACGGAATTCGCTATCAAAAACTCTCTTAAGTTCCGTTCATCCCCAAGATGAGAACTGGTTATTCCTGAACCTATCACAATCACTTTCGATTTAAGAGAAGTTAACTTCGCCTGAATTATTCCTTCCAATTCAGAATCTATGGTTATTGTTGTCATTTGGGTAATTTATTTAAAATCTTTTTTAAAATATTAAGAATTTTTAGGCCGGTATCAGAAACAGCGAGAGCAGTTATACCCTCACCCACATGCTTAGTCGTAAAAACATCCATTATTGATATAGTGTAACCTGTAATTACGAAGAAATACAGTAATAAGTTTTATATTTTTACTTTAACCTGAATTGATCTTAAACTCATTAATGCTATAGTCATGAAATAATACGCAAGCAAAGAAAGAAAATCTATATAGTTGCCCGAGGTATAATTTTCATAATTTAAAATAAAAAGATAGTCCATTAAAAATTGTGCTAGCAAAGCAATGAGTAAAAATAGAGCATTGGATCGCATTATGCCATCTAGCATATTTCGCGATAAGATAAAAATAACGATAGCAATAGAAATATAGATTGCTTCACCTAAAGGATATCCAAAATCTAATATAGTTTTAACAGGATCATTCAAGTCGAGTTCGTAACCTTGAAGAAAAAGAATATATGCAACTGAAACCATAACCGCAGGAACAACTATCGCAATTAATTCTTTCCTAAAAAGCTGTATGTTTATTTTAATGCCGGATGATTTTGCTAGCAAAACCGCACCATATATATAAAAGAAGATCGCGCCAAAATAACCTGCATCCCCAACTGAAGGATACGGATTAACCCTTAGTATATTGGTATAATAGGAATAAGCTATTTGTCCAAAAACTTGTCCAAGAAGACCAATCGAAAACATTAAAATTGCCCTACCCAACAGCGTACTTAGTCCACCCCAGAGTCGGGATGTTGCTATTCCACATATCGCACCGTAAAAGGCTAAAATAAAATATGTACTTCCCATCGTATGATACATATTATTACCAGGGCTTACAAAAAGCTGTAGATAAATCCACCATAATGAGAAGAATCCAAATATTAAATTGGCATATAAGAAAAGGTTCGAGGTTCCCTTAGGGTTTAACTTCTTTCTAAAAAAATCCTGAATTGCAGGATGAATTCTATATCTATTTTTAGTCGATTGTTCCAAAAGTGACAGATCCACTAAAGACTCCAAGACAGACTGGCACTCCCCTTCCGAAAGGCCATTTATATAACTAATCGATTTTAGTGAAAAATCCTTACCTTTAAAAATAGATGCAGAAATCAAAACTGACTTACCATTTACATTCAGTTTTTTGTAGCTCAATTCTATTGCTGAATTTAAACTCTCGTCTTTTAAATACAGACCTTCCAAATTTACTTTTTCATTTTTCGCTGATAGATCCTCTTTATATAAATTTCGCGCTATAATATGAACAGCAAGTGGCAACTTCCCTACTTTATCCGAACTTTTTAAAAGAGAGTTTTTACTAAATTTTTCGAATTTTTCTTTCAGGATTCTTTTAAATAAACCCAGAATTTCCTGATCGTTAAATGCATCTAACTTTACACTTAAGCAAACTGTGGGCAAATTAAGGTTACTTTTTTGTGTGGTCACGACTACTGTGCAGGTATGGGAATTTGGTATCAAAATATTTACTTTTCTTGATAACTCAGCGCTATCTAAAAAAAGTAAAATATTTTTGTTTGTCAGTAACGATCTTACAACTGTTCCCCTGACTTCTAAACTTTTAATGTCATTAATATCTTCCCCAAAAACCTTAGCAATTGATAGAAGAATATCCATAAGATTATCATCTTCAATCTTGTACCAAAGTACTCCATCAGCATATTTATCCCTTAACAAATGACCTAGTTTAATCGCGAGTGCTGTTTTTCCAATTCCTGCAGGACCATGTATTACAATAATTTTTCCTGCAAGATTTTTAGAAGATAAGCTTTTTATTACATCTTGCCTTCCAACAAAATCACTAATTTCATTCGGTACTTGGAAAATATTTGTTTTTCTTGTTAGTCGAAGTTTGGAAATTTCCGTTTCAGATAAGTAGCCCTGATTTGCAGAAGATAAAAATTTATTGGCTTGATCCTCAGTAGTAATCGATCCCCTATCAACAAATATTTCAATAAGCTTAATTAGAACAACTCTGTTTTGGGGTATTCTGCTCCCCTTTTGCCAATGAGAAAAAATACTGTCTTCATAAATAAAACCTTTTTCTGCAAGGGCATTTCCTAAATCAGATAACCTGGCAAGTTCTGATTTAAGCCGGTATTTTTTAAACTGATCAGCAAAAGATGCTGTCATAATAAGCCGATTCTAACATAGGCTTTGTCAGATTTCCTGACAACTTTGTCATAAACAAATATTGCATAATTTGAGAGAGTTATCTTACCGAATTTAGTATTTTTAAAAATGTTATTAAGTTTTCAGGAAAATAAAAAGATTGCATTAATATTAATTGATGTCCAGGAAGGCTTTAATGATCCTGTCTGGGGAAAGAGAAATAATCCGGATGCCGAAAAAAATATGGCACTTCTTTTAAATAAATGGCGTGAGCAAAAACAACCGGTATTCCATATTAAAAATGATTCTATAGAACCAGCTTCTCCACTCTGGCCGTCAAGAGCAGGCAATGCTATTAAAGGAGTTGTCGCACCTCTCAAAAATGAAACAGTCCTAATTAAACATGTTAACAGCGCATTTATTGGAACTGATTTAGAAAAAAGACTCCGCAATCAAAATATAAATACGCTAGTTATTGCTGGTTTAACGACTGATCATTGCGTCTCAACAACTGCAAGAATGGCTGACAATTTGGGTTTTAAAGTATTTGTAGTTGATGATGCAACTGCAACTTTCGAAAGGAAAAGTTATAACGGACGAAAATATACAGCCGGAAAAATGCATGCTCTGGCTTTGGCGTCACTTTATAAAGAATTCGCCCAAATTGTAAGAACGGAGTACTTCCTATGAAGTCCCTCGCAGTTTTAAATGATTGCGGCTTCAATAAAATGCATATAGATTATTTAAAAAAGCGCTTTCCTGACAGTGTTTTTTACTCAGATACTTCATCAGAAAATTCAGCTATTGAAAGAGTTGGTCAGAGAAATATCGTTATCATGGATCAATTTATGTTTCAATTTTCAGAGCAATTTCTTAAACAATGTACCAATATCGAATTAATCATTTTAAACACTACTGCTTATGACAATATCAATTTAAGTTTACTTAATAAATACGGAATCCAACTGGCTAATTTAGCTGACTACGCAACTGAAGACGTTACTGAAGTGGCTCTTTCAATGATGCTTGCATTAAACAATCATTCTCAAAAAGCTCAGGAAATAGTTTTGAAAGATGATGTTTATGAAATCTATCCTGGTCATAAAATTTTAAAATCAATAAAAAGATATCAATTGTCAAAGCAAATAGTAGGGATAATTGGCTTAGGAAAAATCGGTCAATCGATTGCAAAAAAATGTACAGCGCTGGGACTTAAAGTTTTAGGTTATAGTAGAAGCATAAAAACTCTTCCCGATGTGGAACAGGTTCCCCTTAAAGAGCTTTGCACAAAATCTGATATTATCATTATTTCCCTATCATATAAAAGAATTGTTATGGATCAATTTATTGATAAAAAATTACTTTCGACAATGAAAAAAGGTTCTATCTTAATCTCAGTCGCACATCCCGACTTGATCGACCTTGACTACTTAATTCATCATCATGAAAAATTCCGAGGGATTGGATTTGATTATGTAGTCACTCCAAAGATCATAGAATTACTCAGGAGCAGAGATGAGAATATTATAATTACGCCACAGTTAGGCTCTCAATCTAAACAAGCTATGGATAAAATGACTAAAACTCTAATGCAAACGGCGCTGGAGTTTGCGGGTATGAAATATGACCCTATGCTAAACTGACTTCGAACATGAAAATTACTATCGCAAAAACTGACAAAGAAATATTTTCCTGCTTTCCTGTTATCTCTCAACTCCGTCCCCTCTCCGAAGAAGAATTTATCAAAAGAGCAAAAACTCAATCTGAACTTTATGGTTATAAATTAATCTACATCGAAGATGCCGGTGAGGTTGTCGCTGTCGCCGGATTCCGAATTTCTCATTCTTTATCTTTTGGAAAATTTTTATATGTCGATGATTTAATCACTGAAGAAACAAACCGCTCAAAGGGATATGGCGATAAATTAATCGACTATTTAATTAAATACGCTAAAAAAGAAGGTTGCGCTCAGTTCCATTTAGACTCAGGTGTACAGAGATTCGAAGCTCATAGATTTTATATTGAAAACAGAATGAATATTATTGCGCACCACTTTGCGCTAAACCTAATTTAAATATTATTGCAAAGCAAGAGAATCATGGATTTATCCGTTGTTCTCATCTTTTTGCGAACTGAGGATGTTTGGAGCACTTTATGCAAAGACTTGCTGTCGGCATTGCTGCGAGTCTCGCCTCTTCGATCTTTTTTCCGCAATTTTCGCATTTACCATATTTCCCTGAAGCCAAAGAAGCCAGCGCGTGTTTGATTTTATTTAAAGTTTCCTTGAGCGTTTCCTTAATCGCTACGGTTCGGGTGTGCGTATCGGCTACCCATGAATCAGTTCCCGGTTCAGAGCTTTCTGCCGGAGCCTCAGAGTTTACAGGATCATCTTCGTCCAGTAATTTTATTTCCTCTTCAACTTTCTTTTGTTTATTTAAAAGAGTACTTTTGATTTTGTCTAATGCTTTCATATTTAGATTAACTAAATTAAAAATTCTCCGGATTCGGCCTGATATTTAGAAGCTTGAAAAGTCTTTTCTTACCTCTATTTAAGCTTATTCGTAAATTGACCCAGTGATTATAGCACCCCTTTCTGATATTTACCAATAGCTGACCCTGAGCTTTTGAACTGATAAAAAATCTGAAAAATCCCGCTAAATCATCTCTGAAAGTCTTTTTGCTGACTTTATAATAAAGCTTAAGTCCGATAAGAATAGCGACAACCGGAAATATGTAATTTAAATTAATTTCAAAGTTAAATACCTTTGTTGGCTGGGGAGTTTTGAAAAATTCAGTAAATAATTTTACAAACCCTAATACCATCAGACCTTTAGCTAAAAGTGAACCTTCGACATGAAATCTTAAAACACTTTTCCAAAATTTCAGGAAAAAGAACAGAAAGATTAAAGCTTCTGCTATTTGGATTGGAAATCTTTTACCTATGGCACCTGCCTGTTCGATTCCTAAAAAATCACCGGGAATACCTATAGAACATCCACCTAACAGACAACCTATTTCTGCAAAAAACGCTGTCAGGAAAAATCCCACAATTGCAAAGTCCCCAATCTGATAAAAATTTAATTTGTTTCTTTTACAGAGCCAATATAAAGCTAAAATACCTCCATACAATCCGCCCCAAAATGACAAGCCCGGATATCGATTTAGGAAAAGAATTTTTTGTATAGAATCAAAAATAGGCAGATTAAGTAAAACGAAAACCAGTCTTGATGTTATTAATCCGAATCCGGCGGTCAGAAAAATAAGATCTAAAAGCTTTTCTGCATTAAATTCATATCCCCGTCCAATTCTCCAAATAGTAAATCCACCAAAAAAAATCCCCAGGGCTAAAAGCAGACCAAAGGAGGAAACCGGAAAACTACCAATATTAAACAATACCGGATACATTTGCCGATAATATACCACAATAGAATAACCCAATAAAACCAATGTCAAATAAACAAATGCCCAATGAAGCACCACGGGCTTACGCCCGTGGTTTCTTCTAGCTTCAAGCGGCTAAGGTCGCTTGTCCTCACACTACGTGTTCGGAAAATCTTCATCCGCGAGCTAATGCTCGTGGTTTTAAGATTTATCGCTATAAATACAAAAGTATAATTAGGAATTGGTTTTAAGACAAAGTCGCAAGCTTCGCTTATTTGTTATATTGGTTTATTGGTTTAATTGGTTTTATTTGTTAAATTGGCTCATTGGTTTTATTTGACTTGTCTTGCTATACTGAAGAATAGTCTATGACTGCTACAGCTCATGCGCTCGTTGGTGGAGCGATTGCCTATTCTATACAAAACCCGATTTTGGGTGTTACATTGGCTTTTGCTTCCCATCCCCTTCTCGACTTTATTCCTCATTGGGATTTTGGCTGGGGATGGAGAAATAAATCCAAACTAAAACTCTTTACCGAAGCATCGCTTGACCTCGCTGTTGGAATTGCTCTTTCATATTTTCTTTTCGGACAATATGTAAATTTCTATTATTATGTTGCCTGTTTATTTGGAGCGGTACTTTGGGATTTACTCGAAATTCCCTATTGGTTTTTCGGCTGGAGATTCTTTCCTTTTTCCACTTTACACAGCATTCAACATCACATTCAGGGAAAAGCTAAATTACCCTGGGGAATTTTGACTCAAGTTGTTACAGTTGCGGTTATTGTTTTTATGTTACAAATCTTCCGCTAACGATTTTTCTCTTCCATCACTAAATTCTCTAAATAATTTTTAAAATCCTCTCCAATATCTTCATGCATCAGGCCATATTCAACCACAGTTTTTAAGTATTCGAGTTTATTGCCCGTATCTCTGTAAATCGCATCTTTAATTTCTAAAGCATGCACCGGAATACCGTTGTCAATCAGATCCTGAACCCCAAACGTATAAACTAATTCTTCACCTTCTGCTAAATTTTTCTCAGCTCTTTCTAATGGTTCGTAGATATCGGGTGTGAATATATAACCTGACATGACTGCAGTGTCTGAGGGTGACCCTTCGGAGCTGCCGGGCTTTTCTACTATACTGCTGACCTTTATTACACCTCTTTCAACCTCGTCCCCGCCGACAAATCCATACTTTTTATAATCGCCTTCGGACTTTGCTTTCCCTGCAGCCAATATTGTTGAACCATATTTTTCGTAGGCTTCAATCAATTGACGAGCTCTTGAAGGAGATGCGTCAATGAAATCATCACCGAAAAACATCATGAATGGTTCATTTCCCATAATATGTCTGGCATTTAAAATTGGAGTGGCATTTCCCTGCGGACCTTTTTGACGAAGATAAACAAACTCCGCAAGGTCTGAAATTTTACGGACCATATCAAGCTCTTTTTGTTTTCCGCCAGCTAAGAGTTTTTCTTCCAGTTCAAAATTATTATCAAAATGATCCTCAATACTTCGCTTGTTCCATCCGGTTACAACAACTATCGTTTCGATTCCTGCATCAACTAACTCCTCAACAACTCTTTGGATAATCGGCTTATCAACAAGAGGCATCATCTCTTTAGGCATAGCCTTTGTTTGTGGAAGGAATCTAGTGCCGAATCCGGCTGCAGGTATTAAAGCTTTTCTTATCTTACCCATGTTTTCTAAAGTACAGCTTACTTAAAAAGACAATTATTATCAAGTTATTACTTGTATGATCCTTTTGATGATACGCCTTTCATTGCTAGTAAAAAACCGCCTACTCCCAGAGTAAGCATCGCTAAGATACTTCTAGTGCTTCTATCCCAAGCTTCCTTTTGTTTAATAACTAATTTAGGGAGCTCGCTATCGTTATTTGTTGCAATTTTGAAAGCACCTTGTTCCAAAAAAGCTTGTTTCAAATCCGAACAAGCTGCATTAACTTGACGCCTTAATAACCGTTCTGTTGGAGAACACTCCAGACCATCTCCCCAGTAACCGTTATCAGGCACTGGGTTTTTAGGTTGAAGTATTCTTCTCGCAGATAAAATGTCTGCCCCTACTGGATAATTAATCGACGCTGCAATCTCAGCTTCCCGATGATCGATAGCTGCTGTAGCTCGAGGTATTTCATTGTCACCGACACCTTGAATTCCAACTCCTAAGGCTGCGAAAAGACCTGCGAAACCAACAACTAAATACCTCTCTCTCATTTATTTCACCCTCTCAACATATTCCCCGGTCCTCGTATCAACCTTCAACTTATCCCCATTATGCATAAACATCGGCACTTTAACGACTAAACCATTAGATAACGTCGCCTCTTTATAAACATTCGAAACCGTATTTCCCTTTTCCTCGGGACCTGTATCAGTTATTTCGTAAGTCAGATTATTAGGTAGTTCAATTCCTAAAGCCTCTTCACCGAAGACAATCAAAGAAACTTCTAAACCCTCATATAAAAATTTCGCATTATCACCTAAAATTTGTTTTGAAATCGTGAATTGCTCGAAGGAAACCGGATCCATAAAATTATATGTTTCTCCTTCAATATAAAGGAATTGCGCCTTTTTCTTTTCAACATCACCTTCTTCTACACGGGCTCCGGTTATAAAAGCTTTTTCAGTTATAGCTCCAGAACGCAGATTCTTTGCTTTAACTTTAATACTCCCCGAACCTCTACCCATTTTATTGTGTTCGTAAGTTATAACCTGCCAAAGATTTCCGTCTTCAACAAAAACAATTCCGGCTCTTAATTCTGATGCATTTAGTTGCGACATATTAACTTAATAATTCTACCAAAGACTTGATACCCACTCCAGTTGCTCCTGATCCTCTAAAAGGTTTTGGCTTCATATCCCAGGCTGTTCCGGCAATATCTAAATGAATCCAATCAGTTCCTTCTTCAATTCCCGCTTCAATAAATTTAGCTGCAGTTATTGAACCGGCTGCGCTTCTGTGCGATCCGCCGTGACCCAAATTCGTAATATCAGCCATATCTGATTTAATCATATCGTTAAATTCATCGTACATTGGCAATTCCCACATTCTTTCGCCATACTTTTCAGCAACTTCCATAAAATCTTTACTAAACTGAGAATTATTTCCAAAAACTCCGGTAATATGATCTCCTAAAGAAACTATAATTGCACCTGTCAGCGTGGCTAGATCGATTATTTTATTTGCCTTAAAATCTCTTTGTGCATAAGTAACTGCATCGATTAGTACTAATCGTCCTTCGGCATCAGTATCAATCACTTCGGCAAATTTTCCTGAATATGTTTTAACAATATCTCCCGGTCTTTGTGCTCTTCCTCCAGGAAGATTTTCAGTTACAGCCATAATTGCTACAACATTTACCTTTAGATTTAATTTTGCAATCGCTGCAATCGAATTCATTACAGCTGCGGCTCCGCACATGTCATATTTCATTTCGTGCATTGAGCTTGAAGGTTTAATTGAAAGTCCGCCTGAATCAAAAGTGATTCCTTTTCCAACAAATGCCCATTTATCCTTGGTCTTAATATCTCCTCTGTATTCAAGAGCAATCATGTAAGAAGGCTCATCAGATCCTTGTGCAACTCCGGTAAAAGCTCCCATGCCTTTTTTCTTTGCCTGCTTTTCATCTAATACAGTAATTTTTAATTTATTATCTTTAGCGATTTTTTTAGCTTCATTTAACATGTATGTCGGGCTCATGATATTTGCAGGAAGATCGCCCAGGCGCCTCGTGTTATTAATACTTTCTGCAATAATTTGTCCTTTTTTAAGGCCTTCCTGTAGTCCTCTTTCAGCCCGGTCTGCTAATAACTCAACTGTGGTTAAGGTGTAGGCTTCGTGATTTGATTTGAATTCTTTTGTAGGATCATAAGAAGCAATTTCAATTCCCATAGCCGCAGCATAAGTTTTCTCACTTTCGCTTAAATTACCTGCAGAAGGCAACACCATGCTTGCGGATTTTGCTTTTCTAAGAAGTTTTCTTACTGCTGCTCCCGCGAGATTTTGCATAGCTGTAAAATCGAATTTTTCTTTTTTGCCCGCCCCAATCAAGAGAATTTTTGAACTAGCACTGAAAATCGACTGCGTTTCAAACATTTTTCCGAACTTGGACACGGTTAGAAATGATATTACTGCCGGAATACCATAATCTTTTTGGTCATCTTCAAAAACAGGCAGGACTAAAACACTGTCTTTAATCTCTGATAAGGGCTTTATACCAAGCTGAATTTTCATACGTGCTCAATCATACTTTTGCAGGCTCGAATTGTCAATGAGTACCACCTGAAAAACCTCCACCTCTCCCTCGCCCTCGAAGGGTCGGACCCGCTGAAGCAAGTAATCTTGCTTCAGCCCTCAAAGGAGAGGGAGTTTCGCGACAGATATAGTAATAATCCCCTCTCCCTTAGGGAGAGGGTCAGGGTGAGGGGTACGCATTCTCGCAATGACGCCTAAACATTGATATAATTCCTGTTGCGCTTCCTGAAATTGTGAAACAATTTCAAATAGAACTAATTCATGTTGAGATCTGTTCAACTCGAGAAGAAGCTCGAAAATTGGAAAAGTATTTCAAATCCGGTTTTGGAAGAGAAATTATAAAAGAACTCGCACAAATGAGCTTGTAGGGATATAATATACACATTGCCGAAGTGGCGGAATGGTATACGCGATAGTCTCAAAAACTATTGATCGCAAGGTCTTGAGAGTTCGAGTCTCTCCTTCGGCACTTAATATTTGACTCACTCCCCTTATATCTGCTACCTTTTTCAGGATGCTCATAATCGGACTTGTTGGAGAAAAGGGTTCTGGCAAAGATACTTTTGCCCAAATACTATCTGAAGTTACTGATAAAACAATTGAACACATTCGTTTTTCAGATCTTTTAAGAAAAACTTTAGAAATTTGGGACATATCCCCAACCCGCGAAAATTTACAGAAAATAGCTCAGGTGCTAGAGGAATTTGGTCCGGGAACTGTTGCTCACGGTCTTGAAAAAGAAATTGAATCAGCAAATGCCCAAATTGTTATTTTAGACGGTGTTAGATGGAAACCGGATTTAGAGTTAATTCAAAAATTTCCCGATCACAAACTAATTTATATAACTGCTGCCGCGGAGGAAAGATATAAACGACTTAAAAATCGCGGTGAGAAAATCGGTGAATCAGAAATGGATTATGCGCAATTTATGAAGGAAGAAAAAGCACCGAATGAGATTTTAATACCTGAATTAGGCTGGAGTGCAGATTATAAAATTGAAAATAACGGATCAATTGATGAATTCAGGGAAAAGGTTAAAGCTTTAGAACTCTAAGCCTTCGCAAATCTGATTTGTCATCCTAATATCGTCATTGCGAGGAACCTCAGGCGACGCGGCAATCCCAGAGCTTTATTAGATTGCTTCTTCACTACGTGATGTCGCAATAACCCTTCGCTGACTCGTCTCTTGCTTTGCAATGACGCCTAAGCTTTAGCAGGTTTCATTTCTCTTTTACTTTTCAGGAAGAAGAATCCAACTACTCCTGCTGTAATAACCGGTGAAAGCCATTCCGGAATTTCGAAATGGAAGCTGTGCAGGATCATTATTATACCCAGGAAAAAAACGGAATACATTGCACCGTTTTTAAGATAGGCATATTTTTTAATTCTGTCGATATTTCGAATTGTTAGTTCCCTCACGACAAATGCTCCGATACCGTTTCCGATTAAAATCAAAGGGACTGATAAAGTAAACGCAAAAGCCCCCAAAACTCCGTCTATGGAGAAGCTTCCGTCTATTGCCTCAAGGTAAAATATCTTACTCCAATCCGACATGCCTGATTTTTTCTTAAGTAATTCCTCCTCAGCCTTTGCTGCATTTTCCTTAAATCCGTGAGTGATGAAAAAGACAGTTGAACCGACAACTGCTCCGAATGCCATTAATGGATCTTGTTGAAGCCCAAACCAAACAACCAGCGCAAGGATTATTGATACAACTGCATAAAACCAAACTCCCTGAGAAAAAATAAATCTCTCCCCTCTTAAACCGAAGTTTTTTGGTTCAAGAAAAAGCCAGTGAAAAAAGATAAATACCATAAAGATACCGCCCCCGGCCAAAAGAATCGGAGTCGAACTTTCAATTGCCTCAATAACGTGAGGATCATTTGAAAAAGTTGCGGTTACCGCGCCTACAGGACCTAATCCAGGATTTACAGCCCAAACGATAAGAAACGGCAGTAATCCTCTAAGTCCGAAAACCGCAATTAACAGTCCCCAAGTCAAAAACCACTTTCTGGCTTTTTGGGACATGGTAGATAACACTTCAGCATTGATAATCGCGTTATCAATCGAAGTAATTGTTTCAAATAAAACTAAACCTGCTACTACTAAAATTATTGAATAAATTTCCATATTATTTAATTTTTTTCAAAATCTCCAACCAAGATTTTACCCTAATTACATTTGCAGGTAAATCCTCAGTTTTATTCCAAGGCGCATCCATCAAAAAAACCGTAATTCCCTCGCTGGCGCAATCATATGCATTATCTAAATGGTCATCTATTAATATTTTTGCTCCGATGTCCGCACAAATAATTGATTTTTTTATACTATGATCATTTTTGTCTCTGGAAAAATATAGCGGTAAATCAATTCCCCTGAAATGGATTTTCAGCCAATTTTTGGTTTCCTTTTCTATGACTTTTGGTCTTGCTGTAACCAATTTAGGTTGATAGCCCTTTTTAATTAAGGCTTTAATTCCTTCAACTGCACCTTCAACTGGAGCAATTCTTTCCAGTAAGTGAAGCGCAGAAAATTCAGCAAACCTAATACTCATCTCATCTTTATCTGTTTCAAAAGCTTTATATAAACTATAATTCAAAACCTCATTTTTAGTCATTTTAGTTTTATACATTAAGTTATGGAAATAAATAAAATAAGATATAAAATCCGCAGTTACTTCATCTATATCTATGGCTATAACTCTTTTTGTGCCTGTCATGATCTGAAATTATATCGTATATGACACAAAAAGAATAACCATTTGACTTAATAACCAAGTAACAAGATACAAGTAACAAACAAATTCCAATTACCAATTCTCAGACTGTTTTGAGATTTGAATATTTAAAAATTGAATATTGTTTGTACCTTGGTTATTGTTTCTTGTAACTTACGCGGGAGCAGCTGCAGGTTTTGGAGCCTCAGTTTTTGTAGGTTGTGAAACGCGTCTGGTCTTCTCCATTCCGTAGAATTTCAACCTGTCTCCTCTGAAAATAAGATCTATCTCCCCTGTTGGTCCGTTTCTGTGTTTTTGAATATCGAGTTTAACTGCTTCAAAATTTTCTGAATCTTCCCGATAAATAAACATGACCACGTCAGCATCCTGCTCGATTGCACCTGAATCCCTTAAATCTGCAAGTTGAGGCTTTTTGACTCCTCTAGATTCAACATTTCTTGAGAGCTGGGACAAAGCGAATACCGGAATCTTTAGTTCACGGGCCAGATTTTTTAAAGATTGAGATATCTCCGAAACTTCCTGAACTCTGTTTTCAATATTTCTCCCACGCATAAGCTGTAGATAATCGACTACCAGAAGTTTAAGTCCGTGTTCAGATTGAAGCCTTCTCGCTTTTGTCCGCATCTCTGAAATTGAAAGTCCCGGAGTATCATCAATAAATAAAGGGGCTTCAGCGAGTTGTCCCATTGCATGAGATAAACGGTCAAAATCTTTTTCATCAAGTCTTCCGGTTTTTAGTTTCCATGCATCAATATCAGCCTGCCCCACGAGAAGTCGGTCAACGAGTTCCTCCTGACTCATTTCAAGTGAAAAAATTCCAACAGGCATTCCGGCTACTACTGCTGCATGTTGGGCAATGTTTAAAGCAAATGAAGTTTTTCCCATACCCGGACGTGCGGCAAAAATAATTAAGTTAGAATTTTGTAAACCCGCGAGCTTTGCATCAAGATCTTTAAACCCTGTTGGAACCCCTCTTAACTTACCTGAGGTTTTTTGAAGCTCGTCCAGCCTGTCGAAGCTTTCAGCCAATGCATCTTTAATTGGAATAAAGTCACGCTTAACATGTTGCTGCGCAACAGAAAAAACTGATTGCTCGGCTTCTTCTAAAACGCTCTGAACCTCAATCCCTTCGTCATAAGCCATATCAATAAACCGTGTTGAAAAAGAAATTAGCTGACGTCTGACTGCATGTTCGCGGATTATTTTTGCGTATGAATCAACATGCGCTGCTGTTGGCACCATATTAACCAGTTCAGTCAAATACGCTGAACCACCGACTTTGTCTAATTTTCCGGATTTCTTAAGCTTTTCAGTAACTGTAACTAAGTCAATCGGTTCACGCTTTTCGAATAATTCTAAAATCGCGGAATAGATTGAACCATGCTGCTCGGATCTGTAAAAATCACCTGTTTTTAAAATTTCTGCTACAGAAACAATTGCGTCTTTATCAATTAAAAGCGCCCCCAATAATGACTGTTCGGCCTCGATATTTTGTGGCGGCAATTTACCCGCAATGTCAGAAGTCTTTTTAAACACTTTTGTGTCTGGTTGTTTAAATGAAGCGGCCATATATGTATTTAAGTTTCCAGGAAGCAAGATACAAGTTACAAACAATACTCAAACCTTAAGATCCAATTTCTTAATTTGGAATTTGTTATTTTAGATTAGTTTGTATCTTGGACACTTGGATTACTTGATCATTCTAGCTTTTAGCTAGTAAAACTACCTGCATTTCCTCAGGGAGCTTGTCCTTTGTAATGGAGAGTTTGGGCGCGGGTGCGGCATTTTCAAATCCCATTTCCTTCAAAAAATCTTCAACAGGTGCAAGTTCAAATTTAAGTCCGGGAAGTTTATAGTGAATTGGAATAATGATTTTTGGCTCCAGTTGAGAAACTATATCAGAGGCAAGCTTCGCATCAATTGTGTAAGTTCCGCCAACAGGCACTAACAAAATGTCTGTTGAACCGATTTCATCAACTTCTTCTTCCGAAAGTTTATGCCCTAAATCCCCTAAATGAACAACATTAAGACCGTCAATTCCTATGTTATAAACCGTATTCCTGCCTCTTTGCGCTCCCTGTTCCATATCGTGAAAAGTTGAAACACCGGTAACTGAAATTCCTTTAACTTCATATTCACCAGGTCCGGTAATTTTTAAAACAGCATCGGTGATTGCATTAAGATTATTGTGATCGTCATGGTTATGAGTCATTATTGCTAAATCTGCAGCTAAGTCTTTTGGGAGTTTTAAACCAACAAAATCCTCTTTAAAAGGATCAATAATCGCAGTCGCGTTTTTACCCTTAAGTTTGACTAATGCCTGACCATAAAAATAAATGTCCATAGGTATTCGTAAGGGTTAAACGGTTTCGATGCTGGTATCGTAAGATGGTTACGGTCTTACGTCTTACATTACACCATACGAGCTTCGATACCCTTTAACACTTAACAGTGTTACACATCTTAACATCAAGATCCAATCATCTCAAGAGGTTTTTGGTGGGTAATCTAAAGCAGTTGGTACAAATTAACGGCAAATAGTTGTTAAATTAAATTATGTATCGACTAAATCAAATACCTTCTGAGGCACAAATCAAGAAACAGTTAAGGAGAATTGTTTTTGGTCAGAATCT
>JAKFWZ010000098.1 GCA_021731695.1 Candidatus Daviesbacteria bacterium | reverse complement strand
CCAGTGACAAGTTGCCTGGTGTAGTGAGTGAATTCTGCTTCAGATTTTCACATCCTGAAATGTTCGAAAATCCCCACTACTACTTGCTAATCACATTGCATCTTGTACCAACTCGTTAATATTACCCTTGGACAACAGACAAAACATTTTTCGTTGGTTTACCGGTGAAATAAAACCTCTTGGAGATATTGGCACAAGAATCATCGTGGTTGGTAATTTACTACACGAAGATTCATTGATGATGAAGCTTAAGGAGTACGACAATGTACTTGGAAAAGATAGCGTATTTGTTGCATTCCCTTTAGTAAATGAAGAAGGCGAAATTCTCTGGCCTCAGAAATATACTCGTCAAAAAATTGCAGAAATGCGAAGAGAGATGATTGACAGTGGCTCTTTTGAGCGAGAATACTTACTTCAAATCGTTCCAGATGATCAGCAGGTTATACAAAGAGCATGGATAAAAAAGTACAACTTTGTTCTTCCAGCAAGAGAAGTACTAAGACCAAGGATGGTGTTAATTGCCATAGATCTTGCTATCAAAAAAGGTGATGGACGAGACTTTACGGCTATGGTTCCAATGTACTTAACAGGATATGATAAAACTCTTCAGGCATATGTACTTCCCAACATTATTAACAAACAATTTGATTTTCCTGAAACAGTTGAAGCAATTAAAAAATTACATGCGGAATTGAAAGAAGCCTTTGGTATCATTCCTAGGATTTTTGTAGAAAGTGTTGGGTATCAGGATGCAGTTGTACAACAGTTGTTTTTAGTAGAGAAACTCATGGCAGAACCAGTATCAGTTGGGCAACTCGATAAAGCTTCAAGATTACGGCTTGTTTCTCCTTATGTGCAACTTGGAAAAGTATTCTTTCCTGAATTTGGAGCCGAGCCATTGATAAATCAGTTGCTCAACATTCATTCCACTAAACATGATGATCTGGCAGATGCCTTTACTATTGGCTTAAGCAAAATTATTGAAAGTGATCAGCCTTATTATTCAACCAGGATTAAGACTGAGGATAAGCCACATTATGTACTAAATGAGATTACCGGACAATGGCACGATCTATCAAAACCATATACAGCTGGTATGTTAGATATGAAGTATTAGAGTTCTAGAATTTGTTTTTTCTTCATATCAAACTCTTCTTGAGAAATAATACCTTTATCTTTTAGTTCAGATAATTTTTCAAGGTCTCCAACATTTGATGTTGTACTGTCCTGAGAACTTCCTAAAGCTTCTTTTCTGATAAAATCTTGAGCTTGTTCTGACCATGGTTTAGGTAGTTCAATTTCAGCTAGAACAGTTCCTCGTCCGTTTACTTTAATAACGTTTTTACCCATTCCTCCTTTATCAAGGCTAACACTTTCTATATCTTTTCTGAGTACTCGAAAAGACTTTCCATATATGCTTTGATAGGAAACGTACTCGTCATTTGCCGTAAATTTATATCCTCCTAGGGCAAAAGAAAGTTTTCTGTCATTTTTATTTCCAAATAGTCCCATATTATAAATTCACCTCCTATCAAATAAATGATGCTAAGCATAACTTAGCATAAAATACCCGTTAATTCAAGGCTATATGCTAAGTGTAGCTTAGTGGAGTAATGGCGTAGTGTTTTAGACAATATATGAATGAGGAAAAACGCCAAGCTCCCAAAAGTTTTGGGAAAGAAAATTCAGAAACGAAGAAAAGAGTTAGAGCTAACTCAGGAAGATGTTGCCTACAAAGTAGGTATTAGCCGTGCCTATATGGGATATATTGAGCAAGGTAGATACGCACCTTCTCTTGAAGTCCTCGAGAAAGTAGCAAAGATATTAAAATCTCCCATTAGCGACTTCTTCAAATAATATCCACTTTTGCAGGCTAGACTTTTAAAACCTTTGCGATACCTTGTGTCGTGATGGACGACAAAAACCAAAAAGATAAAGCACTCGTACTTCTCCAAAGGTCTGAAAAATACTTCTACAAGTATCTCCTAACGCACGATTCTGTGTATATATCGATTTTTCTCCGTAACTAAGAAATTAAGAAGGATATTAGAAATGCTAAGCCAGACTTAGCAATTACGCATGAAAACTGATATAATCTTGCTAAGCTACAATTAGCATTTAGCCTAAAAAAGGAGGTGATATATATATATGAAAAAATTACTTAAATGGGGAGGAATAGGATTTATCATCCTAATAGTAGTCGGAGTTATTGGCAGTATTGGAAGTGATAGTAAAAAAGTAGGATCAACTACTAACACTACTCAAACTTCAAATACAAAAGAACAACCTAGTCAGGAAACGTACAAGGTTGGAGATAAAGTCCAAATGTCAGATATTATCCTTACTGTAAATAAAGTAGAAACAGCTCAGGGTGGCCAATACACTAAACCATCTGAAGGTAATCAGTGGATTGATGTAAACATGACTCTTGAGAACACAGGATCAAGTCAGCAGTACATTACAACAATGGGTCAGATGTTCGTCATAGATGGCGAAAACAATCAGTACCAAGTTGCTGTAACTGGAAAAAGACTAGAAAATGCTGGTTCTTTAGGAATGGACGGCGCATTAATTGCAAAAGCCAAGAAAACCGACTGGGTAGGATTTGAAGTGCCAAAGACTGCAAAAGGTCTTAAGCTTCAATACAACGCTAGTTTTTATAGTAATAAGAAAATATTGGTCGATCTTGGAATGTAATTATTACTATCTAAAGACAAAAAAGTGCCTGAGTAATATCGGGCATTTTTTGTGATGTTTTATGAGCTTATAGCATGGTAAAGATTACTCTCTGGGTGCTTAAAGCCTACTTTTTAAGTGGATTAATGCGATTAGCGGAATTTTTATTGAGCTCTTCGGCTAATCCGATGAGAGTTCCCTCGGGACCACGGATATAGCAAAGTCTATACACATTCTCGTACTGAACCACTTCACCGACGATTTCCGCGCCGTGCTTACGCAACCTAGAGAGAGTATCGTCAATGTCCTCTACAGTGAACATGACACGTTGGTATCCGAGAGCGTTCACCGGGGCCTTGCGGTGATCGGCAACCACACGCGGTGCGAGAAATCGCGAGAGCTCAAGACGACTGTGTCCATCTGGGGTGACCATCATGGCAATCTCAACCTGCTGATTGCCTAATCCGGTAACACGTCCAGCCCATTCTCCCTCAATCGTAGTTCGCCCTTCAAGCCTTAAACCGAGCTCGGCAAAAAAAGAAATGGCTTCATCAAGGGATTCAACCACAATGCCGACGTTGTCCATCCTTTTAAGGTTAAATTTTTTTAATTTTGTTTTCATAAAGGTTTTCTTTTGCACGGATTCCTATTTTAAGACATTGTATCTAATGTGTGTCACTACGCTGGTTCCACTCACTTCGATCGGGTCGAGATTGAGATTAGGAACTCCTTCAAAAAGTCGTGATCCTGCGCCAATCGTTACAGGAATTATATGAAGCCACAGTTCATCAACGAGGCCAGCCGCCAAATATTGATTGACTGTATTAGCACCTCCCATAATCTTTACATTTCGATTTCCTGCGACTTCCTTTGCCTTTGAAAGTGCCGATTCAATGCCATCAGTCACAAAAAAGAATGTCGTGCCACCCTCCATTTCTATTGGTTCCCGTTCCTTGTGGTAGAGGACAAAAACTGGAGCTTGATACGGAGGATTATCACCCCCACCATCCTTTCCATTCAGGAGTGTCTCTTCTGTCTTTAGGTCCAAACATATTGCTACCCATAATAAATGCGCCTGCATCAAGGATAGCGTCTATTTCTTTTTTATGTTTATGATTTTCCGGCTCAGCAAACATCCAACGATCCAATAAATCTGAATCGAAATTGTCACCGAATGGTTTTTCAAAACTTTGATTGATGCCTGCACCAAACCCATCAAGAGATATTGTCAGCCCACTGGTAACTTTTATTTTGCTCATATCTGTATTTTGTCTTTATGACCTATTTTAATAATTCTTAGATGGATTAAAATGATTTTAACCAAGAATTCTGTCTTTGCAGGATGCGGAACCCAACCATGTATGTGGATTGCCGTCCCAACACCAGCCTAGATTTGGCTCTTTCTTGCTGTTTATCCAAATAGCTGGAACTCGCTGGTCAGCACCAGTGCGTGAAGCAAGAAGTGAAAAACAGTTATTTTTCATTAAAAAATCTGGATATTGTGTAATGATCGCAATGCCTTCAGCAATAGTAAGTGGAGAGCGATTTGCTTTTTTAATCAGTGTCATCGCTTCATTTGGTGGCAGGTTTATATTATCCTTGCCTCTATCTATACCCACCAAAAGATAGGCTTTAGCTGAAGGTAGAGCCACATCTTGAACGGTATGAAAGTTACCTGAGGCGTGTGGACGAAGGACAGTTACGCCTGCAACACCATTTCTATTTACTACCGACATCATTTTTTCAGCAGGAATTAATGCATCAGATACTACGATCACAAATGGTAAATGGCCTTCTTTGTAATCTTCATCACCAACTATATTATTTGCAGCCTTTCGGAGTGGCTCAATAAGGGATAAAAAATCAGGTTCTGCCAGATCGGCTAATTTTGGATAGTTTTTCTCTAAAAGATTGTTTAATTGCTGATCAAAATTCATAAATATATTCTTTCCTGCACGAACATTTTATCACTTTTCATACCTTCCTGGGTATTTTTAAATTGGGCCTTGTCTAAATTCTGATAGAAATTCGCTTGTAATTTGAGATTGTTTTTGCAGCTAGACTTTCACACCTCTTCCCGGTACCTTGAGCACTGAAATGGCTAAGATACCCGCCCCAGCAAACCAAATAATACCTCCAATATTAAACGTGGAATACTGCTTATATGCGAGAAAATCAAGTGAGGATGATGAGCGGCAAGCGATGTCAATTGATTCTCAGATCAAAGAAATGACTGATCTTGCATCCAGAGAAGGATTCATCATTAAGGAAATTCGACGAGAAAGTCATTCAGCCAAAGAATCAGGGCAACGACCAGTTTTTAAGAAACTTCTGGAAGATATTCGAGATGGAATGTTTACTGGGATTCTTTCATGGGCTCCAGACCGACTCAGTCGTAATGCTGGGGACTTGGGAATGGTTGTCGATCTTATGGATCAAGGCAAACTACAGCAAATTAAGACCTTCTCTCAAAGCTTCTCAAATAATCCGAATGAAAAGTTCTTACTAATGATTCTCTGCTCTCAAGCAAAGCTGGAGAATGACCAAAAAGGAATTAATGTAAAAAGAGGCATTCGAGCCAAGTGTGAGATGGGTTGGCGACCAGGGATGCCTCCCATCGGCTATTACAATAGAGCTTTTGCGGGTGTTAAAGATATTGTGATAGATCCAGACAGAGGTCACATTGTTGCTGAGATGTTTGAACGAGTAGCCAGAGATGGTGATAGTGGAAGAACTCTTAAAAAGTGGCTTGATACTTGCCTTACAACAAGAACTGGGAAACAAGTCACATTAAGCCAGATTTACTTAATGTTAAAAAACCCATTCTATTATGGAGAGTTTGAATATCCAATCGGAGGTGGAAATTGGTACAAAGGTGCATACAAACCATTAATTACTAGAGATATATTTGATCAAGTACAAAAACAACTCATTGTTCCCAAGAAATCAAAATGGGGAGGTAAAACATTTACTTTCAAAGAATTATTTAAATGTGCAAGCTGCAGGTCACTGGTTATTGGTGAGGATAGATACAGAAAACGAAAATATAGTGAGCCACGCTATCACATTTACTATCATTGCACGAGACAAAAGAAGTATGGTTGTCCCGAACCATATATCACCGAAGAAAAACTAATAAAACAGATTCTTCGTTACATCAATTTCATGTATATGGCTCATCCTCAGCTTTTTGAGCTAAATAACTTTTTGAAATATAGTATGGGCGAATACAAGAAAATGAGAGATGAAGTTCTGTGAGCGCAAGATATTAATCCAGACAACAAACCGATCAATCTTATGGATTATGCCAACTATGCGTTTCGTAACGGAACAACGCAGGAGAAGAGAGAAATAGCCAATGTATTAAACAGACAACTATATATTCATAACGAGACAGTCACTTCATTGCCTCTCGTCTGATTGAATATTAGCATTTCTTGTTAGCCAATAGCTTATGGGAGCCTTTTTGAGGCTAGATGCCTAGGTAAACTGAATGTTTGCGTAGATGTCATTATAGCTAAATAACCGTTGCAATGGGCGTGAAAATACCTATACAATGTTTGTAGATCTATCTATGTAAAAATATGTCTAATCAATACCTGTCCATTGGTCAAGCTGCTGAATTTTTAGATGTCTCAATTGATACTTTAAGGAGATGGGAAGAAAAAGGGAAGATTACCTCAGAGAGACTAGACGGGAAAAACCGATCTTTTCTTGTCTCAGATCTAGAAAAGCTTAAATTCGGTGATCGTCTCAATATTAAGGACGCATCAGAGCGACTTAATATCTCTCAATCTACTTTAAGAAGACTTGCTGATGAAGGAAAGATCAAGTCGCAAGTTGCAGAAAATGGATACAGAGAATTTAAAGTATCGGATTTAGAGGAATTCGTTGCATTAGATACAAAATCTGCACAAGAGGCTTTGGCAGGAGATGTTGTGCACAAAAGTCAAGAAGAAGTAGTTCAGCCTTCGGCTCGAGCACATTTCTTTGCTATTAATAAAGATTTGTCAAAAGCTAGGTTTTTTGGGAAATCTGCCTTAGTTATTATTATCGGCTTGTTATTTTCAAGTTTTTTAATTTTCACACTAATTCTTGGTTCTTTTTTCATGAACCCAAGAGGTTCAGCTAAATTTTTTAATCTTGCTTTTCAACCGGCAAATGGGAAAAACGTATTAGGGATGAGTACGAGTGTAGATCAGCAAAAATCTCAAAATATTGCCTCTGCAATTTTTCAAGGACAGGCAGAGACAGCTGTAAAAATTATACGGGCAATTAATCCACCCGTTGTTGAAGGAATCGTGTTGTCAGATGAGGCTTCATCAGGTTTGTCAGGAAAACAAGGAGATCGAGGCATTCAAGGAGAAAAAGGCGATGTTGGCATATCAGGAGCTACAGGATCCACAGGTAGTGCTGGCGATACCGGGGCAACAGGTTCAACAGGGGCTACTGGTGCGACTGGTCCGTCAGGAAGTTTTTCAGGAAGTTACAGTTCATCTTCCGGACTACAAATTACTGCATATGGGACAGGTGCAGGCGAAACAACAGCATTAAGGTTTTATGAGCTTTCGTCTAATGGATCTGATTACGTTGGGTTTAAATCCTCAGATTCTGTAACTACCACTACAATTTGGACACTGCCGTCCTTAGACGGGACTTCTGGTCAGTGTCTAACAACTAATGGATCAGGAGTATTTTCTTTTGCTTCTTGTGCTGCGGCTGCCATAACCAGTTTAAATGGTTTGACGGGCTCAACTCAAACTTTTGCGACGGGTACAACCGGATCAGATTTCAATATTTCCTCATCTGGCACTATACATACTTTCAGTATTCCTAATGCTGGTGCAGCCGCTCGTGGACTTGTGTCTACCGGAACGCAAACATTAAGTGGCAATAAAACATTTACAGGCAATACCAGCATGCAAGGCTTAATGACTTTTGGTAATGATAGCGCTGATGATATAGCCATTAATTCTGCAGCCTTGTCCTTTAATTCAAATACCAATTTTTATTTACCAAGTTCTCAAACTGCTCTAGCTTTTGGTGTTGGGGTAGTAAATTTACTAGAACTCAATACTCTTGATAAGAAAGTGGGAGTATTTGGAGATTATTCTTCTTCCAGCGATGCCAGACAATTGACGATTCAGTCTCATACTGATAATAGTAGGCAATTAGCGCTTGGTTTTAATACCTCTGGCCTCTATGGTTCTATCCAAGCTTTGATTGATCCAAATACTAATACTGGTACAAAGCTTCTAATAAATCCTTTAGGGGGTAATGTTGGGGTTGGTGGCGACACTACTCCTGATTCACTCTTTAATGTTGGGTCTACATCACAATTCCAAATTAATTCTTCAGGTGCGATTGTAGCGTCAACTGGACTCACAACAACCGGTGCAATTACAGCTCCAACTTCTACAAACACAATTAATGGATTGATTATTAACTCAGGTGCATTGTCTGGAATAACAGGAATGACATTTATTTCTGGAGGTATTGATCTTGCATCTGGTGGGATCACGAATGCAGGTTCTATTTCTGGAGCAACGGGTTTGACATCTTCAGGTACTGTTACTTTTTCTGGACTTACTGCCTCACGAGCTTTATTTACCACCACAGGTGGACAACTTACTAACTCAGGCACTTCTCAATATCTTATAGATTCACTTTCAGATGAGACAGGAACCGGTAACTTAGTTTTTTCTAATTCCCCAACATTAGTAACGCCGTCTTTGGGAGTAGCAACAGCAACATCAATTAATGGCCAAACGATTTCATCAACTGCCAATTTTACCGGAACTATGGCTGTTGCAACCTCATTATCTATAAATGGAGGCACAGCATTAACTACGACAAACCAGACAGGTACCGGATCATTGGTTTTGGCTAGTTCACCATCCATTGCAACTCCAACTTTCACAACTTCAGCTACAACCCCACTTGTCATCGGAGGAACGGGTACAATTTCGACGCTAACTTTAAAATCCACTTCAGGGTCAGGAACTACGGGATCTGATATTGTTTTTCAAACTGGAAACAATGGTGCAACTGAGGGGATGAGAATTTTAAACAGTGGGGATGTTGGAATCGGAACCTCAAACCCCAATGCAAAATTAAGTGTTGCCGGAACACTGGCTGTTGGAAGCGGTGACGGGGGTACACCAACTGCAGCCACGATTCGCGGGGCTGCAGCATCCGGGAATGATATTGTTGGTGCTAGCTTAACCTTTGATGCCTCAAATGGGACAGGTTTTGGAGGCTCAGGCTCATTAATTTTCAGGACTGCTTCTCCTGGAACAAACAATATTGCCTTTGATGCGAATAGTACTGGTGGTGGAACAACAGATAGTGTCTTTAGTTGGAGCCACACAACTACTGCGAGTAGTAATCGACTGTTGCTTGTGACAGTAAAACAACAGACCGGGGATACGAGTGGTCCGTCATCGATAACTTATAATGGCCAAAATTTGACCCGTAAAGATGAGATGGAAGACTGTATAAATAGCTGTAACTTTGAGATCTGGTATTTAACAAATCCATCGACAGGTACAAATACTGTCACTGTTACTTATGGGAGTAGTGCATTTAGGCAATTTGGAGCAACAACTTTTTATAATGTTGATCAGACTACACCACTTGGTTCCGTCACATCATCCCGAGACAATAGTGGCACGTCTGCTTCAATAAATGTAACAACCACTTCTAAGCAAGTTGTTTTTGATGCTCTGGCTGTAACCGCTGATAGTAATCCTAGCGTTGGATCAAATCAAACAAAGACATACACACTCGCAAACGGAAATAATTCAGTGTCTTCTTCATATAAATCAGCAACAGGCTCCACGACAACTATGAACTGGACATTTAGCAGCTCCTTCTGGGCGTATTTAGCAGTACCTATAAATGTCGCAGCGGATTCATCAACAAATAGTTTAACTAGCAGATTGAATATAGATCAAAATGGTAATGTTGGTGTAGGCGCATCATCTCAATTTCAAGTCAACTCTTCAGGAGCAATTGCAGCAGTAACAGGTATTACTTCATCAGGCAATGTCAATGCGAACGCAGGGTTAGATGTAGACGATGTATATACAATTGCAGATGGAGGGTTAACTGTCACAGTTTCTGATAATTTTTGGCAAGGGCTCGGTGCATCTTCCGGAAGAATTGAGTTTGACGACCAGAGTACAGATGAAGTAAATATTCTGAGCGCTAATGTGGGGATTGGGACAACGACACCTGATCAAAAGGTTGTTGTACGCAATGACATTGACGGATTAACCACAGTTAATGTTTGGAATAATACAAATGCCTCAGGTGCGAGAACGGCATTAACTTTAGGGAATAATACTAGCCAATACCTGCTTAATCTTGATGTATTTTCGGCCAGTTGGGTACCTTCAGGTTCAGATGATCTAGCTAATGGTAGTAGATTGCTGGCTACCGGAGATGGGGGATTAGCACTTCGGGCAAGTCACGCATCGGGAAAAATTAACTTCTTTACAGGCTCAACGTTACGTATGGGAATTACTTCTGCTGGTAGTATTGGTGTTGGAACTTCTGCACCTCTGTATTTACTGGATCTAAGAAATACGGCTACTACACCAAATACACCGATGATTGCTATTACCGATCCGACGAATAATAGATACGCTGCTGGAATTGGATTTAACAATGCAACAAGGATGTCGTTTTATTCGGGGGAAACGGCTGAGAATGGAACTCCTTTAGGGTCAGGGCAGGAGAGAATGGTTATTAAAACAGATGGAAACGTCGGAGTTGGTAATACAGACCCAGGAGTAAAATTACATGTTGGAAGTTCTTCTGTAACAGATGCTACAAACCTCCTACGATTGGAAGATGCTAACAGCTCATGTAATTTTACGGCTGATTCAGGATCGCCAAGTTGCGGATCTGATGAAACGCTTAAAAAAGATGTTTCCTCTTTAGACACACAGGCGTTACTCTCTAGAATTGCCGGATTGCGGCCAGTTTCATATCATTGGAAAACGGATGAGGCATCATCCCCAATTCAATTTGGGTTTATTGCTCAAGAAGTAGCGGAAAAATTCCCCGAGCTTGTGAAAGAGGGACAGTGGATCGATGGCTCAACCAAAAAGTTTCTAAATATGGGAGGACTCATGCCATATGTTATTGGTGCGGTTAAGGAGCAGCAATTACAGATTGAAAAATTAGAAAGCGGATTAAAAGTTGATTTATCTGGCGATGCAGAAGGAACAAGCCTTATAGTGGATGGTCTCAACGGAAAATTAGCATTACTTGAGTCGCGGATAACTAATTTGGAGAAAGCTGATATTAGTGTAAGTTCAGAACAGGATGATAAGATATTTGGTTCTGCTGTGCAAGTTACAAGTGAGGATAAGATATTAGAGTATTTAGCATTAAACGCAGCAGAACTCGCCAACTATAAACTGTGGAAGATTGGCGAAGACATCGTTTTGACTGGAAAAATAGCCTTCACAAATTCTGTCAGATTTTTATCTGATGTTACATTCAAGGGTAATCTGTCTGTTAACAGCAGTACCACAGGAAGTGTTACTATTCCGTCCCAGGCAACGAAGGTTAGGGTAACATTTCAGATTCCTTTTGATACCAAACCAATTGTGAATGTCACACTACAAAGATCGCTTGACACAAGTTACGTAGTAGAAGATATAACAAAAACAGGTTTTGTGATATCGATAGATAAAGCACAAGAAAAAAGCATCACATTCAACTGGATTGCTCTTATTTCTGAAGGAGAGGAATCAAATGTTGAAGTTTTAGAATCTCTCTCTCCGACTCCAGATCCAACACTAACCCCTGAATCAATAATACATAAGGAAAGTTCTACTTCTGCAGCAGCATCTGAGTCAACAGAATCAGCTCAACAAAGAGACCAGATACAATAATTTATCTGCACAAAGTATATAAATCTTGTATAATAAAAACAGTTATGTTTAGGCCAAAAATACAATTAACTAAAAAGTCAGGATTTGTTCTTCTCATTATCGTTATTCTTATTGGAGTCGCGGGATGGTCTTCATATTCTTATTTTCAAACTAAGCAAGAGCTGACTAGGCTTTCAACTGTTGAGGGACAGCAGCAGCTAGCGCAACAAGAGGTGGATACGCTTATTAATCAGCTGAGAAGAAGAATGATTTTGCCGGATAAGGAGAAACCAACCCTGGCAACTGTCACGGATGTAGAAGCGCTCAAGAAGGATCAACCCTTTTTTGAAAAAGCCCAGAATGGTGATAAAGTACTAGTTTATGTGGGAGATAAAAAAGCCATAATTTATCGCCCTGCTGAGGATTTAATTGTAAATGTAGGGTTTATTGCTGTAAATGGAGATAATTCACAATTATCTGGTACAACTCAACAATCCCAATTAACTATAGAGGTGCGTAATGGTACTCAAACTTCAGGTCTTGGTCAGAAAGTTGCAGATTTACTGAAGAGTTCGTACACAGTTCAAAAGATTGGAGATGCAAAAAAGAAAGATTATTCAAAGACTCTCGTGGTTGATCTTGGAAAAACAGAGGATAAAGAGGAGATAAACAAACTTGTACAAGCTTTAAATGCAGAAATTGTTACGATAATGCCTGAAGGAGAATCTTCAAGTCAATCTGATTTAATTGTCCTCATTGGTTCAGATAAATCTTCGCAATAATTTAAGCCCTAATACCAAGATGCATAAATCTTACTTTTCATCAGTACGATTTTTTGAAGAAAAATTAAGCTCTAAGCAAGCCAATTAGGGCTATTTAGAGAGTACGGTCGCTCTCTGTTCTATATTGGATACGCTTTCGCAATGGAACAATACAAGAAAAAAGAGAAATAACCAATGTGTTAAACAGACAACTGTATATTCATAATCAAACGGTAACCTCTGTGCCTTTAGCTTAATCGAGCTGCAATCTACTATTCGAATGCTACTTTCACCTGATGGAATCAAACAGAATCTACTGCATATAAATCACTTGAATATCAATTCAAATTTAGTTGCCATGAAATACCATATTTGTCAGAAGTCCAACCAAACTTTTTACTAAATCCATAGTTATCTATAGGCATCATAATATTTCCATCTTTAGAGAGTTTTTGAAAAAGTAATTGCAGCTCTTCTTCATCTTCACAATTTACATAAATAGATATTGCTGGAGTAAATGAGAACTCATGGCCCATTGTATTTTCGCTCGCTATGTATTCCAGCCCGTTCAGCGTAAATATGGCGAGCTTCACTAATCCTTCTTTACCTCCAGGCTCATTATCCTTCCAATAGTCAATGTGTTTTATTTCTGAATTCTTGAAAAGTGTTGTATAAAATTTTATCGCTTCATCAGCCTTGCCACATTGTTCACCAACAAACATAAAGAACGTACTCGTCTTTTGCATAAACAAAATTATAGCACATGTGATTGTCCTATTCGGGAATGACAAAAATGAGGCTAAATTTATGTTGCTCCACCTGATAGAACAAACTAGAATCTATTTTTGCTAGAATAAACATATGAAGTTGACCAATGATAGCTACATAATTACCATGGGGACAAAGAATTTCACCGAAACATATTACAAAGACAAGAATGGTTGGGTAAAAATATCTGCAAAGGGGAAAGAATTTAGAATGACCGCAGAACAACTTCTCAATCACCTGCTTCCTGCAATAGCGGAAGTCAAGACGGGCATAATATGGAAAGTAGAATATAAACCTAAGAAATAGCAAGGGCAGAAACTATAAAAGCATTGGCTCCACCAGATGCAACCGACTAGAATTTATTTCCTAGAGACATCTCTGATGTAAAGAGCAGCTGCAACACAGTGCTTACAAAAAATTTCGTGATTTTTTGGATTACCAGTACATCTCCAAGATAATTTATCCGCATCCAACCAGAAACGCACACGCCTTTTACTGCCTCCCCCCTCCTATACGCTTCCAGTAATTCCTCCGACCAATACTTCCACTTCTGTGTCGCCTTCTTGACTAATTGAGACTGCTTTACGCTCGTAGATTGCAGTGCCGTATTTAATGTTTGAAGGTAACGCTATCGCATCAAGGTCAACCTGATTGAAATGATTCCTAATCTCACTCATATTATACTTAAGTGTAGCAAAATGAAACTTACTGTTTAAATCTGTATTTTCCTATTAAATAGATAGCTCTGAACCCTTGCCTTAAAGTTGATAACTTGAGGGGTTTTTGCGGTACGAATGTTTTGAATAAAAATGAGGCGTTTAGCAAGCCAGTTCGGGCTATTTAGAGAGTACGGTCACTCTCGGTTCTTATATTGGCTGCGGAGCAGGGACTCGAACCCCAATACCGTCCTCCAGAGGGACGTGTCCTACCATTAGACGACTCCGCAATACAAAGTAACAAGTAACAAGTAACAAGTAACAAGTAACAAGTAACAAGTAACAAGTAACAATGGGAATTTTATCAGATTTGAGGTTGGCAAACAATTTTAATTCTTCCTAACTTGGAGTAAAATGAGAAGTTGGGGTAAAAAGATTGAAAACATTTTCTTCATTAAAATTTCCAGACTTTAGAAACTATTATTTTGGTACGCTTTTTTCAGAAGTTGGCTCCCAAATGCAAGTTGTGGCAATCAACTGGCAGATTTATGAAATGACAAATTCTCCCGCATCGCTAGGTTTAGTTGGCCTTGCAGGATTATTATCCATATTAATTTTCTCCCTTCCCTCAGGATTAATCGTTGATAAATTTCACCGGAAAAAAGTTTTAATTTTTTCTCAAATTTTTCCGGCAGCTTTTGCTTTTGTTTTAGCTTATATGACTTTTGCTCACACCATAACTCCTTTATGGATTTATGTTTTGGTTTTCTTAAGCTTTGCCACCCGCGCTTTTCAGGGACCAGCCAGACAGGCAATTATTCCGCAGCTCGTACCAAGAGAGTATTTCCTAAATGCTTTTTCATTGCAGACTATGTGCCGGCAGGCTTCACTTATGATTGGTCCTGCAATCGGCGGATTTATGATTGAATTCTTCGGAGTCAGCAGTATTTATATTTTTAACGGGGCAACTTTCATCATCTATATTTTTCTCTTGCTTCCTATTCATATAAAGCCGCACGAAAAAGCCGGCGATGTTGATTTCTCCCTTCACTCTTTATGGGAAGGTGTCAGATTTGTTTTTAGTAACGAGATCTTAATTTACACAATGCTTCTCGATTTCATAGCTAATTTCTTTTCATCCGCCACAACTCTGTTGCCAATTTTTGCTCGGGATATTTTCCAAATTGGTCCGAGAGGTTTGGGACTTTTATATGCCTCTCCGGCAATCGGATCCACGATTGCAGGTCTCGTTATGGCTTCTACTCACAATATTAAACGACAAGGCTTTTGGATTTTAGCCGGAGTTTTAATGTACGGACTGGCAACGACACTATTTGGTTTTTCAAGTAATTTTTATCTTGCTATATTTTTCTTATGCTTTGTCGGAGTCGGAGATATGATCTCAACTGTTTTAAGAAATACCATCCGCCAACTTTTAACACCGGATTATATTAAAGGCAGAATGGTTGCCGTGAATATGATATTTGTTCAGGGAGGACCAATGGCCGGTGAAGCAGAGGCAGGGTTCGTTGCCCAATTTTTCGGCGCGCCTTTTTCAGTTGTTTCAGGCGGAGTAGTTACAGTTATGCTGACACTTTTTATAGCATGGAAAGTTCCAAAACTCAGAAATTATACGCATGCTTATGATATTATAAAGACATGAAAAACATGAAGGATATGCCAGAAGACTTCTGGAAAAAGAAATTGACTCCTGCTCAATACGAAACTGCAAGACTTAAAGGAACTGAAACTCCATTTACAGGTGAATACTGGAACAATCATGATAAAGGAGTTTACGAATGCGTGGCCTGCGGACAACCGCTATTTTCATCAGATACAAAATTTGATTCCGGATCTGGTTGGCCATCGTTTGATGATCCAATAAATAAAGAAAATGTTGAACTAGTCGAAGATAATTCTTTAGGTATGCAAAGAACCGAAGTCATTTGTAAAAATTGTGGATCTCACTTAGGACATTTATTTAATGATGGCCCAACAGAAACAGGCCGGAGATATTGCCTAAACTCCTGTTCGTTAAAGTTTGACCCTGATAAAGGGTCATCCTGAGTCGGAGAAAGTCCAGTGGACTTTCTAGTTCTTGCGAAGGATCTCTGACGAATGTCAGCTTATGAATGATTTAATTAAAAAACATTGCGTTCCCTGTGAAACAGGTGAGGGTAAGTTACCAATCGCTAAAATAAAAGAATATCTGCCGGTTGTCCCAGACTGGTTTTTGGTTGGTGATGAAATAAAAAAAGATTTTAAATTTAAGAACTTTAAGGAGGCGATGGGTTTCGTAAATAAAGTTGCAGATATTGCAGAATCTGAAGGTCACCATCCCGATATTTATATTTTTTATAACAAAGTTAATTTAACTTTATGGACTCATGAAGCAAAAGGATTAACAGATAATGATTTCATCATGGCAGCTAAAATTAATAGCTTGGATAGTTAATATTTTGGCTCAGCAGGAGGATTTTTTATAAATTCCAAAGCTTCATGAAGTCTGTTTTTAGTTTCTTCCTCGCCCAATATCTGAATTGATTCAAATAACGGAGGTGTGACCAACTGACCAGAAACTGCAACACGAATTAACTGAAACATATCTAAATTTGTTGCATTTAATTCTTTAGCTAGATCCATAAAAGTTTTTTGAAAATCTTCAGAATTCCATGGACTTTTCATTTGTCCCATTATTTCAATTGCTTTTTCAATCATTAATCTTAAATCTTTAATCTTTAATCTTTTGAATACATCCATATCATATTCCGGTTTTTCAAAAAGAAAATCTGTTAACGGAATAAAATCTGATAATTTTTTAATTCGTTCTTTTACTAAAGGAACAATTGGTGCAATTTTATCTTTTGCAGGATGATCAACCAAATAATCCTGAAGTCTTTTGGTTAATTCTTCATCAGACATTTTTCTAATATATTCCCCATTCATCCATTCAAGTTTGACGATATCAAAAGCCGGACCAACCGGAGAAATCTTTTTTAAATCTAAAATTTTAATAAATTCTTCAACAGAAAAAATTTCTTTTTCTTCAGGATGTGACCAACCCATTAACGCGAGAAAATTGATAACAGCTTCAGGCAAATATCCTTCTTGCAAATACCAGGAGACCCAAACTGGATTTCTTCTTTTCGATAGTTTTGATTTGTCAGAATTCCTTAAAATGGGCAGATGAACAAATATTGGAAGTTCCCATCCGAAAGCTTTATATAAAAGAATATGTTTAGGGGTTGAGGAAATCCATTCTTCAGCTCTGATAACATGAGAGATTTTCATTAAATAGTCGTCAACAACAACTCCGAGATGATAAGTCGGATAACCGTCAGATTTCAATAAAACCTGATCGTCTAACTCTTTAGTATTAATTGTGATTTTTCCGCGAATTAAATCGATAAATGTTACATTCTCATTTTCAGGAACTAAAAGACGAATAACAAATTTCTCACCTGTAGCATTTGGATCGCAAAAATCTCTATGCTTTTTACGAACATGAGTAATTGATTCTTCTTCCCTAATTTTCTCAAGCTTTTCTTTTGAGCAATAACATTTATATGCGACACCTTTTTCTAAAAGTTCATCTGCATATTTTTTATATATCTCCAGCCTCTCTGATTGACGATAAGGCGCGTAAAGACCACCAACTCTTGTGCTTTCATCAGGACTAAGTCCAAATGCGTTAAGGGAATTCAAAATTGTATCTTCTGCACCTCCAACAAATCTCTCGCGATCAGTATCTTCAATTCGCACCACAAATTTGCCCTGATTTTGCCTGGCAAATGCCCAGTTAATCAAAGCCGTATAAAGATTTCCAATATGCAAATCCTCACCTGTGGGGCTTGGAGCTATTCTTGTGCGTACTTCACTCATGGATGAATTATACCAGCTGAATCTATTTCTAGTATAATTAATTTATGACTCTTACTGAAGCTTCTGCTTTGACAAAAAAAAGTCTTATAGTCTCTGCTATCACGCTTTTTAGCCTCCTTTCGGCTTGGGGAATCTGGCACTATTACTACAACTATATTTATTTACCAAGCATACCTCCGGATATTGAAAAACCTACCCTCGCTTTCGGACCTTTACCTCAAATCGTATTTCCTGATGCAACGGTTTCTTCTTCGAATTTTGCCTATTCTTTGGACACAGAAACCGGAGCATTACCTACTAAAATCCCTGAGCTGTTTAAGATCTATTCTATTGCTCAACTTGCAACAGATCTTTTAGCTTTAGATCGTGCAAAGGAGCTAGCTGGTGCTTTAGATTTTAATAGAAATCCAGAGGCAATTTCAGCAACTCAATATAAATTTAACGACGATATAAACGGGGGCCAACTTGTTGTAGACCTTGATACCGGAAATTTTAAATTCAGAAAAAACGTAGCGACAGGGAGTGGAGATAGACTGGAAAAGGTCGAAGATTTCATAAACGATGCCGAACAAAGCCAGGATTTTAAAGGCTTTCTATCATCAAGAAACTTATTGAAAGAACAATTAAAGAGCGGCAGAGTTACCGCTTCGTATAATAATCCCATTAAAAAAGAGAGTACCATGGTCGAGTTAAATCTTTGGCAGGATGATATTGATAAGACTCCAATAGTGACCCCTGATTTTAAGAAAGGTTTGATAAAAGCTACTGCAATAAATAACCGCAACGCCGATTTAAAATATATTGCGCTTGACTATATTTTCTGGCCGATTGATATGAATAATTTTGGGACTTATCCGATTAAAACTCCTCAGGAAGCTTTTGAGGAATTAAAAAATGGCGATGGATTTATTGCTGTTGAACCGCGAACGAGTACTGTATCTATAACCAAAGTTTATCTCGCCTATTATTTAACAGAACAATATTCTAACTATCTTCAACCCGTTTATGTTTTTGAAGGACCTGGTTTTGCGGCTATTGTTCCTGCTATTAAAAGTGAATTTACTGGTGGTGCAACTGAATAAATAAACTTTAATTTATTTTCCAGGAATAGTTATTGAATATCCAATCAATTAAGGATTTTGTCTCTCCGAATCTATCCGGACTATTAAGCATTACAGTCAAAATATTATGTCCATCCTTTTCTACTAAACCAACAAAACTTTCACCTGCCATTTCCGTTGTTCCGGTTTTTATTCCAACGACTCCATCTTGATTTAAAAGCTTATTTAAATTTTTCAAAATATGTATTTGACTCTTATCAATCGAGGCCACTGAAGTTTCTTTTGTTGAAAAAACACGACCAAGTTTTGCATTACTTTTAGCAGCCTTTGCTATTTGCAGCAAATCATAAGCTGATGAATAATGAGCTGGACTATCAAACCCTGCAGGATTATCAAAATGAGTATCTTTAAGACCTAATTCACTAACTCTTTCATTCATTTTTGAAATGAAAACACTATATCCACCGGGATAGTTATAAGCGATTGTAAAAGCAGCATCGTTTCCTGAATTTAACATCATTCCATAAAGTAAGCTGCGGAATGTAATTTGTTCACCTGCAACCAGACCCATGGTTGATCCGCCAACAATCGCTTCAGCCGGAACTGTTAATAAATCCCCACTTGAAAAATGTTCAGATCCAATCACTGCCGTCATAATTTTTGTAGTAGAAGCCGGGGCTAATTTTGTGTGGATATTTTTTTCAAAAAGCATTTTATCGGTTTGAACATCATATGCTATCACTGATACTGCACTAATTTTTGGCGGGAGAGTATTAGCGCTTATCAACTCCATTTTTGGTGCCGGCGTCGGAAGTCTTATTTCAGATAAAACCAAGCCGCTTTTCTGTACATTTTCAGAACTTGCATGGCTTTCAATCAATTCAATAGCCTCAGGTCCGGTCATTAAAAAAATTGCAGAAGTTAAAAAAAGAATTGTAATTACAGCTAAAATCCGCAAAGTCTGTTTAAGATCAGATCGCAAGCTTTGCTTATTAGTTTTTTTCTTGAGATCTAGTGGCAGATTCATAACATCACTTTTTCAGTGTTGAGAGACGGATATCAACCCTTTCCATATCCCTCGGGAAGAGAGAAGCCTGTCTGATATTTTGAAGTTGCAAAAGATTCATTGTCATTCGTTCAAGTCCAAAAGAAAATCCACCTTCAGGTGGCATGCCATATTTAAAAGCCTGAAGATATAATTCAAATTCCTCTGGTTTCATTCCTCTGCTCTTTATCGCTTCAACGAGTTGATCATAATCATTAATTCTCTGAGAGCCGGAAAGAATTTCTAACCCACGGAATAATAAATCATAACTTAAACTATATTCAGGGTTTTCCGGATCCGGCATAGTATAAAAAGCGCGTTTAACAGTCGGGAAGTGAGTTATTGTAACTAAGTCAGAACCATGTTTTTCAAGAGCCCATTTACAAATATCAATTTCATCTTGCGGGTTTAAATCCTTTTCATTTCTGTTATCTCTACCAAATTCTTTAAAAATAATTTCCTGCGCTTCTCTTAAAGTGAGTCTTGGAATTTTTCCAAAAGCAACCGGTTTGAAACCAAATTTTTTAAGTTCTTTTGGACATTCATTTTCAACATGTTTCAAAGTTTCTGTTCCAACTTTTTCAAATAAATCCAAGAGTTCTTCAAAAGCTACAAATCCAAATTCGCAATCCATTTGAGTCGCAACTGAAAGATGTCTTGTCGTAACCGAAGGCTCAGCCCGATATGCGTGAGCAACTGTAAAAACTCTTTCAAAAACCGGCACCAACATTTGTTTATAAAGTTGAGGTGATTGCGTCATTGTTGCCTGATGACCATAATAATCAACCTTAAAAACCTCCGCCCCACCTTCTGTTGAACCAATCGCGATTTCCGGAACAACTATTTCAACACAATCCAATTCTTTCGAAACTTTTCTAAATCCTTCTAAAATTGCTGATTGAATCTTAAAAATATTTCTTACTTCAGAATGTCTTAGAGTTAGTGCTCTAAAATCTAAAAGAGTAGGGAGCTGTAAATCTAAAGTTTTCATTCCCATATCGAAGGGCAGCTCCGCTGCCTTCGAGAGAACAGTCACAGTTTCTGACTGGAGTTCTATTTTTCCTGTTTCTAAATTTGGATTGATTAATTTTTCCGGACGCTCTGCAATTTTTCCGGTAATTTCTACAACATCCTGAACTCTGATATCCCCCAGCTTATCCGCTGTGCAAAATACCTGAATTATTCCAGTTCTATCTTCGACATCAAGGAAACCAATTTTTCCATGATCACGTCTCACCTGCACCCATCCGGAGATAGTTACTTCCTCACCAATTTTGTCATTGCAGTCTAAAATGAGTGTTCGCGACATAGTGGAAATGATAACAAAATTGAGGCTAGCTTACAATCTAAAGATTCTGAGCTTTGTGACGAAGATAGTGATCCATTATCGTAAGTGCAGCCATTGCGTCAACTATCGGCACTGCACGAGGTAAAACGCATGGATCGTGACGACCTGAAGCTTCCAACTCCACTTCTTCCATATCCCGACTGACAGAATTTTGCTTCTTTTTTATAGTTGAAACACTTTTAAATACCACCTTGAAATAAATTGTTTCCCCCGAGGAAATACCGCCCATTACACCGCCGGAATTATTAGTTTTGGTTCTAATCTTTCCATCTTTCATAATAAATTCATCATTATGTTTACTGCCTGGAATTTTAGCTCCCTCAAACCCTGATCCGATTTCAAACCCTTTAACCGCATTTATCGATAACATTGCTTTTCCTAAGTCAGCATTTAATTTGTCAAAAACCGGCTCTCCTAAACCCGCGGGAACATTTTTAATAACCGCGGTAATTACACCACCGATTGAATCACCTTCATCTCTCATTTTTTCTACCAGTTCAATCATTTTTTTCGCCGCATCAGAATCTGGACATCGGATGATATTTGATTCAATATCTTTCATCGCTACAGAATTCATTTCAATTTCTGAACCAATTTCTCCGACGCGGGATACATAACTTAAGATTTCAATTCCTAATTTATCTTTTAAATATTTTTTGGCAATTGCGCCCGCAGCAACTCTTGCTAGAGTTTCTCTTGCAGATGCTCGACCGGATCCGCGGAAATCTCTGATTCCATATTTTTTTTCATAAGTAAAATCTGCATGCGATGGACGATAAACATCCTTCAAATGGTCATAATCTTCGGGCCGCATATCTTTGTTATATGCGAGCATTAGAATTGGAGTTCCGGTAGTTTTTCCTTCAAAAACTCCTGAAAGAATTTTTATTTCATCTTCTTCTTTTCTAGGAGATGTTATTTCCGATTGTCCTGGTTTCCTTCTATCCATTTCTTTTTGAATTTCATCTTCAGTGATTTCTATATTCGGCGGGCAACCGTCAACCACGCAACCAACGCAACCTCCATGAGATTCTCCAAAAGTTGTTACTCTAAATAATTGTCCAAATGTATTTCCAGCCATATTATTTTGTCATTCCGGACTTCATCCGGAATCCAATCCTTTCAACGTTTCCAAAACTTTTTCCAATTTATCTTTTGTTAATTGCCCATCAGCTGATTTTTCTTTTTCATCAACTGGTGCAAAACTAAATTCATTACCCCAAAGCGCTCCATAAATTCTCACGATTCTTCCCTGCTCTCCCATTCCTAAAATAATATATTTCTTACCTTTCTTTCTTAACTCTAAAAGCAGAGTCAGTAATTCTACACTGTCTTCTGGAGTTTTACAAAAGGTAGCGACTTTGCATATGTCATTCCCGCGGAGGCGGGAATCTATATCAATAACTACCTTTTCCAGATCTGGAGTTTCATTATAGTTATGATATGAGACTATCAACTTATTAGAAAGTTTTTCGTCTTTAATAAAATCCAATTCTTCTTTTTGATCATTAATATCTAAATCTAATAAGTTTTCTGAGTTTTCAATTAACTTAATTATCTTTTCTTTTAATTCCTTTTCTAAATCAGATTTTTCCAGCTTTTGTTTTCTAAAAAGAAAAATTAATTTTCCGTTGTATTGATCTGAAATTTTCCAGATAAAATCAGTATCTAAATCTTTAATATAAGAAAGCCATATTTCATAAAAATCATAGTCTGGATTTTCAGAAATTATTTGTAATATCTCTTCTTTAGATTCTTTAATAATTGGTAAACAGTATTTCATTATTTATTCTCCAAAAGTTCTTCCATTGTGGCTTCCTACAAGAGGCTTCGCCTCATTTCTTTAACCGGCGCGTCAAGTCCTGTATACATTTTAAATTGTTCGACACCCTGATATAAAAGCATTTCATATCCGTAAACAGGCGTCGCTCCTTTTTCTTTTGCATCCTTTAGTAAAACAGTTTCCTTGGGCGAATAAACTGCATCTAAAACAATTTGATTTTTATTTAGATACTTTTTATCTAATGGACTCCTTTCATCATTCATCCCCACTGAAGTTGCATTAACAATAATATCCATATTCTCAACCTCATCCATATCTTCCAAACTTCCATATTCACATCCAAACTCTTCAGCTAATTCTTTTGACCTATCCATTGAACGGTTGAAAATTTTAACCTTAGCGTCTTTTTTAATTAAACCGAAAGCGATTGCTCTGGCTGCTCCACCTGCGCCAATTACAGCAACTGTTTGACCTTTTAAATCGGTTTTTTTCTCCAGCGCAACAATCGCCCCCATCCAATCAGTGTTATACCCTGTTAAAACCCCATTATCATTAACTACAGTATTTACAGCTCCGATTTTTTTAGCAGTTTCGTCAATCTTATCCAAATATTTCATAATCTCTTCTTTTAACGGCATCGTCACGCTAACTCCACGGATTCCTAACCCCCGAACCCCTAAAACTGCATTTTCTAAATCTTCAGGTTTTACTTCTGCTCGCAAATAAACAAATTGATCTTCTATCCCTAAAGCTTTATATCCAATTGTATGAAGTGAGGGTGATTTAGAACCGCTTATTGGGTACCCAATACTTAAACATATTTTAGTTAACATACTTCATTATTTCCCTTGCAATTTCTTCCGGAGTTTTATCTCCTGTTTCAATTTTACAATCTGTGAGAATATCATACAAAGGTTTTCTTTTTTGATACTCATCCATTGAGTCATTAACTTGTCTTTTAACTAAATCTTCAAATGTTTCATCTTTTGATTTAGCGTTATCAGAGTTTAGGAATGGCATAATTTTTTTATTCTTAAATTGCCTAGCTAGCCTTTCTCTAATCGTTTCATCAGACGCCTTAAGTAAAACTATAAATGAGTCTTTATTATTTTTAAGAATCTCTGCGTTCTCCTTTCCGGAAATATCATTTACACCTACTCCTCCACCACAACTTATTACAATATTACTCACCAGAGACAATTCCCCTAATACTTCCTGTTCAATTCTCCTGAATTCTTTCCAATCAACTCCCTCTTTTGTTATTTCATTCGCAGGTTTTCCTGCTTCTTCAGTAATTGCAAAATCCATATCCATGTAGGACCAGTTCAATTTTTCAGCCAAAACTTTTCCAGTTGTTGATTTACCGGTTCCTCTAAAACCAATTAAATATATTCTCTTAACTTTCATTAATTTGCACTCCAATTTCTTTTAACCTCTCCCAGAATTCTGGGAAAGTTTTTGTAACAACTTCAGGGTTATTAATAATCATTCCATCCAGCACTGTGCCTGCAATCGCAAAAGCCATTGCCATTCTATGATCATTATATGTATTTATTTCTGCACCTTTTGGATCTCCGCCATAAATAGTTAAAGAGTCGTGTGTAGATTCTGTTTTTATTCCCATTTTTAATAATTCATTTTGTAAAGCTAAGACTCTTTCTGTTTCTTTAACTCTTAAAGATCTAATGCCGGAAATTATAGATTTTCCTTTCGCAAAAGCTGCGATAACTGCCAGTGTTTGAACTTGATCCGGACAATTTTCCATATTTACATCAATTGGTTTAATACCTATGCCAGATATAGAGATTTCATTCTCTCCGTAAGAAATTTGATTTCCCATTGTTTCCAGGATTTTCACAAATTCTAAATCTCCCTGTTTTGATTTAGGATTCAAATTTTTTAAAGTTAGTTTTGATTTAGTTAACGCAGCAATTGCAAAAAAATATCCGGCTGAGGAAAAATCTCCTTCAACCAAATATTCTTTCATTTCATATTTCTGCTGCGCAGCTACTTTATATAATTTGTAGTTTTCGTTTATCACATTAACTCCAAATTGCTTCATCATATCGATTGTCATATCAATATATGGTTTTGAAATTTGATTACCCATTACCTTAATCTCTAATCCGGGAACCTTCAGTCCTATCATTAAAATCGCAGAAAAAAACTGACTGGAAATATCTCCATGCATTATTGTTCTTGAGTTTTCTAGTCTTGAGGAAGTAATTTTTAATGGAGGCAATCCGGATTTTTCCAAATATTCAATTTCAGCTCCTAAGTCCTTTAATGCACCAGCAAGTTCTCCAATGGGTCTTTTATTTAAACCTTCATCTCCCTCCAATATTTTAGTTCCCGGAATAATGGTAGATAATGCCAGCAGGAATCTTATCGTTGTTCCGGAAAGCTTTGCATTTAATTTGTATTCTCTATCTTGCACATCATCAATATCACCGATTACATTAATAAAATTTTTTCCAATTTCAATTTTAATCCCCAGGTTAAGTAAACAATCGATTAAAGCTTTAGTATCATCGCTAAACAAGAGGTTTACAATTTTTACAGGATTATTTGTAAGCGCTGCCATTATTAAAGCGCGGTTCGTATAACTTTTTGACCCGGGTATCTCTACACTAGCATCCAAGGGATTTTTTATAGGAATAATTTTAAATTTAGTCATGTGGAAAACTAGGAATTGATAAAGTCTAATGCTTTTTCTAAAGTTTCATCCGGCACTTTCTGTCCAATCTCAGCTTTTCCTATTTCCGAGATTAAGGTAAAATACACAATTCCCTTTTCGCTTTTTTTATCTGACTTTATTTTCCCTAAAACTTTTTCCCTATTTGAAATCTTATACTTAACCGGCAGTCCTGCTTTGTCCAAAGCTTTTATTAATCTTTGAAAATCTTCATTTAAAATTTTTCCCATATCCAGAGATATCTTTCCTTCTGCTGCCATTCCAATACTTACAGCTTCTCCATGCAATAATGAATTTTCTTCGCTTAAACTCAGACTTTCTAAGGCATGTCCTATTGTATGCCCGAAATTAATCAGTTTTCTTTTACCTTTTTCAGTTATATCGTCTTCGATAATTTCTTTTTTGATTTCACATGACCTTTTAATGATTCGCATAAGTTCTTTATCTGTAAAATCCCTCGGGTTTTTGCTGGTTACAAAATCAAAATACTCCGAATCAGCAATAACTCCATGTTTTATAATTTCCCCAAAACCTTCGTTAAATTCTCTGCCGGGTAAAGTCTTAAATAATGAAACGTCGCAAATTACTCCAATTGGCTGACTAAACGTTCCAACCAAATTTTTAACACCCGCGAAGTTAACACCAAGCTTTCCCCCAACTGATGCATCAACTGCAGATAAGATAGTCGTGGGCACTTGTAAAAAGTCCAATCCTCTCATAAAAGTAGCCGCCGCAAAACCTCCCATGTCGCCAATCACTCCGCCACCCAAATTAATAACAAGCGATTTACGATCGCATTTAAGTTCCAAAAGCTTATTCCAAATTAATTGAATTGTTTCGATATTTTTGTTTTGTTCTCCTGGTGAAATGATAATTTTTTCGTATTGGTTTAGAATATCCGCCGGAATATTCTTATCAGCAATAATCACTACTTTACTGTACATATTTAAATCGATAAGTCTATCAAAGTCTTTTAAAATTCCATCTCCAATAAAAACTTTGTAATTATTTAAAATATTAACTATTTCCATATTATCCTTCTACTTCGTACGAGGCTTTAATCAATATTACCCAAATTTTTTTTATAGTGTCGGGGTTCATACCTTTAACGTTGGCCATACTTTCCAGCTTCTTCATAATCTCCTCTTCTCTTTCCTTATCTATAATCTCTATCCCATTTTGTTTTTTGATTACACCGATCTCTTTCGACAGAGAGATTCTTTCGATGATTAAATCAAGAATTTTTTCATCAATCTCATTGATGTAGCTACGTAATTTTATAATTTCTTCCATTATTTAAAGTTTACCTAATACCACTATCTGCGGGCAATATTGCTTTAAGATATTGAGCGCCTGATTAAACTTTGGGTCCTCATCAGTTAATTCAATTTCAATATAAAAGTAATAATCCCAGTTTTTTTCTTTGCTGGGTCTGGATTCAATTTTATTAAGATTTATAGAGAGATCTGCAAAAATTCCTAAAATATCCCTTAAAATTCCCACTCTGTTAAATATAGAAAGAAAAAGTAAAGTTTTTGTTCTATTTTTTAAATTTAAAACATCCTTTTTTGAAATAATATAAAACCTGGTTATATTGTTTGAATTGTTTTGAATATCTTTTTTCAAAATATTTAGCTTGTAGATTTTTGCAGCAAGTTCCGAACCGATGATAGCAACCTCAGGATTTTTTAATTGCTCTACTGCTGTTAGGGTTGAATCACTGTTTTCCAAAATTGCATTTGGTAAATATTGTTCAATAAAATCCCTTGACTGATTTAAAGC
>JAKFWZ010000066.1 GCA_021731695.1 Candidatus Daviesbacteria bacterium | reverse complement strand
GCGATAACCATTACCTTAAGCTGAATAGCTCTAATTTTATATATAAACAAAGGGAATAGCAGCCAAAATACTTTCTCCAGATCATTTCGACTTAAGCTGACATCCAGAACTTTAAAAAATTTTTTATCTATAGTTAGTGTGGGACTTTGCTCAAACGAATTTACTATACTTTGGATTTGGATAAATCCATGTCTGGCTTCAAAAATAATAAATGGAATCATAGGTAATAAGAAAGCTAAAATTCCACTCATTAAAATTTTTGGGCTCGGCCATTTTCCGGACATATATACAGCAAGAGGCAAAAGCAAAGTGAGCGGAAACAAGGCTATATGGATATGCCAAATTAAACCAAGTAAAAAAAGGTTGAGTATTAAATACTTAGAGTAGCCTTTGCTGATTTTTATCAGGCTGTAAAAGTACCAGATGCACCAGATGTTGACAGTTACTGTCGGTACTATCCATCTGTCAATTCCCACCCAAAAAGGCAAAACTGCGAGTAGAAACCCAGAAATTAATCCTGCTTTTACTCCAATTAAGTCTTTGAAAATAAAATAATTACCGACGACCCCGATTATCCCAATAAGGATTGAAAAAAGCATCACACCGATCGGATCCATATAGGCAACTACGAAAAAGGGGACTAAGAGGTAATAGAAAAGCGGTCCGATAAATACCCCCTCCGTGCTTGTAATTTGCCCCACAAGTCTTATATGTTTATCTATTACAATATCTTTAACGATAAAAGAGTACAGATCTCCATCGTGGTTAAAAGGCAATAAGGCTACAAAATCATAGCTTCGAAAAAATATTGCGAGTAGTATGATTAGAATCAGTACAAATTTTGGATTGCGCAAAACTCTATTCTGCACTTTTTGGTGGTTCCTCAGGATTTGGTATTAATTTATAAACTTTAACTCCGTTAAATTCTTTTTCCGATTCTATTTTTGTCCAGCCGAAAGCTGCAATTTCATATTTTGGATGACCAACCGGATTACAAATTTTATCCGTCTCCGACGGAGAGCTGCGCTCATCTTCACAGACAACAAAGAGTTGATCAGTTTTTTCAAATGGTAATTGAGCAGGTTTATGACCGGCCTGATCTAGAAAGAATTGATATGCCGCATCATAATTTCTCTCAGCCAGTAAAGCAAAGTTGAATGGTTTATTGCCTGATTCTTCAATGACAAAATCTGAAACAATTTTTGTATTTTGTAATTGACGATGAGGTTCTTCTTTTAACGGATTGATATTTAAATTGGCAATTAAGATTATTAAAAATAAAAGGAAAAATGCGCCGCGGACATATTGATTTATTTTTTTCGAATTAATTGAATTTAGTAAATTCATATTCGATGCAAAAAGTAAAAATAGTGCCGGATTTAAAAATGAAGAATAGTGATCATAAATAGTTTGTTTATATAGCGCAAGACCCATGACTCCGCCGATAAGCCAGACAGTTAAAACAAAATAACTCCAGATAAATTTTTTGTTTCTTATCAAATTTACGAAAAATGAAACAACCGGAATTAAAACTAAAATAGAAATTAAAACCATTAACCAGAAATTTTCACCGGCAATATATCTGTTAACTAAATTATCCCAATAAATCGGCCCTACTCTTTCTAATGTATTAAATGGATTTAAATTAACTGTTGTTGCCCGATCTCCCAGGAAAAAAGTTGTTAACGCTCGGTAGTTTTGGAAATTATATTTAAAATCATAAATCGCCAGAGGCGACATTAAAAATAAAAAGGCAATAATTGCGAATAGCGAACCCTTCCAAAAGTTCGGAAGCTTTTTTCCTTCCCATTTCCATTCACGGATTTCATTTAACCAAATTACAAAATAAATAGGGATTAAAATTAAAGCCAGTAGATGCATTTGAACTGCGAATGCAGATGCAATTCCGGTTAAAATAAGCCATAAGTAATTTTTGGTATAACGCGCTTTATATAATCCCAGAATTCCGAGAAGTGCAAAAAACGGCGCGGGATTTGGATTCCAAGAAGAATGCGAATAAATAATGTTGACCGGTGAAAATGCATAAAGAATTGATGCAATAATTGCTGCCTGTTTTCCAAACCAGACTCTGGCAAAATAGTAAACCAAAGCCACTGTTACAATACCAACAAATGCCACCATTACAGCGGCCGCCACAGGATTCATCCACCAGATAGCCATCGCGCTAGCCATCATGTAGTAATAAAGCGGACCGTTATACATATTTCCAACAGAGGTAGGCGCACCTAAAAGCGGAAAATCATAATCAACTAAAATCCTTTTAACTACTAAAGCATCTCTGCCTTCATCTCCCAAAAAAGTCATGTATTCATCAATCCGGTAAAGCCGCAAAAATCCGGCAATCAAAATTAAACAAACAATAAAAATTACTTCAAAACGATTTTTCTTAAGCCAGTTCATCATAAATTTGAGCGAAGTTTAATCATATCTATAAAACTCTTTTTAACAACTGTAATATTTGCCCCTGTCGGAACTCCTGCTTTTCTGGCATAATGATGAACTCCGATTTCTGCAAATTTATAACCTTTCTTTTTTGCCTTTATTAACATTTCAATTTGAGTAACTTTTTCTTCAGATTCAATTGGTGAAATATCCTCAATTACTTTTTTCTTAATCAATTTAAATCCGCAGGAATAATCACGAACATTCAAACCTAGCATTACCATCGCCAGCATTTTCCAACCCCATGTAAAAACTCTTCGCTGAATCGGGTCCGCCCGATTTAAACGATAGCCTAAAATAACATCTGCTTCATCAGTTTTTGCAATAAGTTTTTTAATTTCCTCAAAATTAAATTGTCCGTCTGAATCAACAAATGCTACCCACGGATACTTCGCTTCTTTAAATCCGGTTTTTAAAGCAGCCCCATAGCCCAGATTTCTTTCATGATTGACGAGTCTCACTCCCGGATATTTCTTTTCAAGACCTTTTACTACAGCCGCAGTATCATCTTTTGAACCATCATTTACTACCAAAAGTTCCCAATCAATTTTAAGTTCTTTTAAAACTTTGACTACACCTTCGACAGTTAAGGAGATACTGTCTTCCTCGTTATATGCAGGCATAAAAACAGATAAGCTCTTCAAACTCATGACAATATGCTAACATAAATTATGGAGTACCACGAGAGGGATGGGTATCACAGGTACCACGGGTTTTTGAAGCTAAATTCCCGTGATACTCGCGGTACTTTTGATACCCGTGACACACAATACTAATGGACAAAAAAACCCTCAGGGATTTATCTATACTGATTTTAAGCACTCTGTCTATAACTTTTGCCGTCTGGCTGCCTCATTTACTTAGACTCAATTTTTACGGACTCAATTTCGCAGAAGGTTTTAACACGATTTACAGGAATTTCGATGGTATTGAATACATTATTATAGCGAAGTCAAACTACGCTGAAAGAATAATTGCGGCGATGCCCCAGGAATTGCCTCATACATATTACGCTGCGCACTTCCCTCTTTATTCATGGATGATGCTGCCATTTGCTTCTGTCATTGGCTTTTTGAAATCAATGCTTTTAATTTCTTTAGCTTCAACAATCGCTGCTGTAATTGCATTTTACTTTTTAGTTCGGGATTTTAAATTAACTCACGAGCCTTTATTTTTAAGTTTAGTGTTTTTAGTTTTACCGGCAAGATGGTTAGTTGCTCATTCAGTTGGCTCTTCTGAACCATTATTTATGTTCTTTACCATTGCTGCTTTTTACTTTTTCCTAAAATTCGAGGCGCATAATAAACTTAGCTTCATAACATATGCCGGGATTTTCGGATTACTAGCGCAGCTAACAAGACCTCCGGGAATCTTGCTTTTTATTTCGCTCGGAATTTTTATTCTTTGGAAACATTACCGTGAAAATATTTCGCAGATTATAAAATCATTTTTTTCATATTACCCTCTTGCACTTATTCCAATCGGCCTTCTGACAATTTTTGCTTTATATGGGTTCGTTTTAAATGATTTCTTTGCTTATTTTCACACAGGCGATAATATTCATTTATCCTTTCCGCCATTTCAGGTTTTTAATATAAATCAATATTGGGTTGGGTCAATCTGGCTTGAGGATATTGTTTACATCTACATCTTCGGTCTCTTAGCCGGACTAATGTTACTTAAAATTGAAATCTTAAGACCACTGGGAATTTATGTTTTAACTTATGTTGCAGCATCAATTTTCGTAGCCCACAGAGATATCTCAAGATATGTTTTACCAATCGTTCCTTTTGCCTTAATCGCTTTTCAGAAAATTTTAGTAACAAAAGAATTTAAAATAGTATTGGCAATAATGCTCTTAGGAATTTACTTATATTCGCAGAATTTTTTACTACAAAACACCGCCCCATTTCCAAACCTGGAATACTACGATTAATTTAGTTTTTGAGTCAGTTTTTTAACTAATAAAAACATCAGCCAAATATTTAGTGCAGTTGTAACAATAAAAGAAAACCAGACAGGCAGTTTTATAAAATCTAAAAACCACATCCAGCTCCATAAGGGCCAAAAAATACCATCGCATACAGTGAGAAAAATGCCATGCTTTTAACTGAAGCAAGAAAAATGGCTGACCACCAAATGATGTAAAGAATTATCGATATTGTAAGCAGAATAGCTGCTCTTCTATTTAAGAATTCCATTTCCGAAGAATTAGGTAACTTCAATCGGATCATCTTCATGTCTCCATGTAAAGAAGTGGTTAACAACAAAGTTCCAAATTAATACCGGTGGGATTGTGGCGAAGAAATAAAAGTTGTTGTATGCAATTTTTCTAAATCCTAAATCAATAAATCCATTTCCGAATGTTGAATCCAAAACCTTAACAATAATAACCGCAATTCCTAAACCAACTAAACTAACCAGCTGAAAAGAAACAAATCTTTGCCAGAGGTTTTTGGAAGTTTTTCTATGGCGAAAAGTCCAAATATTGTTAAAGGTAAAATTACTCAAAATTGCAATTTCAGTAGAGAAACCTTTTGATGTTGCGGGTGGTAGTCCAAAATTCCAGATAAAGAATTTATAAAATGCAAAATCAATAAGGGTGCCGGTAAACCCAACTATCGCAAATTTAATTAAGGTTTTTGCGCGTCTCGTTGCTTTAAAAAAAGGAAAATTAATCCCCCATTTATTTAAACGGGCATCAATTGCATAAGTAAAAACATCATAAGAGTAGTTAATAATTTTATTTTTTGAATAACCTTCAGCGCGGTTTTTAAACACTAAGGGAATTTCTTTATATTTTGCACCGGCAATTATTGCTTCGTTAAGAAAAGCCGGCTGAATGATAAAAGTCTTTTCTTTCCAAGGGAGCCTTTCTAAATTAATTTTCCTGAATAATTCGGGGGTGAAAGCTCTCGCAGAATTTCCAAATTCTTTAACACTCCAAGGCCCCATAATTACCCTCGAAACAAACGATGATCCCGCTGAAAAGATTTGTCTTGAAAGCGATAAATTATTTTTACCGCCTTCTACAAATCTTGAACCAATCGCTAAATCGTATCCTTCATCAATTGTCTTAACTAATTTTGGAATTATTGCCACTTCTACTTGTCCATCAGCATCAAGCTGCGCCATTACATCTGGTTTTAAGTGTTTTATAGAATATTTGTGTCCTTCTATTAAGGCTACACCAAGTCCTTTGCCAACGCTTAAGAAATGAATTCTCGGATTTCTTGCCGCCATTTTTTTGGCAATATCACCAGTTCCGTCAGGTGAGTGCGAATCAACGATTAAAACTTCAACTCTGTAGCCCGAGAGATTTTTTTCCTGAGCTAATACTTCATTAGTAAATTTCTCAATATTATCTTTCTCATTAAATGTGGGTAAAACTACAACTACCTTGCGCATGTTTAAATTCTAACGGCAGCTAATCTAATTTACAATCATACATTAATATATTAAACGGTATTCACCTCAACTAAAGATAAATGCTAAACTGAAAGTAATTATGGCGAAGATTTTAGTAACCGGCGCAAATGGCTTTGCAGGACAACACTTAATTAAACTTTTAGCACCGGACTACAAAATTATTGGACTTATAAATAAGTCTAATCTGCAAAATTCAAATAATGTGCAATACATTAGCGGAAATATTTTAGATCAGGGATTTTTAACAGATTTAATTTCGAAATTTCAGCCTGATAAAATAATTCATCTGGCTGCAATCGCGCCAACCTGGTCACCAGATCCTGAAAATATTTTTAAAATTAATCTGATTGGTACTTTGAATTTATATCAGGCAGTAGACAACGTAAATAGACAAAGTATGTATATTCCTAAAATTGTTTTTATCTCGTCTGCAGAAGTTTATGGTAAAACTCCAAATCCGGAAAAAATTACTGAGGAAAATCCTTTCTTTCCGGCCAATTATTACGGCACCAGTAAAGTCGCTTCCGACAGATTAAGTTATCAAATGTCTCAATCATCTAAATTAAACATAACAATTGTCAGACCTTTTAATCACACTGGTCCGGGACAAATGAAAGGATTTTTTGTTCCCGACATGGCTTCTCAGATTGTAGAAATTGAAAATGATCAGGAAAAATCAGAACTACAAGTTGGTAATTTGCAATCAATAAGAGACATTTCTGATGTCAGAGATATTGTAGAAGGCTATAAATTAATTCTGGAGAAAGATACAGAGCCGGGAGAAGCATTTAATCTTTGCTCAGGTTCAGGAATAAGCATGAAGGATATTTTAGGTAAATTATTAAAAATGGCAAAAAAGGAAATCAAAATTGTTGAAGATCCTTCGAGAATGAGAGCTTCTGAAGTGCCGATAACAGTTGGTGACAATTCTCTATTTAAAGAAAGAACGGGTTGGGAACCAAAAATACCTATTGACCAAACACTCGAGGATACCTTAGAGTATTGGAGAGGTCAGCATGTCTAAAACAGCAGTAATTATTGGCGCATCATCACAGGACGGTTCATATCTTGCAGATCTTTTACTGGAAAAAGGCTATAAGGTTGTCGGAACTATTAGAAGATCGACAAATTTTACCAAAGAAAATATTGAACATCTTTTAGGGAAGATAACAATTGAATTCGCCGACCTTTTGGACCAAACCTCAATCGAAACAGTTATCAAAAAACACAAACCAGATGAGGTTTATAATATTGCTGCTCAATCTGTCCCTCACGACGCATGGACTCACCCTTTTTATACAGGCGAAATTACAGCATTAGGTCCGGTTAGGGTTATGGAGGCAGTTAGAAGTTTTGCACCCGAGGCAAAAGTTTATCAAGCTACATCAAGGGAAATTTTTGGAAATATCGAGGCTGAATCTGCGAATGAAGAAACTCCGTTTGATGCCAACAATCCTTACGGCATTGCCAAGGCCTATGCTCACATGATGACAAGATGTTACCGAGAATCATATGGCATGTTTGCTTGTGGTGGAATTTTGTTTAATCATGAATCTCCCAGACGCGGTTTACATTTCGTAACCAGAAAAATCACAGCAGGAGCCGCGATTATTAAAAACGGCGTTAAAAATCCTCCACTAAACGAGGTCGGTGAACCATTAGTTAATAAAGAGGGTAAATTACATATGGGATTACTTGATGCAAAAAGAGACTGGGGTTTCGCAAAAGAATATGTTGAAGCGATGTGGTTAATGCTTCAGCAGGACAATGCAAAAGATTATGTTATAGGAACTAACACTACTCATGACGTAAAAGAAGTTTGTAAAATTGCATTTGAAGCAGTTGGGTTAAATTGGGAAGACCATGTTGTAACAAACGACAAATTAATGCGTCCTACAGAAATTAAAGAATTAAAAGGTGATTATTCTGCAGCTAAACGGGATTTAGGATGGGAACCAAAGATTTCATTTGAGGATTTAATTAAGATTATGGTCGAAGCAGATTTAGAGCGCTTTAAATAATCTTTTCTATAATTACCGGAAAAATATAAATCTCACTTATAGTTGAAGACTCTGTAACAACTACATCTTCATCCTGATCAAGATAAAAAATTCGTCCCGTGCATCTATTTGAATTAGTATTAAATAAATCATAATAATCCTCAAACCCCAATTTTAATTCTCCACTTTCTTTACAACTAGCAATAAACCATATTCCTTTTTTCATGGGCACTTTTCTATCTCTAATTTCTACAATTTCGGGTTTTTCATTAACATAGATTTTATTTTCAGACAGTTTTTGTTTTAAATCTTTCCCGTCAAATAAAGTAAAATCTCCGGTTAATCGTTTATTTGAAACATTCATAGTTTTAAACATTTCAATCCACGGATTTTTATCATTCTTTAACCAAACCTGATTATTCAAAATTAATTTATCGAAGTCTTGAAGATTAAAAAATTTTCCTAAAGTATTTAAATTTTCATTTTGAGTATTAATTAAAGTTAGCAAATCTGGAGCTGAATTTTCATCGATAAATATTTTTAATGCTAAATTTTCGTATTCGCTATGCTTATACCCATCATTTCCGGCGATATAATTATAAGAATCAAATAAGTGCGGTGTTAAGACTTTTTTAAATCCAATTGAGGGAATGAATTCAACCCATCTTTCACGATCTATTGCTGCTAATTTTTCATTTGGTAATTTACGTATTTTAAGTAAAACTTCACTATCCCGCGGATTTAGAATTTGCCTGTTTTTAAAATGAGATAAATATTCAAAACTAAAACCACCAATACCCACAGCAATAGTTATCAAAGAAATAAAAACAATCAAAATTTTTACATATTTTATCTTTGTACTATCTAAAATTTTTATGAAAAAGAGGGGCAGGGCAATCGCAACAGGAATCATTGTTCTTAAACTAAAATCATTAAATAATGGAGATCGGATAAACCATGTTAAAAAAACTGGGACAAAAATTATAAGAAAATAAAATGCATTAAATCTAATTCCACTCATCAAAAACAAAGGGAGGATAAGCAAAAGAATTGGTCCGTAACAAATTACAAAACTAATTAGAGTATCGACTAAAAAAATCCCAGAAAAATCGTAAGGAGTAAAATTATATAGATAAATTGTTTTAGTTCGATCATGAAGTGTCAGAATATAAGGCACGACTAATACAAACCCTAAAGCGCATGATTTGAAGATTAAAATTCTTAAATCTTTAAAAAACAGAAAAACTAATATTATCCAAATTGCGAGAGTCGGAAAAACTACAGTACTCGAAGAAAAAACAAATGCAAAACAAAACCCTAAAAATACCGGATTATTTTTAATTTTTACCAGGTAATAAATTGCTGCAACTGTTATCACTGCTGCAAAAAAATGCTGCGGCACAAATAAAACTGATTTGTAAAAATTAATAAGTTGAATTCCGGTTTCATTTCCCTGCGTGATAACCTGAATTAATTGCTGTTTAAAAATATTTATTTTGATTAGTAAATAAGCAAAGACGTCGATTCCGCTTCCAAAAATAATCAGCAAAAAAGCGAGCAGTCTGTATGAAAAACTTGTTAGTTCCCTATAAATGATGGTCAGGATAATTAAGAGTGAAAGTCCGGTTATAAATAATCCAAAAAAATAGGTCGCGAAGTTTGGCTGAATTTGAAATATTTTTACAAAAAATGCCGGAACTAAATAATAGCCGTAATAATAAGAAAGTTTTACTGCGGGATAATAAGGATTTTGACTGGGAATGCCATCTCCTGAAATAGCAAAAGTTACAAATATATGTTTGTAATAATCACCTACATCAGTTATTTGAACATGCTCAAAATTATCCTGTTTTATTGTTAATACTAGAGGTAATAAAACAACTGCTTTTGCAAAAATATAGAAAGCAATAATTAGTAAAAAAATTAAGAGAGATGTTTGAAATTTAATTTTTCTTAAATCTTTAAAATTTTCTTTTAGTAAAAAAATATTAAAGGGAACAGTAAAAACAAAAGCCAAAATCCAGATAAGAAAATTATTTCCAAAAAGTATTAAAAAAAGATAGAGAATTACTGAGAAAGAAATTACAGGGAAAATTAAAAGAGGTATCACTTTTGTGAGTTTGTTTGTGTAAAGAACTCATCAATACTTTTCTCATTTGTCATAAGTATGTCCTCACCAAATTCTGCCGTGAATTTCGTGACATCCAGATATGAATTTTGAGGACGTTTTGCAGTTCTGGTTTGATTATATTCCGCAAACGGAACTGATTTAATCAGGTCTTTCTTTAATCCAAATTTTTCTGCAACCATCATCGCAAAATCATAAGGTGTTGTTGAGTTGGTTGACGCTAAATGATAAATTCCGGAAGATTTAGCTTCGACCAACCGCAATAACCCGTAGACTAAAGTATCAACAAATGTCGGTGTGATTTTTTGATCTGAAACTCCGTTTATCGTACTCCCCTCTTTTAACATTTTTAAAAAAACTCTTGCTAAATCTAATTTTTTCTCAAACTTTGCACTATATGGCATCTCAGGACGAGCAATTAAAAACTCAGATGAAACATTTATAACTGCATCTTCACCTAAAAATTTTGTAGTCCCATACCAATTGACCGGATCTGGAACGTTTTCTTCCTTATAAGGAGAAAGTTTTGTTCCGTCAAAAACATAGTCGGTTGAAATATGGACAAAATACTTTCCTAACGATAAACAAGACTTTGCTAAGTCTTCCGGGAGCGAAACATTTAATTTATAAACCATTCCTTCTTTGTCATCTTTTTCTTTTTCTGCTTCATCAACATTTGTATAAGCTGCAAAATTAATTACAACATCTGCTCCTGATTCTTCTAAAAAAGCTTGGAGGTTCCCTAAATCGAGTAAATCTAATTCTTCATGAGTTGGTGCGGAAATTTCATAATCAGCTGCCAATTCCAAAAACCTCGATCCAACTAAACCCGATCCACCCAAAATTAATAATTTCATATTTTGTTAGTTAGTTATTTGTTCATGGTTAGTTTGCAGCGAGAAATTCATAGCATGGCGATGAACTATGAACCAACTAGCGAATCACTCCTCAGATATTCTTTTAAACTCATATTTTGCTGATCTTTTTCAGACAAAATCGGATTTTCTGCCTCCCAGTCAATTGCAAGATCCGGATCATTGTATGCAACTCCATGTTCCATTCCGGCGGAGTAATATTGATTAACCTGATATTCATAAACCGCTTCCTCAGATAAAATTAAATAAGAATTTCCTAAACCGGCAGGGATAAATAATTTAACTTTATTGGAAGTCCCAATTTTCATTTTAAAAATTTCTTTAAATGTTGGCGAATCTTTTCGTAAATCAACTATTACAACTAAAACTTCACCAAATGGGACATAAATAAATTTATCCCATGGTGCAACATGGATTCCTCTTAAAACATTTTTCTTTGAATAGGCCTGATTTTCCTGAACATGTACCCATAATTTTCCCAATGCTTCTTCAAATTCGTTTCGTCTAAAAGGTTCACGGAAAAACCCTCTGTCATCTTCAAAAGTTTGCCCCCCTTCTACAATTAATAATCCTTCAATGTTTGTTGTTTTTATCATTGGTTAAATTTACCAAGCAACAAGATACAAGTATTCCAAACAAATTCCAATAATCAATTTTTAAAATCTCAAAATTTTGGTTATTGAAATTTAGAATTTGATATTGTTTGTATCTTGGACACTTGTTTCTTGGTCATTCCCCCTAGTACTTTAACTTTTCTTGTTCTTCTCTGTCTACAATCTTTCGGTTATTGAGCAGGGGGCGCCACCACCATTCATTTTCTTTATACCATTCAACCGTTTTTTCTAACCATTCTTCAAACGAGTGTTCCGGTTTCCATCCTAACTCGCGCAGTTTACTATCATCGATCGCATAACGGAAGTCATGTCCTAAACGATCAGGAACATATTCAATATAGGAATCATCTTTTCCTAAATATTTTAAAATCAAGAGTGTTGCCTCAAGATTTGTTTTTGATTCCCCACCAACACAATATGTCTCCCCCACAGCTCCCTTTTGCAAAATTAAATCAACTGCGGCGGCATGATCTTTTGCATAAAGCCACTCCCTGATATTTTTCCCTTCTCCCATTAAAGGCACTTTTTTATCCATTAACAAATTCGTAATAAAACGCGGAAATAATTTTTCCGGTTCATGAAACGGACCAAAATTATTTGCACAATTACTGATCGTTATTGGCAATCCATAAGTTTCAAAATATGCTCTAACCATATGATCTGATCCGGCTTTCGAAGCAGAATATGGGGTTCTTGGATCATATTTTGTTTTTTCGCTAAATGGTGGATCTTCTAATTTTAAGCTTCCAAAAACTTCATCCGTAGAAATATGATGGAATCTTTTAACTTTCTTTTTTAAAGCAATTTGTAAAAGCTGGGAAGTTCCTAAAACATTCGTTTTTACAAATTCGAGTGGATCTAAAACCGAACGGTCAACGTGGGATTCAGCTGCAAAGTGAACAACAATATCAATTCCATCCATTGATTCTTCAACGTCGTTTACAGAACAAATATCCCCTTTTATAAACTTGTAATTAGGATTTTCTTCAAAATCTTTTGTCGAAGTTAAATGACCCGCGTAAGTTAATTTATCTAAATTAACAATCTGGTCGTCAGGATGTGCTTCCAAATAATATCGGATAAAATTAGAACCAATAAAACCAGCACCGCCTGTTACTAAAATTTTCATAATTTGTTTTGTCATCGCAAAGCGAGATCGCTTTAGTGTCATTCCCGCGTAGGCGGGAATCCAATAAACTGCTGCCGATTGGAATTACATTATACACAGCAAAACTCCAAACTCCCGTTTCTAATTGGATCCCAGCATTCGCTGGGATGACTACTTTACTCCAAACTCATTAAATACTGTCCGTAGCCACTTTTTAAAAGAGGTTCAGCTAATTTGTGCAGTTGTTCTTTATTTATAAAACCACTTCTGTATGCTGCTTCTTCAATACAACCGATCTTCAGACCCTGACGTTCTTCAATAACCTGCACAAACTGACAAGCTTGCATCATTGAAGTAAATGTTCCGGTATCAAGCCATGCAGTCCCGCGGTCAAGTAAATAAACTTTAAGCTTATTTCTTTTTCTGTATTCTTCTAAAACAGAGGTGATTTCTATCTCACCACGGGGAGATGGTTCAACATTTTTAGCAATTTCTACGACATCATTATCAAAAAAATAGAGTCCCGCATTTGCATAATTTGATTTTGGTTTTTCGGGTTTTTCAATTATCGATATCACATTCATTTCACTATCAAATTCATAAACTCCATATCTCTCAGGATCTTTAACAGGAGCTGCAAATCCGATCGCTCCTTCTGAATAAGTTAAAGTCTTAAGTTCTTCATCCATATCAGATCCGTAGAAAATATTGTCGCCTAATATCATTGCAACACTATCACTGCCGATAAACTCCGCACCGACAATAAATGCATCGGCCAAACCCTTTGGCTTTTCCTGAATTTTATATTTGAATATACAGCCTAAATCACTTCCATCACCCAACAAATCTTTAAATCTTGGTAAGTCTCTCTCGGTCGATATAATTAATATTTCTTTTATACCTGCCTGAAGCAAGGTTGAAAGCGGATAGTAAATCATCGGTTTATCATAAACCGGCATGAGTTGCTTTGAGGTCGCAAGGGTTATTGGGTATAGTCTGGTACCGGAACCTCCGGCTAAAATTATGCCTTTCATATTTTGTTTAAGGTTTAAGGGTAAGGAAGCTAGTATGGTTTAGGGGTAAAAGTTTAAGGACCCTAACCCTAACCTTAACCCAACTTCCATACCGGCATCATAATCCAAAACCTCCCAACCAATCAGAATGCAAAGCCAAACACAAGCAAAAATGCCAGTGCTCCGATTAAAATATACTCAAGCCCGATCTCAAAAGTCAAACTTTTATCTAGATAATGATGAATTAAAGATGAAGCTAAATAAAGCACCACTGCCAGGAAAATAATTTGATACTGATAAACACTCCACTGCTTAAACAAAAAGCTGGCAATAATTAAGCAAACGCTGGTTGCCAAAAATATATAACTTAGTAAATTATACTGAACGATTTTTTTTCGCATAGTTAGATTATTACCCCCGGACTTAAATTATATAGAACTGTTGAAGCAACTGAAATCAGCGCTAAGTGAGGCAGATGACGGGAACTTATTCTATAAATAGCTCTACGTCTGATTATATAAAGGTCAATTAAAATTAAGACAAACAGTCCAAAAAGCAAAGATAAACCCGAAACTTTAAGAGCAAGATACGGGTCTGTTAAAGGATCTGTAATTTTTTCTGAAGCAATTAAAGTTTTTGCCTGAGCTAATTGTTTTACATTCGCTTGAGGGGAAGGGCTTTCGTCCAAAACTTCAGAAATTCCCTGCGCTGATGGTCCTGATTCTGAGGGCGTCTGAATACTCTGAACAGTCCCTCCTCTTACAGGCGCTTGAGCAACAGCAACATCAACCGGCGTTCCAAACTCCTGAACAACCAAAGTGGTTTTTTCTCCGTTTAAAGTGCCTTCAACAACAGCAATTCCAATATTTTTATAGTTTTTATTCAAAATATTTTCCTTATGAGTTTTTGAATTCATCCAGGCATTAACAACTTCATCAGAGGTATAAAAGCTTTTTGCAAGGTTTTCCCCGGCATAAGAAAAACTGTAACCAGCACCGTTAATAAAAACCCAGGGGTCTTTGCCTGAAGGCGAATAATGTGCCCAATAATTTTCTGCAAACATATTCTCAGCTTTTGCCTGTGCTGCAGTATTAAGTCTCGAATCTTCACTTACAGGACCTAAGCCGTTTTTTTCTCTTTGTAGATTTGTTAAACGGATTATTTCCTGCTGATCAATAGCTGAATTCACTCCAAGAACTCCAGGCTGAACAACATAAATTGTTTTTATTCCCGCGTAAAGCACGAGAAATAAAATTAAATACATGGCCAGCGCCCATGAAGAAATTAAGTGGGCTTTTTTATGAGTTTCGGGATGAGGAAGAAAAAAATGCGATAGTTTCACAACTATCAGTCTACTAAATGCGAGGGGAAATTTGAATGGTTATTTTCTTGATGAGTCTGAGCTTGTTGCCGGCATAACCAAAAATCCATTTTTATTTACTTCTCCCTCTTTCTTACCTCTCTTCTCGCAACTCTTAGGACAAATTACTCTTCTCCGTTCAAACTGAAGCGGGGTCTGATCTGCACACTGCGCAATGGGAATAAAATCCGATTCAGATATTATAAGTCTTTCACAAATTGGTCTCTGTCTATAATCATCATTCAATGAACCGGCAAAACCCATAGCTTCTGCAGGAGTATCCATATGTGGATTTTTTCCAATTATTGTAGGTTCAACTCGGAAAATCCCTTTTCTACTTCTCTGATATTTTTGTACTTTACGTTCTAAATCCATCGACATAATTATACCAAAAATAACCTATAATATAAAATTTGCTGTTGATCAGAGAAACCAAAAAATAAAGTTTAGGAGTACTTAAGCTCGGTTTCTGAATCTTTTCCGTTAACTTTTATACCTAAACCAAAGCCTAAAGCGTTAGCAACGGAAGCCCCAACCTTAAGACCCGTATAAGATCCCGGACCTTTTGCTACTTCAATACCTGAAAGATCAGAAAATTCCAACTTATTCTCTCTTAAAATTTCTGTAATTAACTCTAAAAGAACCTGAGAGCCAAATTCATTTTCAGCTGATTTGAGTGTGCTTACTTCACCATTCCTACCTAAGCCCACCTCAATCTTTTTCCTGTCAGAAGTATTTATTCTCAGAATCATAGGGAAAGTTTAACACATTCCTGTCACTATAAGCATGGCGTCTGAATTTACTTGCGAGCTACGAAAGCAGGTGCTTCATACCCCTCATCCTAACCTTCTCCCTAAAGCGACTCGGATGTCCACTGGACATCCTCCGGGAGAAGGGATTAGTTTTGATTCCCTCTCCTTTGAGGGTTGAAGCAGTAAATCCTGCTTCAACGGGTTCGACCCTTCGAGGGTTAGGGTGAGGTGGATGCAGCGAGAAAAATTTTGGTACTTTTGCGATTCAAAAGTACAAAGAAAGAAAGCTAAATCAAGATTGCTACGCTCGATTCACTCGCTCGCAATGACTAAATATTTGCTATGATAAATTCCGAATGAAACTGCTTAAATTCTTTAAATTTTGGCACTGGCCTAAAAAAATCTGGATCCCTCTTCTCCTTATAATAATTGGCGCTTTGTATTTTGTATTTGCACCCAAACAAGCATCTGAACCAGTCTTAACAATTAAAATGCAAAAAGGTGATGTTAAGGAACTGATTTCATCATCAGGAACTTTAGAAGGCACCGACTCTGCAGATTTAAGATTTAAAATCAGCGGGAAGTTAAATTATATAGGAGTAAAATCCGGAGACTTCGTTAATAAAGGAAAACTAATCGCGAGTTTAGATACCCAGGATCTACAGATTAACTTACAACAAGCAAGAAATAGTTTTGAAGCGAAAGATTCAACAGCCAAAAGAGTCGAGGATGATCTTCACGATCAGGTTAGTGATGAAGATTATACAGAAAGAGAAGAAAGAGTTAACGCCCAAAAAGCGCGGGATAGTGCATATGACGATATAAAAGCGGCTCAAAGGGCATTTCAGGATGCAAATATCTATGCACCGCTTTCCGGAATTGTTACCAAAGCTGATCCTAACGCGGGTCAGGTCGTTGGACCTACTGATATAATCGCTCAGATCGTTGATAATTCACAGTATGTTTTTGAAGCTGAAATTGATGAATCAGATATAGGTTTAGTTAAATCGGGGCAAAAAGCCAGTGTCACTCTAAATTCATATCCTGATCAAACTTTTGAAGCAACAGTTTCTGATATTAATCCGGCAATCGAAACTACTGATTCAGGCGCAACAGTCGTCATTGTAAAACTTGTTTTAGGTAAACCTGAGATTAATTTTGTTTCAGGACTTAACGGTCAGGCAGATATTATTACAAATGAAGTCAGCGGCGTTAACACAATCCCTGTCGAAGCTTTAATGGATGCGGATGAAGTATATATTAAAAAAGGCGATACATACGAAAAGGTCAAAATAGAAACCGGGCTTCAATCTGATACTGTTGTTGAAGTTAAATCAGGATTGTCTCCGGAAGATGAGGTTGTTACAAATCCTGAAGATGTAAAACTCCCTGAATCAAATAGTTTCAAATTTCCAGGGCAATCTTAAATAATAATTGCCTTGTCATCCCGCACTTGATGCGGGATCCAGAAGACTTAGCATAAAGCCTGGATTCCAGATCAAGTCTGGAATGACAAAATAATATGTCCCTAATTAAATTAACCGATGTTAATAAAGTTTTTCAGCTTGATGAGGATCTATCATTTCAAGCTTTAAAAGATATTAATTTAGAAATTGATAAAGGCGAATTCGTTGCAATCGTCGGTCCTTCCGGTTCAGGCAAATCCACACTTATGAATATTCTGGGACTTTTAGATCGCCCAACAACTGGCTCATATCATTTAGATAATCAGGACGTTGCTCATTTAAAAGATGACCATCTAGCAAAGTTAAGAAACCAAAAACTCGGTTTTGTTTTTCAAAGTTTTAATCTTTTAGCGAGGACTTCTGCAGAAGATAATGTCGCGCTTCCTTTAGTTTATTCTGGAGTCTCAGGTGCAGAAAGATTAAAACGCGCGCATAAAGCCCTGGACGCAGTCGGGCTTTCCGACAAGTATAAATCGCGTCCTTCTCAACTTTCCGGAGGACAGCAGCAAAGGGTGGCTATAGCAAGAGCTTTGGTTTCAAATCCGGATATTATTTTTGCCGATGAACCCACAGGAAATTTGGATAGTAAGTCCGGAGAAGAAGCCATGGAGCTTTTGAAAAAATTACACAAAGAAGGCAAAACAGTTGTTTTAATAACTCATGATACTGTCGTTGCAAAACATGCACATAAAATTATTAGGGTAAAAGACGGCGAAATAACTAGCGAGAAAGGAGAAGACACGAAATGAATAAACCAATGATAAATATAACAAATAAAACCAATTCCCAATTTTGTTTTTAATTCTTATTGGGCATTTGTTTATTGGGTTATTGGCTTTATTGGTTTATTAACAGTATGAACATCTTAGAAACACTAAAACTATCCTTCACCGCAATCCTCCGCAATCGTATGCGCTCTTTCCTCACAACCCTTGGGATCGTCATCGGCGTTTTTTCCGTCATTATTTTAGTCGCTTTAGTTTCAGGTCTTCAGAGTTTTATTACGGAACAAATCTCCTCATTTGGTTCTAATTTAATTTTCGTTATCCCCGGGCAAACCGGCGGCGCAGGTCGCGGTCCGGGAGGATCAACAGTAAATAGATTACAGTTTCAGGACGTCACTAATTTAAAAAGAGAATTAAAAGGAGACGCTGACGTTTCAACAGTTACCCAACAAGCTTCAACTGCAAAATATGGAAATAAAACCAGTAGAAATATGACTATTTCTGGTGTCGAGGATATTTATACAAAGATCGTAACTTCCGTCGAAGTCGATAAAGGCAGATTTATTAATAAAGCAGAATCTGATTCTGGAAAAAGAGTCGCAGTTTTAGGACCAACTGCTTCGAAAAATCTTTTCGGCGATTCGAGTCCAGTAAGCAAGACTATCCAAATCGGCAATTTAAAATATCAGGTTGTTGGTGTTACGAAATCCCGTGGCGCCGCCTTCGGAGTCGATCAGGATAATTCTGCATTTATTCCGCTGGAAGCCGGCAGAAAACAATTCGGAATTGATCAACCAAATGCCATTTATATTTCAGTTTATAAAACTGAAGACATAGATCAGATTCAGACCGATATTAAAAAGCTTTTAGAAAAAAGAATCTCTGGAGATGATTTTACAGTTCAAACACAGGAACAAGCATTATCAACTATTTCGCAGATTACAGGCGTTTTAACTTTAGCCTTAGGCGGAGTCGCAGCAATTTCACTTTTAGTCGGAGGAATTGGTGTTATGAATATCATGCTTGTGTCAGTTACTGAAAGGACCAGAGAGATTGGACTCCGCAAGGCACTAGGCGCAAGGGCAAAAGATATTCGAAATCAATTTTTAATCGAAGCTTTAACTCTCTCAGGTTTAGGCGGAGTTTTAGGAATATTACTCGGAATCGGAGTTTCTTTAATCGTTAATATTTTCTTTACAACGACTATAACTTGGTGGTCAGTTGCACTATCCTTTGGATTTTCAATGTTAGTTGGAGTTATCTTCGGCGTAGCCCCCGCCATCCGCGCCTCCCGCCTAGACCCAATCACTGCTTTAAGATACGAGTAATTTACTCTGTAAAGGGCTGATAAATACCAAATTCTCCAACATAGGGTTTTCGCATAATTTCTGAGACCCTTGCGATTTTATCTTTAGCCGCAACTTCACCGAGCTCTATTTGTTTTGTAACCCTACCCACTGCCCATGAAAATTTTGCAATAGCCACCTGAGGTGACATATATTTACCTGGAATTGCATCGAATCGCATAAGAGCCTCTTCGTGGAAGCTATTTGACAAATCCTCCGGAGTATCCAAAGTATCTTTAGTAATTAAAACAGGTATTCCGTCTCTTTTTAGATCTACCAGTAAACCTAAATGGGAGTAAGGCATACGTGCAGCGGTCAATTGACTAAACGAAGGCACTATAAATACGAGACCCTTTAAATTCTCACTCGCGCTTGCAACTGATTCACTAGTGAATTCGGGATCAGACCCTGGGTGAAGACTAACCGTTGGAATGCCACGCTGAAAATCGTTATGAAAAGTATCCTCAGCCTTAGTCTCTTTTCTCTGATAAAGTTCGAGGCCGCTTGCGGTTATAGCTCCCATTAATTCATACTTACCCCAGGGTGGCTCATAAGTCATGCGGGAAGAAAAACCATGCGTAGTCATTCTTGCAGTAACTCCCCTGAGGATAGAATCATCATACGAAATGACAACTTCATTGAAATTACTAGCAGCAACCATCGTAGCTCTCGCTAAATCCTGGCTTGCATTACTAATTATTTCGTATGCGGGAATGTCAGTACCAGTTAATGCCACTGTCTTATCAAGACCCGGTCCAAAAGCAAAAGCCAATCTTGAAGCTATTAAATGCAAATCATACTTTGCACCTGTGACTACAAAACCTCTATAAGATTTTCGACGAGCGTGAATTATTTCAGCGATGTCGCTGGAAATTAATGATAAATCTCTATTGGAATCATGAAGCTCTAGCACATCAACATCCGCAATAGTTTGCAGTTTTGGCGCAACTTCTAAAGGACTTACGAAACCACTCCTTGAAGCATTAATTTCTCCGGGAGTGTTAACTATGCATATTCGGGGTTTATGTTGTTCAGTCATTTGATAGCTAATTATATCATTTTCGAAGCTAAATATCAAACTATAGGATTACATAAAAGTGGGTTATTTTCCTCAATCTTCAAAGACGAGCAATAAAATCAGGCGCTCTATACCTCTTCCATTTCAACTTTCAGACCTAAATCAGTTTGATTTTTGCTTTTTTCTATAGTACAATATGCTAATCACGATGACTGGATTAGCCTAAGGTTTCGACCGACCGCGAATGCCAGTCTTTTTTTGTTTAAATTCCAAACTCCCTCTGAGTTGATCCAGTTTCACAATAAAAGATGAGTATTTTTTAAAAAGCCGTGAGTAGTTTTTATTCGGAGTAAATAGATGCAGTAGTTTCTTTTCGTTAGCTAAATATTCAATCAGGCAGAAAAAATCACCATCACCTGAAACAATAATTGCCTGATTAAAATTTTTGTACTGAATCATAGTATGCAAAACAAGTTCAGCATCTACATTTCCTTTTACTAAACCATCCGGCAATTCCATTGTTGGTTTAAAAATTATATGGTAACCCATCCCCTGAAGATCGGAGTAAAGCTTTTCATTTCCTGGTTTATAGCCGATAAAAAGATATGCCTTGGAAATAGAATATTTATTTCTTAAATACTGTCTGAATTTACGCCAGTCAAGTATTCACCCCTGAGACCGGACACCTAAGTTTAGGTTTTGACTGTCTATAAAGGCATAATGTGTTTTTTTCATTTCTTTAATTGTAGCAAAGAATACTCTTCGGCTATAATTCCCTCATGGAAGAAATTCAGCAAAGTATCAAAAGCGCTAAAGTTCGTTTTGACAATATCAAAGCGCAGATTAATCTGGACCAGTTGCGCGGTGAAATCAGGGAGTTAGAAGCCCAGACTATGAAGGAGGGTTTTTGGAATGATCAAAAACAGGCTCAACTAATCAGCAGGCAACTGTCAGAAAAACAAAAAACGCTTTCAACTCTAGAGGATCTAGACTCCAGAATTTCAAATTCTCTTGAGATCTCGGGTGAAGCAGAAATGGCAGAAGATTTAGAAAAAGAAATTTCCTCTATTGAAGAAGAGTTATCAGATTTAGAACTTAAATTATTTATGTCAGGAGAACATGATGAGTCTGATGCCATTATTTCAATCCATTCTGGAACCGGCGGAGTCGAGGCAATGGATTGGGCATCGATGCTTGCGAGAATGTATCAAAGATATTTTGAAAAAAAAGGTTGGAAAGCTGAAGTAACTGATGAATCTGCGGGAGAGGAAGCCGGGATTAAAACTATGTCGATGATTGTGCACGCGCCTTTTGCTTATGGAATGTTAAGACGCGAGGCCGGAACTCATAGGTTAGTAAGACAATCCCCTTTCAACGCCGATAGCTTAAGACAAACATCCTTTGCTTTGGTAGAAGTTTTACCTGTTATTGAAGACACTGGAGAACTTGCCGTGCCTGAATCTGATATTGAGTTCGAAGCTTTTAGGTCGCAAGGCGCAGGCGGGCAAAATGTTAATAAAGTTTCAACAGCGGTAAGACTTAAACATATTCCGACCGGAATCACTGTTACCGCTCAAACTGAAAGAAGCCAGCTTCAAAATAGAGAAAATGCCATGAAACTACTCCTCGGGAAGCTTTGGGAGAAACAGAAACAGGAACAATTACAAAAAACTGCAAGCCTTAAAGGAAATACTCAGGCTTCATGGGGCACACAGATCAGGAGCTATGTTTTACATCCTTATAAAATGGTTAAAGATTTACGCTCAGATATTGAAACTTCGCAGGCTGAGGGGGTTTTAGACGGTAATTTAGATGAATTTATAGAGGGTAATATTCTTAAGCTTAACTAATTCGTCATTGCGAGGAGCCATTTGCGACGCGGCAATCCCAGAGCATCCTGAGATTGCTTCTTCACTGCGTGATATCACAATGACGTCATGGGTTTGCAAATTCCAAAAATATGCTACAATTAATTTCATGGAACAGGATCAAGACTTGCCTACTTTACATAAATTCGGTTCAGCCTCAAATCTTAAAATGGTCATCGCTGTTTTAGTTATCTCAATCATCGCTGGTTTAGGCACAGGATATTTAATGGCAAGCTCAGGCGGCAACACCAGAATTCCTCTTGTAAGCAAAGCACCAGAACATGCTGCTGAAGATGCTCAAACATTCAGAGATTTTGCTGAAGGAAAAATTACAAAGAAACCTGATACAGATAAAAATTCGCAGGGAACCCATCTTTTAATCAGAGACGGTGCAACTCCAGTATTACTTACCTCATCAGTTATGGACCTTGGAGAATTTGAAAATAAAAAAGTTAAAGTTTTCGGCGAAACCAACAGCCTCCCCGGTGCAGGCTGGTTTATGGATGTCGGAAGGGTTGAAGTAATACAATAATAGCAAATAATGTTTTGCGTTTAGATTTTCTTTTCTGAACTCCAGACATTAGTTACTATATATAAATCACAAAAGTTTAGAGTTATACGGTAAGGAAGCTCGTATAGGTTAGGGTAAAGGGGTTTTAGTGTTTTTTACACTATCTTCCATACCTTCTGACGATACCAGCTTCGTAACCCTTTAACCCCTAACCCTTAATATGGCACATATTGTTAAGTTCGAAAATGTAGCGAAAAAATACGGTAATACCTTAGCGGTTGAAGATATTAATCTCGAAGTTGAGCCGGGTGAATTTGTGTTTCTCGTCGGCCCCTCAGGTGCAGGAAAATCCACTCTTTTAAGATTATTAGCGAAAGAATATGCCCCATCTTCAGGAAAAATTTTAGTTTTTGATAAAGATATCTCCAAAATTAAAAGTTCAAACTTACCTTTTTACAGAAGAGAATTAGGTTTCGTTTTTCAGGATTTTAAATTATTAGATGATCGAACTGTTTTTGAAAATGTAGCAATTGCTTTAGAAGTCCGCAATAAAACTGATGAGGAAATCGAAAAAGAAGTTGAGAAAATCCTTAAGCTTTTCGAGATTTGGAATAAGAGAAATCTCTTTCCAAATCAACTTTCAGGCGGAGAAGCTCAAAGAACTGCAATTGCCAGAGCTATCATCGGTAAACCTGATTTACTTTTAGCTGATGAACCAACCGGAGATTTAGATCCGCAAACTTCATGGGGCGTGATCCAGCTTTTAAATGAAATAAATTCATGGGGCACAACTGTTTTAATGGCAACTCACAACGCTGAGATCGTTAATACACTAAAAAGAAGAGTTGTCTCGATCCGCGACGGCAAAATTATTAAAGATAAAAAAGAAGGAAGATATGAGATACATTAGTAATAACCAAGAAACAAGACACAAGATGCAAACAATAACCAAATATTAAAATCAAAATAAGAATTTTGTTATTTGAAATTTGAACTTTGTTTATTACTTGTAACTTGTTACTTAAATTTATTTTATGAGAGTTTTTTCATACGTACGTAAAAATATAAGAAGGACACCCTATCAGGCTTTGGCTGCGACAATGATCATGTTCCTCACATTTCTCACACTGCTGCTCTTTATGCTTATCGCAATCGGTTCTCAACAGATTTTGCGATATTATGAGAGCAAACCTCAGGCAATTGCCTTTTTCAAAGATAATGCTACCCGCGACGATGTCAGCAAAATCGAGGAGGCTTTAAAACAAACTGGCAAAGTTAAAGATTTACAATTTATTTCTAAAGATGAGGCACTACAGATTTACAGGGACCGCAATAAAAATAATCCCACACTTTTAGAACTCGTCACAGCCAACATTCTTCCTGCATCTCTTGAGATCTCTACAAATACGCCCGCAGATCTCACAGTTGTGGCGGAAATCCTCCAACAGGAACCGGTAGTTGAAGAAGTTGTTGTACCGGAAGATGTTATTCAAACACTAACCCGAGCAACAGGCGTTATCAGAACAGTCGGAAGCGTTTCTGTCGGTTTCTTAGTCGCTTTCTCAGTTCTGGTTATTTTAATGATTATTGGATTTAAAATCAGAATCAAACGAAATGAAATTGAAATCATGAGGCTCTTAGGCGCATCAACATGGTTTGTTCGCGCACCATTTATTTTGGAAGGTATAACTTACGCCATTATCGGTGCTGTTACGGCTTGGGTAACAACTTATGTAATAACGTGGTACTTTACTCCCTTTTTGCAGCCTAGTTTAGCTGAAATTGATTTGTTTCCTGTTTCTTCGCTGATTATGCTTCAGCTTCTCGGAGTGGCACTTTTAGCCGCTGTTATTATCGGTTTTATTGGATCGTTCGCTGCAGTCAGAAGACACCTTAAGTAAGTGAGGAGTAATGAGTAAGTAGTGATGAGTTAAAAGCAAATATTCCCTCGCTAACTTTCTCATTTCCCTCAAAGTTTATGAAAATCATTAATAAATTAGTTTCACTATTTCTACTCCTTACTCTCTTCTCCTCACTCCTGACTTTTTCAGTAAATGCTCAGAATTACGATGAATTGGCTGACCAGTTAAAGAAAAAGCAGGAAGAAATAAAACAGGTTCAGCAACAACTATCCCAGTCACAGGCTCAGGAAAAAACTCTAAAGACACAGCTTGCATATATTGACGCTCAAAATAAATTAACTGAATTAAAAATTGAAGAAACAGAATTTCAGCTTAAAAAACTGGATAAAGAAATAAATGACTTATCAGGTCGAATCGAAAGATTATCAACTTCGGTCGATTCAATCTCACAGGTTTTACTCGAGCGGATTGTTAATACCTATAAACACTCCGGCACCACAACTTTAGATATGATTTTTTCTTCCCGTGGTGTTACGGATTTGCTCGAACGCCTTAAATATTTACAGGTTGCACAGGCAAACGATAAAAAAGTTTTATATCAACTTCAGGCCACTAAAACTACTTATAACGACCAAAAAACTGATCGACAAACCCGTCAGGAAGAACAGGAAAAATTAAAAAAGGATCTGGAAAAATATACAGAACAGTTAGTTGAACAAAAAAAGGCTAAAGATGAACTTTTACGGGCAACTCAAAATGATGAGAAAAAGTTTCAGGACTTACTTGCAAAACTAAGGGCTGATACGGATTCTATCTCCCGTGCTTTAGCAGGAGCCGGTACAAAGATTGGTTCAGTTAAAAAAGGCGAACGGATTGCCGGCATTGGAATGTCAGGGTGTACTACAGGTCCGCATTTGCATCTTGAAGTGATGACACCAGCTCATGTTGAAAATGGCGTAATTATCGGCCGCGAGAATAAGGTAGATCCAAAACCATATATTGATTCAGGAAGATTTGCGAAACCAAATTTAAGCTACACAGGCAGTGATTGTTCACAGGGAGGATCGTGTAGTAATGGTGATATCACTACAAGATTCGGTCAGGTTTACTTTTTAGGAACGCATGCAGGTTTAGATATTGCAGACTTTTTCGGTGCATCAATTTATGTAGCAGAAGACGGCGAGGCATATACAACTCAGGATACAAAAGCCTGTTACTTAACTGGAACTGTTGGAAAAGGAGTTTTCGTTGATCATAAAAATGGGATAGTTACTCTCTACTGGCACATTCCATAAAATAAGGTAAAATAACTTATAACATGCAAGGACCTGAAGGAAACGCACCACAACCAAAAATAGGAATGCCGGATATAATCCAAGCTCCACTTACTTACGATGGAAGGGCTGCAAAACTTGATGAACGCAGAAAAGAAGCCGTAGGCAATTATTTGGTTTGGTCGGCTCAAACACAATACCCCGCATATGATGAAAAGCTTTTTGAGTCAGTTCGCATGCTAAGCCCGAAAGTCCCCCGCGAGCTAATTATTCAAACAGAAGGACTTTACGAAGTCGAAGATCATCTACGCTTATTTCGCGGTGCCGCTAAGGCAGAAATCGGTGGTGTACAGCCTTATGAGGATTTATATTTTAAACGTCATGGGTGGGTTTTTACCGAAGCCAGACACGTAGTCAGAACTAGAAATCTGCTTTTATATCAGGGTGTACCGCAGGCAAGAATTGATGAGATAGATAGGTTGAGAGACCAATACCCATGGAACCCTGAAAATCATGGATTAGATTCCAAAGAAGCAACGACGGCTTACGCAGGTTGGCAGGAAAAAAGGACGAAAGGGAATTATGAAACAGTTCAGGACGAATACGATGTAGCATACAGAACAACAAAAGATGGGCTATTAGTTCCTAAGGCACACCCTGAACAAAAATTCGGTGCTGATCTTGCTCTGGAACCAGTAAAACGGGATGAGGGAGGCCATGAAGATATCTTTACTCAACTAACTATAATTAATCTGGAGGCTTTTCCCGAAAGAATGTCTGATACTCTAAGAAATGTTTTTGGCGGCAAAGGAAAACCCCGAATGCCGGTGGTAGCTTATCTACCGGAAAGCGAGCAGCTTCATCTCAAAGAGGGTTATATCGTTGATAAAAGATTTGGCCCAAGACACGAGATAGAAACATCCGTTAAACCTTATCTATTAAAGATAGGTGCAAAAAAATTATTCCCTGAGTATTTTGGTAAAGCTGCCTAATCTACTAAAACTGGCGTAAAATAACCAAAGGTGCTATCCTGAGTTAGAGATGCTTAAACTGACTATTAAGCATTATGTTTTCTTATTTTTTATTCTTTTTAATTTTTCCTCTCCCACAATAATAAAAGCCGTAAATTCCCCGATTTTAACTTCACCATCCGATAATGAAATTTTGAGCAAATCCCCGAAATTAACATGGGATTTTATTGGCGAATGTGTCGATTCAGGATCTTGTTTCGTTATTGAAATTGATAATAATTCTGATTTTAACTCCAAAGAAAAGTCTTCTTATACTGATAAAAATTCATATTCCCCTCAGGGTCTGGCAGATGGTGATTGGTATTGGCGAGTCAAAGCGAAGAATAAAAGCGAGACATGGAGCGACTGGAGTAATACACATAAATTTAGTATTTCAGAAAACACACCTTCTCCTTCACTCACTCCATCACCATCAGCTTCACAATCCCCTCAACTAGTACCGGCAGAAAAACCTCCCGCGAAAAAATCAGAAAATATATTTGAAATAAACACTAATGTGGCAGAAATTAATTCAGATGAAGAAATGGAAATAAGTGTTAAATTAATAACCGAAGATGCAAATAAGATATTTTATATAAAAGGCGCATTTAAAAAAGCGGACTCCTCCAATTATTTTGGCTTTACAAATTTCGATGACACCTGGATAGTAAATAGCGCAAAATATTTAAATCAATTTAAAACTTTTACAAATGCTTCGGGTGAATGGACTGGCAAATTAAAAGTAAAGCCTGATCCTGAAGATGCCGGATTTGCGGGTTCAGGTGAATATGTATTAAAAGCGGGTAAATATACGGAATCAGGCTCCGGTCCAACCTGGAGTAATGAATTAAGAATCAAAATAAATGAAGTTGAGGTTCCTGAAAATGACCACTCACTAGAAAAAGAAGCCACCGAGGAAGCAGAAGTTGACGAAACAGAAGATGAAATTGACTTAGATTATGAAGTAAATAAGATTGATCCGGATTCAATTAAAATTGCCTCAGTTGCAGGCATAGCGGAAATCCGCGATAATACTAGTTTAGAACCTACAGAAACTGTCGCTCTTGAGGAAAAACAAGTTAACTGGAGTTTAATTATTGCAGGGATCGGAATATTAATAGGCACAGGAGTTTTTGTATTTTACAGGATAAAAGCACAAAGACAGGTCATCACGAGGAGCCATTAGTTTAAGGGCGACGTAGTGATCTTGATTAAAATAAACAGAGCTTGCGACTTTGTCTAAATCAAGATTGCGACCTCCTGCCTGCCGGCAGGCAGGTCGCTCGCAATGACATATTATGAAAACAATACAAACAAAATCAGCACAGGAAACAAAACAATTTGCAAAAGATTTTGCAAAAGATTTTAAAAACGGAGGAATTATTGCCCTATCCGGAGATTTAGGTGCAGGAAAAACAACTTTCACTCAGGGATTTGCTGAAGGACTCGGCATTACAAATAATATTGTCTCCCCTACTTTTTTAATTATCAGACAATATCCTCTCACTAGCAAAAAATATTTTTATCATCTCGATCTCTATCGATTAGAAAATATTGATTTAGTCGGTTCGGGTATTGCTGAAATTTTAGAGGACAGTGAAAATATTGTATTAATCGAATGGGCAGAAAAAATTGAAAAGGATTTACCTGAAAATACTAAGAAAATTAATTTAAGAAAAGTTAACGGAGACACTCACGAAATCGAATATTAGTAGTTCTTTTTCATCCAAATTGTATTTGGATTATTATCGTCAATTGATTCTTTTTTCATTCCTAATTTTCTCAAAATTGCTCCTGCTGGCAAAAGTGATGCAAAAGCAATTCCTGCAAGTGGCAGTCCGGTTCTGGGCAATTCTTTTGTAGTGCTTGGGGCTTGTGCAATTATCTGAGGCGACTGAGTTTCATAAATAACTTTTGAAGTCCCTGCAACTCTTTGACCGTAATCTCTATAAACATATCTGACTGTTTCAGTTGGAGTTGCTGTTGGAGTTGGAGTTGGAGTTGGATTATTTATTTCCATGTTTACTGAACTTGAAGAAGAGCTTGATGATGAACTCGAACTTGATCCTCCGGTTGCATTAGCATTGGTATTAACGTTTTGATTTTGATTATTATTTTGCTCCTGTCCCTGATTCTGGGATTGTTCCTGCGCTACACAAACCTCTACAGAATTAACCATCTTTTTAGACCAATTAGGAGGGCAGGTTAATCCTGGATTCGGATGATCTTCTGCGCGAACTAAAGCGAAAGTACCAAAAGCTAAAAGCGCAATCGAAGCAAGAACAATAAGACTTAATGATTTTCTAAGGGATAATTTATCTGTCAGGTTAGTTACGATCATAGTTAAAACCTCTGGACAGTTTTAGAAGTAATTTGAAGCCAGTATATAAACAATGCTTTGCTTTTGCAAGACCCATAATTGGAAATGTCATCGCGAGGCAAAGCCGTCGCGATCTTGATTTGAATCCAAATTCCACGCCCTTCTGAGGCGGGGCCTGAATGACATTCTCGTTCAAAAATCCTATTTTAAATCTGGTATCATAATTTCATGACTGCAAAAAGAATGAAGTCTTTTAAACATGCAATCGATGGCTTAAAAACAGCCTTGAAGGATCAGCCTAATTTTGTTTTTCAATTTTGCGCAGCACTTCTGGTTATAGCCATCGGATTTTACTTTGATCTCACTAAATCAGATTGGTTGATAGTTATTCTGACGATTGGTTTTGTTCTTGCTTTTGAATTAACGAATACAGCAATCGAAGAAATTGTTAATTCATTTACAGATCAGGTTCATCCAGCAGCAAAAAAAGCAAAAGATGTTGCAGCAGGCGCTGTTTTAGTAGCAGCTGTCACAGCAGTTGTTGTCGGCCTTATGATCTTCCTTCCTTATATTATTAGAATGTTAACCTAACGTCATTCCAGCGAAGGCTGGAATCCAATTAACAGATGTACTCCTATGTTTACATCTTATCCTCATATACGCATAGCTTGCGATTCTTCGAATCTAAAAAATGGAACCCTCTATATTGGTGTGACCAATGATTTAGGAAGAAGAATCTGGGAACATAAACATGATCTGGTAAGGGGTTTTTCCCAGGAATATGGAGTTCATGATCTGGTTTATTATGAACAATATGAAGATATTGAACAGGCTATTCTAAGAGAAAAACAAATGAAGACCTGGAAAAGATATTGGAAAATTAAACTGATAAACAAAAATAATCCTGAATGGAAAGATTTATACCAAACAATACTTTAATCCAAGCTATCATTTCTAATTGGACCCTGCCTACGCAGGGATGACGGTCTAGCTATATTTCTGAAGAAGCGTCAGTACCTGATATTCATTTTTATGCAATCCACTTGTCCCGTCCGTTACTCCATAGTTAAAATGCGGAATTAATCTTTTATCCTCATAAGTTTTAAAAACCGTCGGATGAATATAATAACTCCTGCAAACTGCAACTGTATTTCTTAAGTGATTAGCCACAACTTTACAGGTTTCAGTTAATTTCACTTTTAAATCTTTGTCATCCTGAAAGTCTCCTAATTTATGCAGATTGTCAGCAGATAAAACTGTTCCTCCCCAAGTTCTAAAATCTTTCGCTGAAATATCAAGTTTGGTAGTATCAGCTAAATACTGGTTAACGAGCCCCGAATCAATTACATGCCTCTCCCCTTTTTCATCAACATATTTAAATAACTCATACCCAGGAAGCTCGATGCACATTTTCAGAGTCTTTGCGATTTTCGGATTCTCAACTTCAACCGAATGCATCACCCCGGACTTACCTTTAAACTCAAATCTCATTTCATTTCCGCGAATCTTCACATGTTTATCCCGAAGAGTTGTGAGCCCAAATGATGCATTTTCTTTGGCGTATTCCTCATTTCCAATTCTGATAAAAGTGTTTTCTAAAAGCCAGACAACAGTCGCCATAACTCTTTTTAAATCCGGTTTCTTACCTTCTAAATCATGACGAACTCTGTTTCGAAGTCGCGGGAGTCTTAAACCAAAATCAACTAATTTATCAAATTTATTCGCCTGTGAAATCTCAATCCATTTTTGATGATAAATATATTGCTTCCTTTTTTTATCGTCTAAACCTGTTGCCTGAAGATGGGAGTTCGTATGAGGAGAAATCCAGACTTCTTTCCATGCCGGTGGAATCCTTAATTTATTAATTCGGTCAATCGCTTTTCTGTCTTTAATCCTGTCGCCGTCTGTATTGAAATAGGCATAATGCTTACCCTGCAGTTTGCGTGTGTAGCCCTTTGCAGTTTCAGGAATATACTTTAAATGCGCATCTTCTATTTTATCGAGCAGCTCATCAGATGGAAGGGACATAGACTTAAGCGTACTAAGTTTAAGAAAATTTATCAAATAGCCGACGAAATAGTTAAAAATAATAAACCTAAGACTAAGGCCATATAAAACATTACCTCCAAATAACGCGGATGGATAACTTGAAACACATAGTGTAAATATGTTTTTTCGTTCAACATGTTGTCAAATATATCAATCAAATCCTGCGTTGCTTTAAATAAAAAATCAGGCATATCCTTCTTAAGAAGATCGCCTTTCAGTTTATTTTTGTTATTAAAGTTATAAATCCATCGCCTGCTTCTTAATTCATTTGCCATGATAATTATGCCTAAAATTACAGAAATCATTAATAAGATTTCAGCGATTATAATAATGTCACTAACTGATTTTCCAGTCGATAATACAATAGTAGAAGCAAAAACAGTTCCAGATGAAGAAACCACGGGCTTACGCCCGTGGTTTCTTCTAGCTTCAAGCGGCTAAGGTCGCTTGTCCTCACACTACGTGTTCGGAAAATCTTCATCCGCGAGCTAATGCTCGTGGTTTTAAGATTTGTCGCTATAAAAGTACTATATTTTTAAGTAATTCAAAATAATCCGTATTCAGTCCTCTGCGCTCTTCATTTATGTGCTCTTCCATAACTGCCGTATTATACAAACACTTTCAAGCCTTATCCATAAAACCTTGACACTTCTTTAATTTCTCATTATTATAAACTCATCCTTCAGGGTTGGGTGCAATTCCCTATCGGCGGTTATAACCCGCGAGGGACAATCATGTGAACTGATTGTCCCATGATTTGGTGTAATTCCAAAGTCGACGGTAAAGTCCGGATGAAAGAAGGCGATACATTTCGTGTATCAATTTAACCCCGAGCGATCGGGGGCTTTTTTTGACGTTTTGAGTAAAATCTTAAACTCAAAATGTCATCCTGAGGGGCATAGCCCGAAGGATCCCTGGCGAATGCCAGTTACACATGAACCACATCTTTAAACACATCTTAAAAATCGGACCGGCATTGATTATTACGGCTGCTGTTCTTTGGGCTTTAGACGGAGTTGTCAGACGAAGCCTTTATTCTTTACCTCCAATAATTATTGTTTTTTATGAACATTTAATCGGAACCGCGATACTTTTGCCTTTCATTTTAAAGAAGTTATTAAAAGTCAGATTAACCCGAAAAGAGTTATTTTTAATTATGTTTATTGCTCTTTTGTCAGGAGTTCTTGGAACATTATGGTTTACAACAGCGTTGATTAAAGTTAATTTCATTTCTTTTTCTGTTGTCTTTTTATTGCAAAAGCTGCAGCCAATTTTCGCGATTACCACCGCTATTATTTTTCTTAAGGAAAAGATCACCAGACGCTATGCAATGTGGGCGATCCTCGCAATGATTGCCGCATATTTCGTAACTTTCAAAGATGGAATTGTTGATATGTCTACGGGCACAGGAACCGTTACAGCAGCACTTTATGCATTAGGAGCCGCTGCAGCTTGGGGATCTTCAACAACTTTTTCCAAAATGGCATTACTTAAATACGATTCAAATGTTGTGACGGGTTTAAGATTTATTTTTACAACGATTTTTGCTTTTGTTTTTATATTTTTATTAGGCGCAAGCGCTTCCATCTTTGCACCGACTTTATCAGAATTTGGGCGATTTATTTTTATCGCAGTTTCAACCGGAATGGTTGCCCTCTTAATTTATTACAAGGGTTTGCAGGAAACTCCGGTCCGAGTTGCAACAATTTTAGAATTAGTTTTTCCGATTCTCGCAATTATGATCGATGCAGTTTTGTATAATTCATTCCTCGCACCGACACAACTTCTCGCAGCAGCTGTTTTGATGTTTTCTATTTATAGACTTTCAGTTTTACAAATTAAACATAAAGTTTAGATGAAATTTTCTTCAATTCAGGTTAAAGGAAAAGGCCGCGGAAAATTAATGGGCTTCCCCACAGTTAACTTAGAGCTTCCCAATGATTTAATAATGGGTGACGGAATTTATGCTGTTAAAGTTAAAATTGAAGATAAAAATTTTAACGGTGCGATGCATTACGGACCAATTCCGACGTTTAATGAAATCGATAAAACGTTGGAGGTTTTTTTAATTGATACTAAAGATGAGGATATCCCAAAATCCGAAAGTTTTGAAATTGAAATTATAAAATTTTTAAGACCGGTGATGAGTTTTTATACGAAAAAAGAATTAACCGCTCAAATTCAAAAAGACGTAGAAGAAACTAAGAAGATTTTAGGAGTTTCATAATTTCCGGAATTTTATCCGTCAGGTCATTTGCAATTAGTCCGCTGTCTCCAAACTTTTCCTTAAGGTTTTCTGCAATTTCTCCCTGGATATAAACTCCACAAATCGCAGCATCAAGATAATTTAATCCCTGACTCAAAAGTCCTGCAATGATTCCGGATAAAATATCACCAGTTCCTGCCGTTGCCAAAAGCGGATTGGAAAAAGGACTTTGGAAAATTTCGCCTTCAGGCGTAACAATTAAAGTTTGCGCGCCTTTTAAGACAATTGTTTTGCCGAAAAGTTTTGCAAATTTTTCTGCTACTTCTTCCCTATGGCTTTGAATATCATCAACCGCAAGTCCGGTCAATCGACTCATTTCCTTAGGATGAGGGGTAAGCACCCCGTTTTCAATTTTTTTATACCAGTCGGCAGTTTCGCTTAAAATATTTTGACAATCCGCATCCAAAACTAATTTTTTATCGCAAATCGCAGGCAGCTTAATTAAGTCATTAATCATTTCTACTATATCTACGGCCTGACCTAATCCAGGTCCAATTAAAACTGTACTATATTTTTCAAGATTTTCTTCAATCTCTGAAAATTTTAAAAAAGTGGCGAAGGGAATAAGAGGAGCTGCAATTTTATAAACATCCGGAGTTGTTGCAAGCGTTACAAGTCCCGCACCAGCTCTTGCAGCGGATAATGCAGATAAGATAGCAGAGCCGGGAAAGCGCCTGGATCCCGCAACAATCAGCACTGACCCGAATGTTCCTTTATTTGCATCAATCGGCCTTGCAGGTAATTTATCTCTGACAAGATCAGGTGTAATAAATTGCATTTTAAAATCCTGGGAAGTAATCAGTAACCATTTTTGTAAAGTTAACTCCTAAACCATGCAGAAGATTTTTGTAATTATTAACCATAGCGACCGGACCTGATAAATAATATTTTCGCTCTTTAAAATCAGGGGCATATTTTTTAATTATATCTTCGGTTAAAAATCCTTTTTCTCCATCCCAATCAGCAGGAGTCGGATTTTTGCCTCCTAAAACATAAACAGTTTTTACTCCAAAATTCTCAGCAGTCTTAAAAATATCTTTATAAACAAATTCTTTCGGATCAGCAGCACAGTAAAATAAAACTGTATCGCGCCTAATTCCTGAATCTATAAAGTTTTTAATAATACTTCGGAAAGGTGTTACCCCTATTCCCCCCGAAATAAAAACCAGCTTTTCATCTTTATTATTATCTAAAACAAAATCGCCCATTAGTTGATCTGCTGTTAAACGGTCTCCTGCATTTAAGTTAAGCAGAGCTTTTTTGAAAGAGCTTGAATCATCTGCAACAATTTTAACTCCGAGTTTTATATCCTCTTCTTTTGGCGATGAAGCAATTGTGAAATATCTTCTGGTTCCCCTCGAATCCGGATCTTTATGAGGAAGTGTCCATTCCA
>JAKFWZ010000014.1 GCA_021731695.1 Candidatus Daviesbacteria bacterium | reverse complement strand
AGATTCTGACCAAAAACAATTCTCCTTAACTGTTTCTTGATTTGTGCCTCAGAAGGTATTTGATTTAGTCGATACATAATTTAATTTAACAACTATTTGCCGTTAATTTGTACCAACTGCTTTAGATTACCCGCCGTTTAATTGTTGACAGGCTTATATCTTGAGTGATATATTTGCTAAAGTTGTAAAAATATGACTAAAACATTAACTATCAATTCTAACAGCGCAGTCTTACTTAGCCTTCTTAGTGTGCTCCTTCTTGGAGCTTCCTTTGGGAGGATTTTTTAAGCAAAAGCTTAAAAAAGGACTAAAAGTCGCCTCCCGAATGGGAGGTTTTTTTTGTTAATTTTTTAAAGAAAGGAGGAAATAAATATGAAACCAGGACCAGAACACAAACCACAACAACAGCCTGCACGAGGAGTAGAGGGTGCAAGAAAAATTTTTGGGCCACAGATTCAACAAGATGGTCAACCAAAAACGGCACCGGAAAATGGCCAAGATACAAAAAGGGATATAGAAAAGGCGCAAACTTTTGCATATCAGAAATCCGTTGAAGATGTAAATGCACGCTTCTTGAGAGAAAGAATGGGATTATAATTTTTTAGATTGAAGTGGCGGGGTCTTCCCGCCACAAATCTTAAGAACACAAAAAGAGATCTAACACATTAGGAGAGATTAAATTTATGCCTGAAACATTAAGACATATTACCGCCAGCATGATGCTTAGAAGAGCTGAGCGTGCATCAAGTGCGCTTAAAAAACCTGGGGAGGGCACGAAACATGATTCTACTTTGCAAGCTATGGATCAGCGGAAGTTAATCGTTACGGGAGCACAACCGGCAAAACCAATCTCCAGTTCCGAGCGCTCAACCTGGTTTGGATATTAGTCTTTCCTTCTTCTTACCAAACTCTTCAGTAATCCTATTACACTAAGCATAATATTTAACTCAACTATGTTTACGCTAATTCTTTTAGTGATTCTTGCTTTAGTTTTTTCCTTTTTCGCTACCGCCAATACTCAAATCATAACAATCAACCTCGCAGGAAACACCATCTCCCTGCCCCTTTACATCGCAATAGGAGCGACTTTGCTTATCGGACTCTCGCTTTCGTGGGTTATCAGCCTTGTTGATTCGTTCACTAGTGCTATGAAAATCAGCGGGAAAGAGCATGACATAAAAGATGCTAAGACAAGAATTAACGAATTAACAAGAAAAGTTAATGATTTAGAAATTGAAAATGCAAAACTTGCTGAAAGAACAAAAAGAAATCCCGATCCTGATTCGATGTAAATATGAAGACGATGCTGGCAAAAACCTGGAAAAAACTTGCTCTTCCCAAAAGTGTTCAGCTCGCTGCTATGCGCGCCACTCAAGATGAATTTCTAATTGGTGTTACCGGTGTGATTTTAAATGATAAAAACGAAATACTTCTTTGCAAGCATTCATATCGCGGGAAAACGGGCTGGAGTCTTCCGGGGGGATATATCAAGTCAAAGGAACATCCAAAGGAAGCATTAGCCCGCGAAATCGAAGAAGAAACCGGATTAATCGTCAGAGTTAGCGAACAATATAATTTAAGGACGGATCGCGAAGCTGCGAGAATTGATATTTCCTTAGTTGGTGAATTTATCGGCGGAGAATTCAGAAAAAGTCATGAAGTTTCAGAAGCGAAATTTTTTGCGTTTCAGGATTTGCCTGAATTAATGCAAAGTCAACTTGTTTTAATCAGAAATGTTTTGGATAAAAACCAGCCTGCCGGCAGGCAGGGTCAGAAAAAAAATTCAGAGATTGATATTAAAAAATTAACATTTCTTGATCGGGTCAAGTTTGTTATGAGAGGGGGTGACTCGATTTGAGTTTAACATTTGCAGGCATGAGTCCATTAGTCTCATTGCTTTTCGGAATATTAATCTTAATATTTCCTAAATTCTTAAATTATCTTATTGCAGTGTATTTAATCATCATTGGATTACTAGGGTTAGGATTTATTCAGTAAACAAAGCTTGCAAGGTCATAAGCCTCAAGACTATTAAATCACGCTTGGAATTGGTAAAATAATTGGGTTTGGAGAGGTGTCCGAGCGGTTTATGGAAATAGTCTTGAAAACTATCGTGGGTGCAAGCCCACCGTGAGTTCGAATCTCACCCTCTCCGCCTTCGCTCGCCATAGCGAGCTACGGCGGACAAAGTCCGCAAAGTAGATCGCGAAGGAGAGATTCGCCTTTTTTCAGCTTGGCTTCGGCGGATACAATCCGCTGCTATGGTTTTATGTATTATGTTTATCTCTTGCTTTGCAATGATGGACAAACTTATACTGGGTGCACAAACGATCTTGATAATAGATTTAAAAGGCATCAACTAGGTCAGGTTCCTGCAACTAAAGAGCGACTTCCTGTAAAGCTTCATGCCTATTTTGCTTTTCCTAATAAATACTTAGCTTTCCAGTTTGAAAAGTATTTAAAATCCGGTTCAGGACGGGCTTTTACTAAAAGACATTTATTTTAATCTTACCCTCTCCACTTAATTTACAGGTTGTTCGCGATGGAATGAATTGAATAAAACAACTTGCTGGGGAACACGTAAGCAAAGACTTTCCGAACCTTAAATATAAATTATTTTAGAGTTTTTTCGTAATCTTCAAAAACTTTTATCAATTTTTTTGTGTCACTAACACTTTGAGCAGGGAAGTTAGCTATCCTAATATGCTCATTTTTCCTCTCTCCATAACCGGCCCCTAAAATGAGCCCTTTTTCGGCTGCAAACTTTCTTATCCCTTCACTACCTCCTTTGATTTCAATTACAGGGTCAGTAACCGACAAATACTCCGACTGTTTTACATATGGCACCCCAAGATATTGTGTATCCCTATAATTTTCCCCCCTTTCGGGTCTAGAGAAAAAACTATAAATCATTTGTGCCTTTTCTTCGGTGTCTTGCCGGATGCGTTTTATGCCAATTTTAAGCATATCCTTAATAACACAGTCCAAAAGGTAGAATCCGAGTATATTTGGTGTCTCAGTTGTCTGAAATTTCGCTCCGTTGTCTACAAGTTTAGGAATGCTGTGATATGAACCAGTTGAATAGTTGGGTAAGTTTTGTAGCTTTCGTGCGTATTTAACTGCTTTCGGGCTTAATATAAGGACACAAAGCCCGGGCGGAAGTCCAAAACCTTTCTGAACAGAGAAGAAAACAGCATCTAAATTTTTGTACTCGATATCGACATAGGGGGCTGAGGAGACAACATCTAGCGCAAAAAGACTCTTAGGATATTTTTTTCTTAAAGTATAAATTTGTTCTAAAGGAATTGAAAATCCAACAGAAGTATCGTTTTGAGTGATACAAACTAATTCTGATTCCTCCGGAATTTTAATATTTTTCAAGGAAATGTCGGACATTTTAGCGGTATCCTTCTCAAAAAGAGTAAATTCCTGCGTATTTTTTTTAAGGTCTTTTGCAATGCCTGACCATATTTTCCCGAAATTTCCGGTGATAATATGATAGGTGTTATTGTGCGACATCGCCTGTGTAACCCGTTCCATAGCCTCTAAAGCCGACCCAACGAAGACAATTTCATGACTTTCAGGCACGTTCAGGAGCTTTCTCACCCCTTTGACCGTTGATTTGTAAATTTCGCTAAATCCCTCGCCTCTGTGGCTTAAAGACAATACATCCGTGGAAATTGCGTTCTTTATGTGACGCGCGACAGTTGGATAAATTTGTGACGGGCCTACGGTATAGAAAATTTTTTTCATTGTTGGACAACAGCTTGCTGATTTTATCGGGCGAATGTATTTAAATATTTTTAAAAACTTTTGTCCAGTACCAAAATCCTCCACCCTGAAAAAGTAAGAAACTATAGGTTTATGTAAACTATGGGATTTTTACAGATTGACAATTAACCCTGCTCAAATTATAGTTAGCACTAAATTTATGAATCACGAGTCTCTCCCCGATCACATTAAAAAAGATTATGATAGCGCAGTCAAATTAGGAAGAAATAGGAAATGGAGAGTAGCAATAGCCACAGCAGCAGTTCTCGGAACATTAGTAGCCATAGAAGCCCGAAGAAGGGGTAATGAGGCTCAAATTTCATCAGAACCGGATCAGGAAAATTCAATTGAAAGAATTAAATCAACATTCAATAGATTAAAACGAGCGGGAGAAAATCCAAGCGATACTTTTATCGAATTACCTGAGGCATCAGAACAAAATCAATTAATAACTCGTGCTGCCCAAGCTATGACAAGGGAGCCTAATCCCTTAATACTCCCGGTACCACCGATCAACAGAGTCAGAGAATGGAGATTCTTTGGAGGGATTAGTCTATTAGAAGTGCAATTTACTTATGCTCCTGATGAAACCAATCCTCGAAGCCTTTGGCAGCATACCCGACTTGCAATTGTTGGCCGCAATAATTCCATAAGGGAGCTTCATCCTCTTCTCCCCCAAAGACCGGAACTTGTTCACGAAATTTTAAAAAAATTTACTCTCGGTCAAGCTGCAGTAGAAGCTAATACGAGACTAATAAAACAATGAACCCTGAAAAAACATTTGGAATTACAAAACAAAAACTAGCAGAAGGAGCAGCTGTTACAGCCGTGATTCTTGCAGCTTCTGTAATTAACTGGCAGGAGGTAAAAGAAAAGGGGGTTGGGGGTGTTTTAGGAAGATATTGGCGGGGACTACATTTCTTGAATAATTTGAGCGATGCAATACAAAAAGCTCATGGTATACCTGACATGAGGATGGAATTCCCTGAAACCGAAGTCCACCAGAAAATATATGTAGAAAGATTCTCAGTAGGTAATACAAGGTATTCAAATCTTAAAAATGAATTAAATCCGAATGAATTAAGGGTTGCAGAAGCGGATACCCGCTTTCCGAATGTATATGTCCAGCAGTTATATTATGAAAATAATATTAGGCCGTTTCGAGGACTCGTAGGAATAAATGAAAGGAGAATAAATCCACTAATATATAGCCTTGAGTAAATTAATAAAGCACCCTGAAATTAATCGTAGACTTAACCTCTTTCAACTCCTCTAAAACCTTTTCATCATATTTGCGGTTTACATCAGTTATCAAATACCCTACTTTGTCGTTTGTTTTTAAATATTGTCCCAAAATATTTATGTCATGATCAGAAAAAACTTTATTAATTTGAGACATTACCCCTGGAACATTGCTATGAATATGTAATAAACGATGCGCATTCCCCTGTTTTGGTAAAGTTATATTTGGAAAATTAACCGATAAATCAGTATCTCCGGTATTCATAAAATCAATCAATTTGCCTGAAACAAATTGGGCAATATTTCTTTGAGCTTCTTCAGTTGAGCCTCCAATGTGAGGCGTTAAAATTACATTTGGAAGTCCGGAGAGTTCGCTTATAAAAGGTTCATCTTTCGATTTCGGTTCTTCAGGAAAAACATCAACTCCTGCTCCCCTTATTTTTCCGGATTTTAAAGCGCGAACTAAAGCTTTGATATCAACAATGAAACCTCTCGCCAGATTCAAAAATACTACACCTTCTTTCATCTTTGAAAATTCTTTATCGCCGATTAAGTTAGTGTTCAGCTCCCGGTCTCCTGAAACATGGACAGAAATTACATCTGATTTTTTCAAAACTTCATCCATTGAAACGGCTTTAACTGCATTTCCTAAAGCTAATTTTTCAACTTTGTCGTAAAACAAAACCTGCATTCCTAAGCTTTCCGCAAGAACCGAAAGTTGACTGCCGATATTTCCGTAACCAATTATTCCCAAAGTTTTTCCTCTAATTTCATTTGAATTTTTCGCGGATTTATCCCAAATTTTTGCGTGAGCTTTATTCGATTTATCAAAAACTCCGCGCATTAAGACAATCATTTCCCCGATTGCGAGCTCAACAACTGAGCGGGTGTTTTGGTAAGGTGCATTAAAAATGGGAATTCCAAAATCCAGTGCCGAGCCTAAATCTACTTGATCTGTGCCAATCGAAAACGTACCTATCGCCTTTAATAATCGGGCATTTTTGAGTACATTTTTACTAACTTTACTTTTTGAGCGAATCCCTAAAATCATAGTATTTTTTATTTCTACTATGAGATCTTCTTCCCCCAAAGCACTTTTTAAAGCCTTAACTTGGTAGCCCTCTTTCTTAAAATTCTCGACAGCTGTCGATTCTATATTTTCCAAAAGCAAAACCTTCATCCGCGACTTTGGATATGAAACCGAAGACGGTGCTTTATTCAAAAATAGCAGTTCATCAAAATCATTTACAACCAAATCCGCTTCTTTAATAATCGATTCACGCCTGACGTTCTCGGTAAAGGCAATGAATTTATAGAAGGTGTCATTGCGAGCGACCTGCCTGCCGGCAGGCAGGAGCGTAGCAATCTTGATTGAATCAGGATTCCGACGCTCACGATGTTCGCTCGGAATGACATCTTTTTGCCCAGTCCTATAACTCCTGGCTGACCCCTGATTCAATTTCTTTACCTCAAGATCTGTAAATCCATCTCCTACTATTAGAACTTCATCTTGTAGGGCTAGCGAAGCCACTGCAAAGGCTTTACCCTGAGCTTTTGACGTAGGACGCTGCGTATCAAATCCAATGACTTTGCCTTCTTTATTAAAAATAAACTTGTTGGCTAAAACATGCGCCGGCTTAATCCCAAAAGGCGCAACGATGGGGAGAATCAATTCTTCAAATCCGCCGGAAATAATATAAATACTTTCAGGATTTGCTTTAAAAAACTTTTTGTTGCGAAGAATTGAAGGAGTAATAAGTTTCTTAAGTATCTTAAGCGTCTTACCAATTTCAGCTTCCCCAAAACTCATCAAAGCCAAACGTTTTTGTAAGCTTTCCCTAAATCCGATATTCCCTACCATACCATCCCTAGTTATTTGCTCAATTTGTGCGATCTTTTCAGGAGAGTTTTTGAGGCTGATTTTTGCCAGAATATCCAGGCTTTCGCTGGTAATGAAGGTCGAATCAAAATCTATTATATAAAATTTCTGAGCCATGCTTCAGGCTCTGGAAGTATATGGAAGAATCATAAAAAAAACAATGCTTTGAACGAGATCACAAGCTTTGCTCAGTTTCTGATTAGTGGCCCCTGCTGAATTCTAAAGAACGGGATAAACGTTCTCTCGATTAAAATATCTATTGAGCGGTTTGTTCCGGACAAAGTTTTATAATACCCAATCCCATCTTCTCCAGCCTGAACATAAAACTCTGTACCCGTTGCGGGATTAAAAGCAAAAGATGAAGCTAAATCAGCATTTCTGTAATCCGATAGGTTAAATTGAAATCCACCACCCGCATCCAACGGAGCCGAAAGCATCTGCCCTCCTTCTAGCCTAAAGAACACAACCCCCTCCTTAACCGGATTTTTCTCAGGTCCCAAAACAGTTCCTTTGTAGTTTTTTGAAATTGATGAATTTATAGTCCCGGGCGCAGTTTTTACAGAATAGATCTGATCCTGATTATCAATTTTTACCGAATACTCTGTATCGGGTTTTAAATCCTTTAAGGTCGCCGTATGGGTTTTTCTTTCACCGGCACCTGCACCGTCGCGGTCATCTGTTGCTGAACTTGAAGTAATCGATCCTTCTCCGTAATTAACCAAAGTTCTTGAGGGTTGAGCCGTAAAATAAGAAATTGTTAAAGAGCTCGGTTCAATATTGCTCACAACAATCCCTTCAGGCAAAGCAGATTCATTAGCCTGACCAAAAAATGAGGTACGGTTAGTCGCAAGATAAACTCCTCCGAATATAGCCGCTATTAAAATAATAACCAGCACAATTTTGCTCATAAATTATTTGCTGCAGGGACCTGCATTAGCATCGACAATTTTATTTTTTGTGCATTCACCTGTTTTTACATTAATAGAATCCGCCCTTTTTACATATTTACCATTTTCGCATTTTCTCTTTTCCTGCGTTTCAGTACACTTTGCCCTCTCAGCTGCTCTATAAGCTTCATCACTTACCGGAGCCTGTACAGAAGTCGGGCCTATTCTGCCTGAATTAACTGGTGCTGCCTGGGGCAGTTTATAATCCGTATTATTTGCGATGTTATATGCATCTAGTGCCTTCTGCAGCTCTGCAGCCGAGGTATACACTTTAGGCGGACCGATATTTATCGGTTCAGATGTTTGTCCTGGAATATTTAATAGAGTCTGACCTTCTCCTTGGTTCCCTGTGCCTGTACCTGTTGTAACAGTGAATGTCGCCACGGTCTGCTTAGTTGTTGGATCTTCAATATTAAATGGTTTTGATAAAGTACCAAACTCGGCATTACCGCCTTTAATAGGATCTTTAGCTTTTATTTCTAGAAACCCCTCTGGAGAAAAAGGAGTTTTCGGGTCCTGAGCAGAACCCCTGTCCCCACCACCAGGAGGCGTGAGTGATCCCAGCGCGCCGGCCACCTCATCTTCCTTAGCCTTCAGTCTTGCCGCAGCTGCAGCAGCAGGATCCGCTCCTTGATTATTTTCCCATGCCTTTCGAAATTCTTCAGAAGTCATTTGCAAGGCTGCGGATCCCGCTCCTGCCTGTTCTGCGGTCATTTTATTTGTTTTAGCAACATTTATGACTGAATTAATTAATTGATCTCCCTTAAGACCGAGATAATTTGCTGTAGCTATAACATTCGACATCGCTGGCACTGATTGGGCGTTTCTTCCAAACGCTCCGGCAAAAGCTGCCTCCATTATTTCATCTGCTGTTCCTCCTGCAGTCTGAACTGCAATCGCAGCCATTCCTGAACTTACATTAGAATCATAGCCTCTATCTACAGCATACTTAATCGCAGCTTCCTTTGCTTCTTTAGCAGAAATATCTTTTTGAGAACCGATAACAGCTGCAATACCATCAACACCTAATTTATCTTCATTACCAGAAATAGCCTTTTCCCAGCTGATCTCATTGTCAGAAACTTTATTTGCAATCTCTTTTACAGTTTTAGTTTTTTCAGAAGACTCTTCATTTTTATTTTCAAAAGCTGATGCTGCCTCCCTGTATTCTAAATTTTTTGCTTCATATTCAGCTGCCAGTCTATTTTTCTCTTCTTCGTCTGTGGCTGCATCAAAACGCCTTCCAATTTCCTCCATCTCATCATATTTTTTCTTTGCTTCATCGCCTAGATGATCTTCTGATTGTTCAGAACCACCCTGATTTGCTGCTCCTTCAGCCTGCCTTCGTGCCTCTGCTTCTTCCTGTTCTCTACGAACAGTTTCAGATTCAGGCTCAGGCTCGCTTGGTCGATTCTCCTCTTCTTGTCTTCTTTCAGCATCTTCCTTTTCTCTCCTTACTGTTTCAGATTCTGGTTCAGGTTCAGATCGCTTCTCTGGTTCAGGCTCCGGATTATCTTCCTTTTCTCTCCTTACTGTTTCAGATTCTGGTTCAGGTTCATCAGGTTCATCATCACCTTCCTCTGCTCTGGGAACTATATTCGTTCGGTTTTGGACTAAATAAGTAGCGGTAACAATACCGGAGAGTAAAACTATCAAAAGCAATAGATGGGCAACACCTTTTTGACCTAAGGAGGACATTAACTTAATGCTAGAATTTTAGGCTGTCTGTGTCAACCTCATTGACATAAAAGAGCCAAAAATCCTACACTGAACTTGTGATGCCTGTTTTAAAATATGTAGTTCCTGCACTAATCATTCTGCTAATCCTAGGCGGAATTGTCTTCTTTTTATCCCGCGAAAATAATCAAAAATCTGAGGACATTGCCTCTCGAGCCACAAATACACAACAAGGCTCTATTGTGGAACCTTCCGCTTATGTTCCGGTAAAAGGCCTCCAGGAAAGTTACTATCCTTTAGTCGGCAGTGCCGGCGGAAAAGTTTCCTTAACATCTGTTTTGAATCAAACTTTAGTTAATATAGTAATGGAGGAAGAAAATGCGAAGACGTATTCTGCTTTTGTTTATTCAGGAACTTGCGGCGATATAGGTGAAAAAACCTACACTTTAACAAGAGTTATTAATGGCAGCTCAGAAACCACTCTGGATAAAGATATGAAAGAGTTTATGGCCAAACCCCAAGCTATTGCACTCTCTGATACAAGCTCACTACCTATTAAAATAGTCTCCTGCGCAAATATTAACTAGGTGAACAACCGCTGCAAATTTATCAAAGTTTACTTGTATTTTTCTCACGATCGCATATTTTTTACAAGTTAAAATTAGCTGTAAGTGGTAGAATACACTTATGTCAGCTGAACGCGGATTTCTCGAAAGATTTATTAAAGAACCTGTTGAAAAAGTAGGCGGTGCCTTATGGAAAGTTGGAGCTGTTGCGGCTGTTTTATTTGCAGCTCTTGGACCGGCCCACACCGCTCTCAAACTTGCAGTTTTAACTACTTTAACTTATATAGCAACAAATGAAATCAGCCGCTCAATTAAACCAAAGACCGCCTAAATTCTTCACTGTTCACTGATAATTGTCCACTCTTTTCTCCCTTTTTCTATTTCCACCGGTGATGTAATAAACTGTTCAACTTTGCTGACTTTTACCAAAAAAGCATATTTATTGAGCAAGATTTTTTCATTAAAATCACTTTCTTGAACGACACCTGTCTCTTTTAAGAATTTCCAGTCCGAACGCTCTAAACCCTCTATCTTAAAAACAGATTCCGCTTCAAACTGACCTATGATCTCTCCCTTTTTTTCTTTAAAAAAGATTGTATCCCCGATGCCTAGAACATTAAAAAAATCCGGCTTTTTTTTATAAAATCTAATTAAATATTTTCCGGTTTCCAGGATGCTTTTAATTTCCGACGAAGTTAATACCGCGATATGTTTCATTAGGGCCATTTTACTATATTACGAAGCCCTTAACTTGTTACTTGTTACTTGTTACTTGTTACTTTAAATAATATTATGAAGTTACTGCCATGCTGAAGCAAGGTTATAGTTTGTTGGTTACAAGTTACAGAAAACTTCTTTTTACCAGATATTTTTTTTGTGCCTTACTATTTACAGCTATAACCTATCAACTATTACCTACACCCACTCACGCTCAGGAAATTCCCGATTCTGTTAAAAAGAATGTTGTCAAAAATTATAAGGCTGATTTTGCCGGGGTTTTACCGGCTGGATCATCAAATTGCAATCAAAAACCAAAAGGTGATGCCAACTGCGACGGACTTGTTAATGAATTTGATTTATCGGTTTGGCAAATTGAATATAATTCTCAAAACAGTCCTAAGCGATCTGACTTTAATTCTGATGGCTACATTAATTTAGTCGATTATGGAATTTGGAGAAATACATATTTCCCTCAAAAATCATCCGGCATCAGACAGTTTTTATCCAAAGTTTTCTCCCTCTTCACTCTTCCCTCTTCACTCTTTACTGTTTTTGCTCAGGAAAATAACTCCAATGCTCCGCAGGTAAATTCCTCAGATTCCTTTATCGGAAGTTCAGGCGATAGTTTCGTTGTAAATTCTTTGGCTAATGGGAATTCACAGCAAGTCAATTTTAATAAAGACGCGGGCATCACGAGTTCCCAATTATTTAGCAACAACGGGGTTTTACTGGCGGGCATCTCTTACCTTGATTCAGGCGCAACTATTATTTCAACGGAGCAGGATGGAATCCCAATTCAGGTCAGTAAAGCTGCAACCGGCGCAATCTTTCAATCGTTTAAAAATCCTGACGGGTCTTTAATAGCACTAAAATCATGGCCGAGTCAGGAAAGCTATGACAGAAACGATCCTCCTCTATCAGTTACGCTCCCGGGAAGGGACAATAAAACTCTTTTAACATTAAACATTCAGCCCAATGGCAGCGGGATTTTAAATGAAACTGATTTAAACGGAAAAATATTAAGTCAAAAAAAGCTTTTGGGAAATGGCTTGTATACATCTATTGATGCGCGTTCAGGTTCTGTCACTCAAACAATAAACGCTGCAGGACTGGTTAATTTATCAATGCCTAATAAATTAGGAGGACAAACAACTTATTACTTTATCAATAATAATCTCATGATCATAAATCAAACTGATTCAAAGAAAAACTATTACTCTGCAATACCAGCATCCGGAGGCAAGTGGGAGCTTTTAAGTGTTGTTAACAATAAAGAGTCCAAAAAAACAGTTGATAACCCAATCTCGGCCATCGGTTCAAATACCCCAAGCCCCTCTGATATTATCAATAAATGGAATTATTACTCGACCGCTGCGAGATCTGAATCCCCTGCAGTTAGTTTCGGAGATTCTTTTAACTCGAATGTAAAATCCGTTGCTACACCTGTAGGCAAAGCTGATCAGGTTTATTCAATAGCACTAGTCCCCCCTCAGGTTTTAGGGATCATAAAAGAAGCAAAGGCTCAGGAAGAAGAAAAATCAATAAGCCAGACTAAAGACGGTATTGCAGTTCAGGTTTCAAGTTTTACTGGGACTGACGGGCGGCAGAATATGACAGTATCAGTATTCGGACCGGGTTCAGCAGGAGCGATCTCTGAGTCCCGAGGAGCATCACAGATGACTTTTTCAAACCCAGCAAATATTCCAGACGTAAGTAATATGTCGCCATCGCAAGCTATGTCAGCAGCCCAAGCTGCGGCTGCCCTAGGCGACGCTCAACGTTCCCAATTCAGCTCTTTAGAAGATTTATCAAGAAGTGTACCTGCAGATAACCCACAAGGACCAGGAACTGGGACTGGGACTGGGACAGGGACAGGGACTGGAACAGGGACAGGAACTGGGACTGGAGATCAAGCAGTAGGTCCTCCTCCAGAAGGACCTTCAGGCTCCACATCCGGTCCAGGTGGCTGGTCGGCCGGAATAGGTGCAGATGTTGCCAATAACCCTGCTGATTATTCGGGACAGCGTTCTTCTACCCATTGGAACGGTGGAGATAGTTTTACGACCACTACTGATGTTGTGGGAGGCGGAACTTTCAGTCAAACTTCTAATGTTGCTACTGGGGAAACAAGTTGGTCTTTTTCGGGCGGAGACAGGGACGGAGTCAGTGGTAAAAGTGATACCAATGGAGTTATCACATCAGCCACTGATGCGAATGGTAATGAAATCACCGGCGATCTTCGGGATGCATTGCAATCTGAGTCTAGTCAAACTATAGAAAACGTTTTTGGTGATGATAATACAGAAACTTCTGATACCAGCAGTCTCGTATGCTTTTTAGCAGGAACACTAATCAGTACTCCTTCCCGTCAAATTCCAATCGAGCAGTTGAAACCAGGCATGAAAGTTTATAGCTATAACGAAAAAACCGGCAAAAAAGAAGTTTCAGATTTTAAAGAGCTTGATGTAAATCCGGCAAATGATTACTTAATAATAAACGGAAGAATAAAAGCCACTGTTAATCACCGATTTTATACAAAATCGGGCGGAAAATTAATCCTAAAAAGGGCAGACGAGCTAAATTTAGGTGATCTGTTAATTAATGAAGGTAACAAATTAACCTCTGTCAGTTCAGTTAAAAAAGTAAAGGAAAACGTAACTGTTTATAACTTAATGGGGGTTTCCCCAAATAATAATTTTTATGCCGAAGGGGCTCTTGTTCATAACACCTATAGTGGAGATATATCACCTGAACAAGGCGGGTATCAAACTATGGATTCGTTCACAGGAGACGTGTCAGAGCCAAATGTGTCGTCTGAAGTTTCAGCTTCAACGGAGGCCTCCGAAGCAGCTTCTTCAGAATCTACCGAATCCAGTGGCAGCGATGACCGCGGTTCGGGTGGAGACTCTAGCGGAGGCGACTTTGGCGGGAGCGATAGCGGAGGTGATAATGGCAGTAATTCAAGTGAATAGTATGAATAAATTAATTTTAAGTTCAATAATTTTTATTATGCTGGTAGTTTCTTTTATGCCTGCTAAACTATCTGCCCAGCAATCCCCTCTTAATTTAACTATTTCCCCTAGTCAGGCAACTCTTAATCTTAACGAGGAAAAGATCGTGAAGATTACTCTTTCAAGCCCTGATAAAATTTCAGGATTTGATTTGAAATTCCAAACCTCAGGTCCTTTAAAAATCACAGGTTTCATAAACGAACTTGAAACCAATAATAATTACAATCCATTTAATGCTGTGCAAGTAAAGAAAAATATAACCGGCTCAAATTCTGAGATTTCCTATATTTTTAATTCTCCACAATCCACTCTGCCTGAGACAATCAATATTTATGCCAAAGTTGAAGCTGCCACCGCAGGTAGTGGAAAAATCTCAGCCGATTATCAAAACTCTCAATCTATTAATGGGGCAGGTAATATTTTTCCAATCCTTCCGTATTCTGTAAATATTATCTCTCATAACGGACAATCCTCTCCGGATTTTATCAACAGTTCAACGCTTCCTAAACCTCAATATCCTGCGGATACGGCATTTTTAAATGTCACCTTTAATCTTTTTGGGGCACTTAACGCTAACGGGAATTTAAAGGCAGCTGCTGTAGCAGTAGGAAGAATTGGTGATGAAAAATTTGAAACGAATGCTCAGGAATTTGAGCTCACTCCTCTGGGGAAGGGTTTATTTAAAGGCCGGGTTGCTTTTCCGAACTTCCGCGACGGCAATAAATTTTCGCTAATGATCAAAGCAGATAAGTTTTTACTTAAAAGGATTTGCAGTTTGGAAGCTGAAAAAGAAATTGGGGCATACCGGTGCAGCGATCCGTCACTCACTATTAAAAAAGGCGAAAACAGTTTTAATTTTTCAGGTATTTCCCTGCTCCCCGGAGACTTAGGATTAACTGACGGATACATTAATGGCTATGATTTAGCTTTAATCAGGAACAATTTAAACAATCACACAGCCTCCCCTACGGCCGATGTAAACTTTGACGGACAGGTTAATAAAAAAGATCTGGATATTGTTTCCTATATTCTTTTGACAACATCAGGAAAGGCGGATCAGTAATGTTAATGCTCAGCTGGATCAGCACGCATAAGCGGCTTACTTTAATAATTTTTTCAGTAATTTTTCTACTGGTGTTTAGCGTATTTTTCCTGTTCCAAAATCTAAAAAACCGCTTTTCTTCTCCGGCTACAAACACTGAAGTGGCACAAATTGAACCGCTGGCTGAAAGTACGGGCAGTTTAAAACTGGTTTCTTCAAAATCGAGTTATAAGCCAACTGAAATTGTTGATCTTAAGGCAGTTGCAAATTCAGGGAATAAAGCGATAACTGCGTTTGATGTCGTAATAGAATATGACCCTGAATTTTTCTCCCTAACTAATAAACAATCAGAAAAAATGAGCGAATTTAGCTACTTTGCAAAAGCCACAAGCAGCAGCTTAAGAATCAGCGGAGTTTTAATGGAAAACTCAAAAGACAAAATTTTTAACGACGAGGAATTATTTGATTTAGTCTTCCAGCCTAAAAAAACCGGCAAAACCCAATTTAAATTAATTTACACCCCAAATGCCACCAATGATTCAAACTTAATTACCGGGAGGGGCGAGGATTTATTGGGGAAAGCCTTAGGAGTTGAGGTTGAAATCAGATGACTATAACCATAATTTCTTTATTAATTCTTTTATTATTTCCTCTTATCCCGGCACAGGCTCAAACTGATGCTTCTCTACAGTCAAAAGATACGCTCCTGATGGAAGAATTTGCCTGTTCTGCCATAGATCCGGCGACACTAAAAAAATGCATTAACGAAGTTAGAATAAATAAAGTTCCGCTTGTTAAAATTAATGCTCCGATTATTTGTGATCAGCAGTCAGAATGTGCTTTTGATTTTAGCGGAATTCAAACTGATACTACTTTTTATGCCGCAAATAGCGCGAATAAAATTTTACGAAGCAACGATTTCAGTTATACAATTTTTAACATTGACGGATCATCGGGGCTTAAATTTTCCGGGCTTATCTTCGAGGATGACGGACTTGCCGTTTGTCCTGCCGGAACCATTTGTCCCCCGGCTTTAATAATCAATAAATCAAATAATATAACAATTGAGGATTCTGAGTTTACTAACCTACAGGGAACCGCTGTTTTGGTTTCAGATTCAATAACAGTAATAGTGAACAACTCCAAATTTTTAAACATATTAAAAAACGGAATTGAAGTAACATCAGTTCAGCTTTCGGGAGATATTCAGATAATCGACAACATCTTCACCGACGTTGCCGGCAACGCTCTTGCTTATCAATCGATAGGCACAAACCAAAATCCGAGTATTATTGATTCAAATACTTTCACAAATAACCACTCAAAGGGCTTTTACGAAAATTGCGTATACCCCTGCACTGGAAGTCAGGTAAAAATCACCGGCCCAACTTCAAAAGTGGAATTCAGAAAAAATAAGATCTCGGGCGGATTAAATACAATTTTTGATAGCTTAGGTTTATATCCATCGGGATTAGAAATTGGCAGTACCAATATTAATAGTGTCCGAATTTATTGCAACGAAATTTCAGGAAACCCCGGATCAGGAGTTGTCCAATCCTCCCCTGTTTCTTCTTCAAGCCAGATCGATATTGACGGAAATAAAATCTGGGGTAATGGTCTTGATATGAATACGCTTACAGTCAATATAGGCCCGGATAATTGCTACAACGGCCAGTGTAACCTGGAGTGCCTTAAATTTTAATTAGACTCTGCATTTAAACTGCCCTTTGTGATAGTATTAGGCATTGTATGAAAGCACTTGATTTCTTAAGGGAGGTTCAGGTAGAATTAGCTAAGGTTGTTTGGCCCACGCGGGATCAAACAATTAGGCTTACTTTTATTGTTATATTTGTAGCAATAATGGTAGCCTTTTTTGTTGGCGGACTTGATTACATATTAACTACGATCAATTCGTATTTGTATCGGTAATAAGTTATTAGTTCATGGTTCATAGTTAGTTAGCAAGCACAAATTTGCGATGAACCAACTAACCAACAATACGCCCCTCTTTCATCAGAGGTAACGAATAACTAAAAATGGACGACAATAATAATAAAGATGCAACTGATGTAACTAAAGCGACTGATGAGTCGAATGTTTCTGATGCTCAAGAAAGTGTCATTGCGAGCGAAGCCTCAGAGGGCGAAGCGTCGCAATCTGGATTAGAAGCTCAAAATAAGCAGAGCTTGCGATCTGAAGATCTTCAAGATTCTGACGTCCCCCAGATCGAGTCTGAGGCTTCGGCTCACGACGCTCCAACACACCCTTCCGATGGAAGCCAGAATGATAATACCGAAAATCCGTTTGCAGCATTAAAAGAAGAGTCATCAGACGTCAGCTCTCAGTCATCAGCCCAAACACCGGTTGATGCAGTTGAAACATCTGAAGAATCTGAAAAAGAGCCTTCAGCTATCAGCTCTCAGACTTCAGACGAAACTGCAGAAACTGAAGAACAGAAAACTGAAGAAGCTGCATTAACTGAGGAAACTCGGGATTCAGATGAGTCAAAAGAGTCAGACGAAAAAGAACCTTCGACTCCTCCGACTCAGGACAGCGAAGCTGCCGTTGACTCCTCCGACTCTGCGAAACAAGAGCCTGCAGTTCCTGCAAATCCAAACGCCCGATGGTATGTTGTTCATACTTTCGCAGGTCACGAAAACAAAGTTGCAGCAGCTTTGAAACAAAGAATTGAAGCTGAACATTTAGAAAATTTAATCTACGATATCTTAGTCCCCACGCAGGATAAAATCGAAATCAGAGGCGGTAAAAAAGAAACTGTTAAAGAAAAGATATTCCCCGGATATATTTTAATCAAAATGGAATTAAGCGATCTTTCGTGGCTCGCAGTCCGCACGACTCAGGGCGTTACCAGCTTTATCGGATCCGGCAATAAACCAACTCCAATCTCAGAAGCTGAAGTTTCAACGATCGTTAAATTCACTTCACAAGGCGCGCAGCCGACATTCAAAGATGTCTTTATGGTTGACGATACTGTCAAGATCATTGACGGACCCTTCGCTGAATTTATTGGAAAAGTTGATTCAGTTGATAAAGAAAAAGGGCGGGTTAGAGTCCTCGTTTCCATTTTCGGTCGTGAAACACCCGTTGAGCTGGATTTTCTTCAAGTTCAGAAACTTTAGATGTCCACGGATTAATAACGGATGAACACGGATAAGCTGCTTTATTCCGACCTAACTTATAAAATTCGTGGTGCAGTATTTGAGGTTTATAATACTTTAGGTTTTGGCCATAAAGAATTAATTTATCATCGAGCTTTAGAAGTCGAATTTAAGAAAAGACAAATCGGATTTAAGGGCGAAGCTTCCCTTCCTGTTTATTATCAGGACAAAAAGATTGGCATTTATAAACCGGATTTTGTGATTGAAGAGAAAGTTTTAATAGAAATTAAAGCTTTACCTTTTCTCACAAGAGAATCAGAAGTTCAGCTAGTTTACTATTTGAGAGGAACTAGGTATAATTTGGGACTGTTAGTGAATTTTGGTTCCAGGAAGCTGGAAATCAGAAGAAAGATATGGGGCGAGAATCCGCGGTAATCAGTTTTTAATCCGTGGTAATCAAAGATCTATGGCGAAAAAGATAAAAACATTTTTAAAATTAACAATTCCTGCAGGCGCAGCTACTGCAGCTCCTCCTGTTGGTCCGGCTTTAGGTCAGCACGGACTTCCTATCATGGATTTTGTTAAAGCTTTTAATGAGAAAACAAAGGATAAAACCGGGAATATTTTGCCTGTTGTCATTACAGTTTACGAAGACCGTACTTTTACTTTTATTACAAAACAGCCTCCTATTGCTGAAATGATTAAAAAAGCCTTAAAAATTGAAAAAGGTTCAGGCAAAGCGGGACACGAAACAGCAGGAACATTAACTATGTCTCAGGCTGAGGAAATTGCTAAGAATAAGCTTGAAGATTTAAATACAAAAGAAGTTTCTCAGGCCGTTCATATCGTTGAGGGTGTGGCCCGCAGTATGGGTGTTAAAGTAAGCGCTTAAGGTCTTCAATCTTTTTTCTTCGAATAAACAAATTCTTTCTTACGAAATATATTCTCGAAAATAAGCTTGAAGATTTAAATACAAAAGAAGTTTCTCAGGCCGTTCATATCGTTGAGGGTGTGGCCCGCAGTATGGGTGTTAAAGTAAGCGCTTAAGGTCTTCAATCTTTTTTCTTCTAAAACAGTCCCGAAAACCTCAACAGGGAGTTAAAATCCGACCGTAATTCTATTGACAGCCTTTACTGAAATTGCCATCATAAGACAATAAGAGATGAGATTTAACCAAAGAGGTCTTGCCCCTCTGCTGCTTTTGATTGCTGGATTAGGAGTTATTGTTTTTACAGTTACTGCAGGTTACGCTCCATTTAAAGATAATCTTTATTCAATTCTTTACAGAAAAAATTCCTTGTTTGCCTCTGATTCAATTCCCTATATCAACCATATAATTTCCAACGGTCAAAGCTTATCTGTCGGTGCAGACGGCTGCCCCTCACTCACAACAACCCAACCATTTAATAATTTATCAATCACTGATAATACACTCAAAACTCTAACTTCTTTTAGATCGCTGGTGGAGGATTTTCAGATTGCCTGTAATCCGGAAGTTGGAGGAAAAGGCGTTGAAAGTATTAGCAGCGCTATGGCAAACACAATTTCTAATCTCTCAACTACCCCAGCTTACGAAGACTTTGTAGTTAGCATGCATGGAGGCCAGGGGTATCCCTATATCGGTCTAAAAAAAGGCACTCCTCCTTATCAGGAAGGTATGGCCCAGATACAGGCGGCCAAATCTGCGGCCCAGGGTATGAACAGACCTTATCGCGTTCCCGCTGTAACCATTATTCATGGAGAAACTGATACTATCAGCGGCACTCCCGGAGACCAGTACACTGCCAGCATCGCTGAATGGCAAAGAGACTATGAAAGCGATGCCAAAGCCTTAACCGGTCAGTTTGAACAGGTACCATTATTTCACTCGCAAACCAGCTCTCATACAGCTTATGACAAAAAAACATCATCCATTCCTGAAGCTCAGCTTAATTCCGCAGAAAATAATACGGGCAAAGTTTATTTAGTTGGACCCAAATATTTTCTTGAATATATTAATTCCCGGGGTCCGGTTTCTGCTCACCTTAAAAACACTTCTTACCGTCAGCTTGGTGAATACTATGGCAAAGTCATTAAAAAAGTCATCGCTGATAAAACCGATTGGAAACCTCTCAGCCCTCAAAAAATCAGTTTCAACGGCAAAATAATTGATATTAAGCTAAACGTGCCGGTTGCTCCGATTGTTATTGACACAGTAAAAGTAGCTGAACGACCTAAAAGATACCCGAACATCGATAAGTCGGACACTAAATATGGATTTGAGTATTTTGATAATAGTGCTTCACCAGCTAATATTACATATGTTGAAATCACCGGTCCTGATACCATAAAAATAACCCTCGACAAAGCTCCTAATGCCGCCGATAATCCTCGTCTCCGGTATGCTCACACTGGAATTAATAATTCCATCCCCGGGGCTTTTGGACTGCAAACGGAAACCCCGGCTTTGCTCGCTTTAGGGCCCGCTTCCGCTCGGGGCAACATCCGTGACAGCGATAATACCCCCTCTCTTTACGGAAACAGTTTAAATAACTGGCTTGTTCAGTTTGATAAAAGCATCCCTTTCAATGGAGCTGGTATGATTACTGCCCGTAATAGCTGCCGTAATAATATTCCTTATATCGAGCTTGAATGGGATGACTACGGAAATTTCCCAAACTTCAATTACGAAGTCTTTAAAACCAAAGTGTCGGCTGGAACCGAACAATCCTTAGGCTCCCGAAATGTCCGTAATATTGGCGATGACAATCTAAGTCCAGAATCTCTTTATAGATACCGTGTTGAAGTTAAATCAGGAAATAATCAGATAGCATCTGGAAATCTAAGTTTAACCACAAAACTTTGCGTGAATCCCACTCCGGCTCCTACATCAACGCCTTCGATTAATGTGCAAACGGTAAGCATTAAAAAGCTAGTCCCGTCAAATCCTAAAACTCCCCCGTACCCTGTCTTTTTCTTTACCGGAAAACAAAATGAAATTGATTATCTAACGGCCAGAGGCTGGACAGATAGCGGAATAGTCTTCAAAGCTCCCGCAGCTGGGAGCTCCGGCGTTTCTATGGCTTCCAGAATGATTAAAAATGATGGCGCAAATCAAAGCCAGATCACAACCTGGGCTGCAGACCCCCAGGATATATCCGCTCTAAAATCCCAGGGCTTTACTGAGTACCCGGATTCTGATTTCTTTGCCTATCTTAGCCAGGTGCCTGGTTCAGTTCCTGTAACCAGATTAAAATTTACCTCTTCTGGCTACAATCAGACTTTCTATACTTTCTCTCTCAGCGTTGTGGAAACTGATGTTTTATCCTCCCAGGGCTGGACGGTTGATAAAAATAATGTGTTCTATATATTCCCTCCGGATCGTCAAACAGCAACGGTAACTCATGTAGATAATCTAATCAAATCTAATCCTCCTTATTATGCTAATTTCTACACTTCTAAAGCTCAAGAGCTGGATTATCTTCTAACCCGGGGCTGGAGTTTTAAAGGTGCTGTTTTTAAAAGCCCCATAAAGGGAGCACCGGACTCGTTTATGGCAAGCCGGATGGTGCTGACTGATAATCAAAACAGTGCCCAAATCCACACTTGGGCAGCTTCACAGGAGGATATTAAAAGTTTTAAGGATAAAGGCTTTACAGAATCTGCTGATTCTGATTTTTTTGTTTTTCTTACCCAAAAGGCTGGTACAGTACCTGTTACCAGATTAAAGTTTGTGTCTTCTGTCTATAGTAAAACCTTCTATCAGTTTGCCATCACCCCGACCCAGATTAACGACCTCATTTCAAAAGGTTGGACTGTGGACAAACAAAACGTCTTCTATGTTTATCCAATGTAATCCTGTTTCAACTTCTGCTCCACCAAAAACGAATAAGGCTCAGCAAACTCCACCCCTCGCTGAAATTATTGTACAGATTATGGGTGTTAAAGTAAGTTAATTAATTTCGTCTTGACAGAATAATCCTATCTTTTATACAGTTAGTTAATGTTCAACCAAAAAGGTTTTGCTCATCCTTTTTTATTAATAATACTGATCGTGGGCATTATCATTTCAGTCGTTTTGGTCCAGACCAGAACCAACCTTTTACCTAAAGCATCAACTTCAGGTGCAACATTATCTATTTCTCCCCTAAGTAACAACGTTAAACAAAGCTGTGATGTTTCAATTGACATAAATTTGGACACAGGCGGGTTTGATACATATGGTACTGATGTAGTTTTATTATTTAACCCAGCAGTTCTTGAGGCTATTTTGGTTCAAAACGGAAGCATTTATGGAAACTACCCCACAGCGCTATTTGACAACGTTAATGGAAAGATTCGAATATCAGGATTAGCTTCTATCAGCTCACCCTTTAATGGAGCAGGAAAATTTGCGACTGTTAATTTTAAGGTTAGATCAGATGCTCAAATCGGCGCTACACCCATTACCTTTGATTTTGATCCTAATAACCTCCCGAAAACAAACGATACTAACGTTGTTGAGAAGGACACTCTTCAGGATAGGTTGGCTTCAGTTGTAAATGGCGAATTTCAAATCGGCAGCGGAAGTTGTGGCGGTAGTCCGTCTCTGACAGGCGACATTAACAGTGATTCAAAAGTCGATTTTAGCGATCTGGAAGAACTAAAGAAATATTTAGGGTTTAAGGTTGCGTATGTTCAAAGGTCTGATCTTAATAATGATGGAGTTATCGATAATCTTGACGCAGAAATTCTATCCGGGACTATTGGCGTATCAGCAAGTCTCGCACCAACTCCTACTCCCACTCCCTCAATAACTCCTACTGTTAGTTCGCTTAAACTCACCAATATTTCTGTTTCATCTATCAATAAAACTTCAGCAATAATTAAGTGGAAAACTGATTACCCGGGAACGACAAGAGTGAGTTTCGGAAAGACTCAATCAAATCTTAATTCAATAACCACATTAGATGAAAAAATGGTTCTTTTACACCAGGCTAACTTGAATAATTTAAGCGCAAATACTAAGTATTTTTATAAAGTTTACTCTAAAAATTCTGCAGGCGTCGAATTTTCCTCAACAGTTAAGAATTTTACTACTAAAAGGTAGTTAGCTATTCGTCCAGCTTAGGGAAATATTCAATTTAGGATGATTTTACTTTTATCTGATGAGAAGAGTTTATTCTGCTAAAAAGTCTGTCAGCTCCACGAGTTACAGCATCAGCCAGATTTATTACGCCACCCATCAATATTTCTATACGTGTTGCGGGTCTTGGACTTCTGCTTAGAACTAGGGCTACTGCTGGCGAAATTTGGGCTTTAATTCTTTCTGTACCCGGAGCAGCAGCCGCTTCTTCTTCTGCAATAATATCCGAAACATTTCCAGTTAAGCGACCATTCTCTAACTTAAAGTAATCTCCGCCTATAGGGAAACTGCTCACTCTAATGCCAGGGAGCAAACTATGTTTCACTCTATCATTTTTAATTATTTCTGCCGGATCTCGGGTGGGTATGTCACTATTGTTATCATCTGACCTTTCAACACGAGGTCCAGGATGTCTATTTTTAACTCTTACAGATGAGATTATTTCTTCAGGCGACGGAATGCGATCGTCAGGCGAATTAGCCGGAATCATCGCTCTTCTTTTTGACGCTAAAACATTCTCTTCGCATGGATTAGAACGATCTATAAGACTATTCATAGTGTTACTAAAAAAAGTTTCTGGTCGAATTTCAACTGACATAAGTGAAAATATTATAACAAAACTAAAAAGAAAAATCAAATACTATGGGGTTAAAGTGCTGAGTTTAGGGCTTGGGTGCTGCTGGAGGGGTCAAATTTCCACCTCTGTCTACAAGAGTTTCTGTAGTTAGAGTCGGTGTGGGTTGGGCTCGGTGGGTTGCTTGGGCTTGCATAATTTGAGCATCACTTAATCCTCCGTTCTCTCTTGGTTCGTCATTGTATTTCCTACCATCAACTACAGCAGTTCTAGGAGTTGCAGTTGCATCTGGTCGGGTTATCGGCGTAGGAGGTTGTGGCGTTTCTAGACTTTGTTGAGGCTGAGTAGCTGTCATGGCCGCCAAACCACCAATACCTAGAACCGCAGCAATTTTTTTTATAAAACCTGATTTTCCCTCAGGACTTCTTGAGCCTTCAGCCATAAATTTACTATACCCCATCATTTTTTCATAAGCAATAACTTATTATTGTAATCCTAGCTTCAGTTTGTTAGAATTCTTTGTCATGGGCAAGAAAAAATTAACAATCATGGATGACTCGATAGAAGAAGCACCTAAGGTAACTAAGGGGTCGAAGGTATCTAAGGAAAACACAAAAGAAGCTGAGGTTGTCGAAGTGAAGTCTGAAACAGTAGCTGAAGAGACTCAAACAGAAGCTCCAAAGACAGAGGAAAAAGCTTCAGACGCTCCTGCTAAAAAAACAAAGGCAAGCAAAGCCTCCCAGAAAAAAGGCAAAGCTAAATATAGAAGCGTTAAATATAAGGCAGTCGCAGAAAAAACCGAGAAGAGCAAAAGGTACCCAATAACTGAGGCTATTGATCTTGCCAAAGAAACTTCATATTCAAAATTCGACGGTTCATTAGAAATTCACATGACCACAAGCGCTAAAAATATCCGCGGTTTAGTTTCCCTTCCCTTCGCTTCCGGTAAAAAGTTAAAGATTTTAGCTTTCGGTCCTCCTTCGCTTTCAGCTTCGGCGGGACAAAGAAAAGAGCTGGAAGAATTAGGCGCTGAGATAGGTGATGATGCAAAGTTAAACGAAATCATAAGAGGCATAACCGGGTTTGATGTAATTGTTACGAGCGCTGAATGGATGCCGAAACTCGCAAGAGCTGCAAAGGTTCTTGGTCCAAGAGGTTTAATGCCTTCTCCTAAAAACGGGACAATTACAACTGATCTTAAAAAAGCTGTTAGTGAAATTCAGTCTGGAAAAGTTGAATATAAAACTCAAAAAGATTCTCAGGTTATTCATTTAACACTTGGAAAAGTTTCTCAGCCGACAGATGAGGTAGTTCAAAACACAAAAATTCTTTTTAATGCAATTGGAAAAACCAGAATCAAAAAAGCAGTTATTTCACCTTCAATGGGAATTGGTGTTAAAGTTGAGCTGGCTTCAGTTTAGTATTAATCTTGTCCCTTACCATTTTAATTACAAAATTATAATTTCTTTTGCCACTATTCTTTGCAACTTTGACCGCAAAGTTGCGCAAACTCTGCTCGCGGAAAGTCGCGCTAAATTTTCTCGTTCGTTAATCGGGGAGGCTGCCCCTTCGGCTTTTTTGCTAATCACAAAAAACCGAAATCCCCTGATAACTCACTCAAAAATTCTTTACGCGCTTTGTTTCAAGCTCGCATTTTCAGGAAAAATCTTGCATTGAACGCAGCTGCCATAAAACCTGAGCGAGGGTATCAGGGGGAGATGCCTTTGAGCGAAGCGAACAAGGAGGGGGCATCCCCCGATTACACGAACGAAGGTTTTAGGCCAGACCGTTCATCGCAAGAGAGTTTTGGTACTTTTGCGGTCAAAAGTACAGAGAAAGAATTTTGCGGTCAAAGTTGCAAAGAAGAAATTATGATCATTTTTTGAATCTTTTCCAGACTAAACCTAAATTAAACTTTAAATTATACAGGCCCCATAAGCCCGTACCCAAGATTAATACCAAACTTAAGGCATGAAAGATTAAAGTCGCAGCTGAAACAAAAACCGCATTAAATCCTAAGCCATAAGAAAATACTGCAAGCCCGGCAGCTTCAGCAGAACCTACATATCCCGGCGCTGCAGGAATAAGGAAAGTTAAGGCATTTAACATTGATCCAAGCCAGATTTTGACAATGGGTAATTCGGGAATAAATGCGCCTAGAATTATGTACCAGCAAAGTGCTTCAGAAAAAGTTGCCAATACAGTTAAGACAAAAAGCGCAGAATTTCGCTGAACACTCCCCTTTAGAAGCTCGAAACATTCGATCATAAAAAGCCCAAACTTAATAAACAGCTTTTTTAGTTTCTCAATAACCAGCAGCCCACTTAGGAATTGAACCAAGTGCTTAAAATATTCAGGTTTTAACACAACAGCAATCACAAGCGACGAAGCGACGATAATGGCAACGAGAAGAGACGAAGTCAGACCCTGCGGCAGGTTTGTTGGAGTTATGAGTAAAAATAACAAAGAAAGTGACAACACACACCAGAAATCCAAAAATCTATCTAGAAAAACCCAGATGAATGATTTGCCAAAAGGGATTTTGTAATCCGCTGTAAGATATACAGCTTTAGTTAGCTCTCCAAGGCGCAAAGGAATTGTAAAGGATAAAAGCTGGCTTAAGAATGTCAGGTTAATCAACTTGAGTGCGGGGACATTGACTTCCTTTAAAAGCAAAATCTTAAATCTTAACGATTTTAAAATTGCCGATAAAACGAAAAAAATTCCTGCCGGAATTAGAAGAAAGAAATTAAAGTGCTCTAAAACTTCGATAATTTCATTTATATTTACCAATTTTAACCAGACAAAAACTAAAACCGCCCCTATCCCCGTATTAATTAAAATCCTGATTATATTTTTGAGCACGAATATCATTATATATTTTATGCTAATATATTGTAACTATGGCACAGACAGTAACGATTGAGGAATCAAAATTAAATCAAATACTTAAAACTCTTACTGAAATAAAACAAGAGGTGGCCAAGCTTGCTGAAAAAGTTGACAGCAAGGAACCCGCTTACGGATCCGACGAATGGTGGGAATGGTCAGATAAAAAAGCTGAAAAAGATATTAAAGCCGGGAATGTAATGAAATTTAAATCTGCTAAGGAGGCTGCTGAGTGGCTAAACTCATAATTGAGTTAACACCGAAATTTAGAAAACAATACAAAAAACTACCGCAGAAAATCCAAATTAAGTTTACAAAACAATTAACATTACTCGAAAACAACTTCAGACACCCCTCATTAAAAACCAAAAGAATGGAGGGAGTCACCAAAAATATCCATAAAATAACTATATCAAACCTTTGAATAGAAATATCTGTTTATTTTTTCAAATTTCATAGCTAAAAACCGGATAAGACTCTCAAATAAAAGGTTGAATGTTCTACAAAATTACGTTCCTTAAACTTACTTTAATGCTTTTATGAAGTCTTGGATAGTAAGATCTGCTCTTTTGATTTGAGCTTTGAGTAGAAACTGGGCAACTTCCTTATGGAGAGGGATCGATAGGGTTGGAGAACCGAGTTTTTGTAATATTGCATGATCTCCGGAGGTGTGAATATGTTTGTATCCAAATTTAAGAAATGCTTTAACAGCTTTGGTGCCTGAAATATTTGTTAATTTAGGCATTCGCAGTGAACGGAGTATCCACAGTCTTTTGCACCAGAGAACCGATTTTATTATTTTTAATTAACACTTCATTAAATGCTTTAATTGCTTTTTCTGCATTATCCAAAGCCTCTTTCTTCGTTTTCCCCTGAGACATGCAGCCGTATAAATTCACCACATCAGCCACATATCCTTTGTAGGATTTATCATAGGTAAGTTTAATCAGATAGTCCATCTTTTGTTGTTTCATACTCAGATTATAACACTTTAATTAATTAACTAATCCGACCGATTGCTCAATCTTTTCCTCTTTACTCCTTACTCTTTACTCTTTACTATTAGAGTTAATGCCAAAGATTAACCTGTCAAAGCGTGACAGGATCATTGTTGTATCTTTAATTTTGCTGGTCATCCTGATTCCAACAGGAACTTATGTTCTGTCTTTAAGAGCAAAGACAGAGTCTCAGGCTCAAGAATACACCCGCCCTGTTACGTCACAAAAATCAGAAGCCTCATCATCCTCCCGATTACAAGAAGCCTTGGATCGTCTTAACGCAGACAGCGGCACTCCAGCAGGCTCTTCAAGTAAAACAGCCGGTGCTTCTACCGGGGCAACAGATGATGCCGAAGGTTCGGCTCTAACTGATGCACAGCTTGTTTTAGGACCGACTTTAGGTTTAAGTGTTTTACTTCAGGCGAGACCTTTGGACAATATGTCAACTCAGGCATTTTTGGGAATTGCGGCAGGCCAACCAACAAATAAACCTACTTATCTTTTATCTTTTATGATTAATATTCCGGCTTCAGGTGCATTCGACGGAATTTCACTTCAGGGATTAGATTCAGGAGCTACCTATACTGCGTACATAAAAGGCAGCGCGCAGATAGCTACTGCTTCAGCTTTCGTTGTTAAAGCCACTCCTACTAATATAGGTGCGCAGATTATGTATACCGGAGATGTTAACGAGGATAATGTCATTGATTCACTCGATTATAATTTAGTCAAAGGCGCAATCGGCACCAGTCCGGCTTCTTCAAATTGGAATCCTTTATATGATTTTAATCTGGATAATATTGTTAATTCGTGGGATTTGAATATGGTACTTGCCAATATAGGCAAAATTGGTGCCTCGGGCCCCTGGTATTCAACCTCACCTATAGCCACAGCTTCAGCATCTGCCTCGGGATCCCTAACAAAAGATATTTTACCCGGAACTCAAAATCAGGGCTCGCCTTCAGGAAATCCTTCAGATAAGACTACAGACGGGTATTGGATGTGGGTGCCTGGGTTTTAAGCTTATGATAATATAAATTTATGGCCATAGAACCAAACGGAGATAAAATATTTGATCCATACCTAGGAAGAGAGCGGGATGCTTTTCCAGGAGAAGTAAAGCCTGAGGGTGAACAAACCAGTTTTGATAAAGCATTAGCTACTGCTGCCAGACCCTATTTTGATTTATATAATCTAGCTGCGCAAAGAGGCGGATTATCCCCTGAAGAGTTAACTGGAGTTCTGAAAGCTGCAGAGATAGCAAAGAATGATAAATCTAAAGAACTGGAAGCAGCTTTTAAAGAAAACCCCGCTACGATTTTGCAAAACCTCTTTATAAATGCCGCTCAACAAACGACAGATGAAGGTATGCGAAATAATTTCAACTTCCTTTTAGGAAGTATAGATAGTAAGATTTTCAATGATCAAAGAACAATTCAAGAATTGAGACGCGAAGATCTTGCGGCTGGCAGACCGGAGCTCTCTATAGGAGATTATGCAGAGACAGTTGTCATCCAAGGCGGATCATTGAATGGTAATTTATTAGCATCCTTAAATACAGGTACTCAGGGTAGCCTTGCGAATGAATCTTTAGCTGTATTAAAAGCTCTTAAGATAGTGCCTGACTCCACCCAAGACCTCACTGAATTTACTTCACCGATAATACGTTCTGGTAATACTGTTGACTCTGGGCGTCCCTATTGTCAACGTCTTAATGGTGGTGCAGTTATATCTGGTCTTAAACCGCAAGTTCCAGGTTTAGAGGGAGTATTTGTTAAATTGGAATACATGAATAGAACCAATAAATCTATCGAGATAAGAGCTACCCCTGATACTTTTGTAAAAATAGCTGAAACCCAAGCTGGCTTTGTGCCTTACTCCACACGAAGATTACAGCCCACTAATGGTTTTTTGATTCAATAAGCTCCGGATATTTTTCCTTAAATTCACTTAAATCAGTGTTACTTACAGAAACTCCAGTTACTTTTCTAATATCAACTTTCCCCTGTTTAATGCCTATATTTACTTCAGCTGCTGATGTACTCTGCCGGGTTAATCTAACCAAAACTCTTTGAACCAGAGGATCTTCTAAGAATTTATCTACAATCTGCCATTGTTCCGGAATCTGTTGATCAAATTGAATCTGAAAATCAAACTGTCCTTTTTCTCCTCGTCTTTCAACTTTCTTAACACCAAATGATAATTTATTAAAACCCTCAGGAAAGACTGCAGTTAGTTTTGAGGCAGCTAAATATCTTAAAAGATTTGGGATTTTAAGTTTTGGTGAGAATTCCTGAACAATAGCTTTCGGATCAACAGGCACGGAAATTATTGATCTACGCTCTCCTTCACTATTTAGCTGAACAATATCAGGTCTCATTTCAGCTAAATTTAACGTACCCTGAACTGCCTTAACACTTTCTGCCAACTTTCCAACAAAAAACTTCACCGGTTCTTCAAATCTAAAAATGGATTTTGTATTTGCAGGAACTGCTTCATAAGCTGATGTTTGATCTTTTTCTTTTTGGGTTAAAGGATAATTTGTACATGCTCCAATTTTATACAAATCAAATCCTTCTGCTTTTTCTGCAATTGGGATTTCATCATCATATTCAGGATCAATAACCGGTTTAAACTCCGGAGGTTCTCCCGCAATTTCTAACTTTGATATTTGAGAAGCGGATAAAAGTAACGAATCTTCTTCTGAGGGATTATTCCTGTCAATTATTTTTGTTTGAGCAATGCCTTTTTTATCTATTGCCACAATCTCGACCATGTTTTCCCTAAGGGAAACCATATTAATATCCATTCTGGTGATACCTAACCTGGTTGAAACTTCACCATCAGGTTTAAAATATATCGTGCTTCCTGATTTTGCTGCAGTTTCATCTAAACGCTTAAAAATCCCCGCTTGATCATTTATAGTTTCTGCTGTTAAACCTGAATAAGTCCTGTCAGTTTCATCTTCAAACCCCGCAGCTGAAACAAGCCTTGGTACAAAGACTCGCTCAATTTGCTTAACAGGACCTTCTGATGTTTGTATTATCTTCTCAACATAAACAATAACTTCTTTCCCCTCTTTAGGAATTCCTATTCCGACTACCCTTCCTTCAACCGGCTTTACTCTGAAAAATCCACCTCTGTCTCTTTCAACATCAAGCAAATTCAACAAATATCTTGGTCTTTCGGTTCGGGCTAATTCTTCCGCAGTCTTTTTTTCCAAACCAAGAACTAAAATCTCATCAAAAAATCCAGTCTGAGTTGCCTGACCGGGATCAATTCCACCAATACCTGAAAAATATTCCCTGATAACTCGACTTGTATCTCCTTTACCGATAAGACCAAACTTCTTAAAATCGTCTTCTGCTCCTCTTCTATTACTTGTTGTAGCTTCAACTAACTGAAAAAATGTGAGAACTCTTGGGGTGGTTAATCCTGCAGCCAAATCCTTCGCAACTTCACCCAAAGCCTCCCTTGTCGATGAAAATAAAGGACTGAAGCCCAAAGCTTCTTTTCCTAACCCTGAAGCCTGAAGACTAATATCGGAGTAGACGAAAAATCTTTCGCCAGTTAACCTATCCTGATACTCCTGCTGAAATTTTCCCGGCTGATTCGAATCTTTATTCAACCTGACTTTAACAAGTTCAGAATTTACAGCTAAATTTCCTGAAATAATACTGTCATGTTCTAATACTCTGCCCAATTCATTATTTGCGGGATATTGACCTGATGAGATGTCCGGCACCTGAAGATTCTGAATTTCAGCTCCTAAAGAATTTAAATTATCATCGGTTCCAGGAGCGATAAAAACCGGTTGTCCTTTTGTCCTTAACTTGCGTCTTTCCGGCCTGTTTCTACTATTCATTCTCCACCAAGATTTATCTAACGTAACATCTCCTGAAGTTGTCCAGATTCCACCTCTCCTGTTACTTGCCTCAAACCCCAGTAAAGGATTCTCAGGACTTGCTTTAAGCCATGCTGCCTGAGCTACTGTTCCATACACACCGGCTCCATCCAAAACTACTGGTGCATAATTGTTCCCTCTTCTAATCTGATCCTTAATAAAATTACTCTCAAGTTGAGTTGATTCAAAATTCGCAACATCAAGTAAAACTGCCGCTTCGTCATCGCGGTATATTTTAGAAAAAAGTGCTGAAGAAATTCTTTGCGTTTCTCCGGGTAGGGCTGTTGCCTCTTCCAGCTTTCGCTGCTGTTCAGGTGTTGGGTCAACTCTTTCCCAAATACCTTCATCTGCTCTTATGACCTGAAGAACTGCCACCTGAGGTGGAGAGTTTACTCTTTTTCCAAAGCGGAATTCATGCGCTTTAAGTTCTCTTGAACGATTAACTCTCTCAGATGTTTCCTGAGCAGCTAGTGCTACCTCAGGGGGTGGTCCTTCTAATGCCATACCTCATTGTAAAGACTTTTGGAAATAAAGAGCAAGGCATCTACCCTTTGTAACATTTCAGACTCTTTGACAATTAGCTGTTTTGTCATTCCGAAGAATGAGGAATCCATTAGTTTGAACCTACAGATCCCTCGACTTCGCTCGGGATGACATTCTTTATCAAGAACTCTGAAATATCGTTACCCTTTTGCACTTACAGCATTACTTTTCATCTCATCATCACTCATAACATTTACCTCAAGATAAAATCCTCCTTCAGGATTTAGCGCCAGTAAAGCGCCTCTTTCAAGACCATTATGAGTGCGCCTGGATTCTTCTATTTGAAGTTCAGGCAGTATCGGCATATTATTTGCATCAATTCCTGCATCTCTTGACTCGCTTGTAAAAAGCTCGTTTGACTGCTGCACATCCTTAAAGCTTGAAGTATTAAAGTAGATTTTTGCAACTTTACTAAGCTGATCATCCGGAATATTTCTATCGTTAAGATTTCCGGCTAGCGTAACTTTTGCTAATTTTCCCTCAGGGGTAGTTTGAAGTGACGCAAATAAACGGCCTAAACGAGGGACATCATCGCTTAAATCTCCCAAATCAATAACTGCCTGTTCAGAAGGAAGCGAGTTGGCGGTATTATATTCCTCGGGCAAAACTCGCATAAGATTGCACAGCTCATTAACCTTGTTGTTATTAAATCTTCCGGCTATGAAGTTGCCTTGAAAATCCGGGTTAATATAGTTTTGTATCACCAAACCAAGCTTTTGAATTTGTTCTTTCTTTATTAATAATTCAGGATTTTCTGCTTTTTCCAAGCCTTGCTCAGGAGTGCTATTTTTAAATGGCCACAATCTTTGCCACCAGGCAGTGGCTGCAAATCCACCTACTCCTATCACGGTTCCAACCCGTCCCAAAAACTTTCTACGGCTCAAGCGCTCCAGCTCGGGATCCTGAGCAGAGGTATGAGAACGCACATGTCTTTTTAATTCCTGTATTTGGGGTGAACGAGATGATTCCTGAATTCCTGGTTTGTCTTCAGCCATAATTTATTCTAAAAGATTAAGCTCAGTGAAGCAACTTCAGAGAGAAACTAATGCAACGAAAGCAAAGAATGTGACTAACGCAGAAAAATGCAGACCTTAGTTACCTCAGTAACTTCAGCCACCTTAGTTACTTAGAAAATGACTGTTTTAGTAATATTTAAGATCAATTGATGGGTTTTATTTGGTAGTTTATGATGGTTCCATGGATAACCAATTTAAAAAAGAACTAATAGAAATCCTTGATGCAAGATTCAACGAACAGGAAAAGAAGTTTGATGAAAAATTTAAGACCATTGATCAAAGATTTGAAGAGCAGGAAAAGAAGTTTGATCAGAGGTTTACTTCGATTGATCAGAGATTTGACTCTGTAGATGAAAAGTTTGGTTCAGTAGACAGGAGATTTGATGCTGTAGATGAAAACATTGATAAACTGGCAATAAATGCAACTAATAATTTTAATCAGATTGCTCTTCAAATTAGTAACCTGGAAACTAACCTAAAAACGCTTGCTCAAAGCACAAAAAATGAGTTTTTTGAAATTAACAGCGAGCTAAAAGACATTTTGGGCAAAATCCAAAAAATGGAAGACCAAGCGTTTGTGATGAATAGTGGGATAACAGAAATGAAAAGTGATTTGAATGATTTAAGGAGTAGGTTTGAGATTCAGGAAAACAGGCTTGATCAGTTGGAAAAGGATAAAAGCAGTAAGGACTTCACCTGGTCAAATATCGTACGCATGAACCAGGAAGTCAGAAATCGTCTGGCAAGTCTGGAACGCAAATTTGATCTGGCCTCAAAGGAACAAATCAAAATTCTTTCAAGTCAGGATAAAAGGATTGAGAAATTGGAAAGACATCCTCCCCCGGTTTGAAAATTAGTAAATGGTTATACGGTTTCGATGCTAGTTTCTTAAAGCGTCTTACGACAAACGTATAACTCTAAACCATACGAGCTTCGTCACCCTTTAACTCTAAACTATTAATCATCCCAGGCTTTTTCTGAGTATTGCAGTCTCTTCGATTAGATCAGTCAGAGCTTTCCCTTTAACTAATTTTGCATATATTTTTGTACTCAGGTCGTTATGTAGTTTTTCTTTGCTCGTTATAGGACCTAGTTCAAATCCAAGGTATTTTTCAATTTCCAAAACATCTTCTTCAATCAATTTGAATGCCGGAATTTTCTTTGCTAGTATTTTCAAGTTTTGTTTGTTCAGATACTTCCCCGCATTCTCCAAATCTTTTCTTAAATTAATGTAATATTTTTCTAAAATTGTTATGAGTGATGGGTTATGAGTTAGGAGATAAGACAGACCGCGGCCGGTTCCGACTAATTCCGGCGGCACACCAATCGAATACAATGCTGCCGTAAAACCAATTGCCCTCGGCAATTTTACTTTTCCGACTCCTCTACTATATCCAAAAAGTCCCGTATGCTGCACTCTTTCTCTTCTTTTTGGTAAATGAGAAGCAACATCATTAATAATTGATGCAATTCCTTCGATAGTCTGCTTATATTCTTTTTCAAAAATGTCCATTATCTTTCGCAGCTCTTTCTCATCACTGTCAGAAATCCTGACAGCTTTTGCCTTAGGTAAACTTTCCTCAATCTCCTTAATTGCTTTAATAACCTTATCTTTAGGGTAATCGTAGCGGAAGGCTGATTGGATTAATGCCGTGCGGACACCTGAATATTCCTTTACAAAATCGGGCACGTTTTCAGGAGTTAAACCGCCGCGAAATGGCAATGCAGCTACACCGATAATCGGATACATTGATATTCCTGACTCAGCTTCCAGTGCCGCATATTTTGATAGGGCAATTTTTACAGCTAAAACTGTCGGCACCAAACCTGCGTTCAAAGCCGGATCAGAACGCGCGATATACGGGCGGATATATTGCGGTTTTCTTTTAAACCGCTTTATAAAGCCCTTAATATATGTTTTTAAAATCTGATCAGAATCTGCAATGATATTTATCTCTTCGAAAAGCGGGATAACTTTTATATTCTTTAAGGGATTTTCACTCATTGCGAATAATTTATGCTTTAAAGAAGCAAGCTCGTAAAACGCTTCGTGAATCTCAAGCATCTCTTCAGCATTTGCAGTCATCGGCAAAATCACTTCAAATAAAGGAGTGTCAGGTAATTTAAATGCTCTTGCCATAGCTGATGAGGAAATTAAATTCATAAATGATCTGCCGATTCTAAATTCAGTTTCAACCCGCGGATTAGGCAAACGAAAAGTTAAATATTTTTCAACGCCGAGCGGATTTTTTTTAAAATAGTCGTAATGCTCAGATAAAAGCCGCTCCATCACAGATTCATCAACTAATTTTCCCTCCCAATCCCACTTATATTCAGTTGCCCCGAGGTCTGAAAAAGACAGGTACAGCTCATGCGCTTCTTCTGCAGTGGAGACGAAAGCCGGATTCACTGAGATTGCTTCGGAGGAAGCACCTCGCAATGACGTATTTTTTTTATTTTCTTGTATCTTGTTTCTTGTATCTTGTAACTTCCAATACGGAGTACTGGCATGATCAGGGTGCTGGGAAATCATAGTGGCAGGAATTTTTTTGCGCTCACGGACTTGAATGTTTTTCATAGAATTTTTC